>NZ_JBWKQZ010000015.1:0-171643 GCF_059419025.1 Cupriavidus sp. GW821-FHT07C08
AGTGAAACCGGCCTCGGCGAAACAGGAAGTCAGCTTTGTTCCTGCTTGAGCAGGAATGAGCAAGTCTGACGGAACGGTACGGGCGCGGTGCCGCTCGCATTGACGATCTGCACGCCTGCGCCGCTGGCCATGCCGCCCGTCCCGGCATTGACGATACCAAGGATGCCATTCGCGGCCGAGGCTACCGGCGTGCCTATGGCCCCGTCCAGTGTCATGCCAACAATCGCCGCGCCACTGCAGGTCAGCTGGATGGCGAAGGGCGTATTGCCGCCCGCGCCCTGGTTTGCGAGCGTTTTGGCGCTGATAGCAGGCAGGTTGACCACGGGGGGGTAGTTGGTGTTGCAGGCAATTTCCCGCGGTGTCACGTTGCCGCTGAAGCCGATGTAGTTGTTGACGCCACCCAGTCCCCCTGCCGTGCTGCCCTTGTAGACGCCGAAGCCGAAGCGAGTCTGGGTGGGATCAAGATTGCCCGAGGTGATCGGTCCGGTTTTCACGAATTCCACCGATACCGACACCGAATAGTTCAGGCTGGCGTCCAGGTAGCCAAGATTTGCGCTGCGGGTATCGCACCAGATGCCGGCAGCGTTCGTCATGGGCTGGCCCGACGCATTGCGCAGCCGGATGCCGATGCCGGCGACGCCGGTGGAGTAGACGCCGGGCATGACTTCAGTGCCGCTGCCGTAGTAGCAGGAGATGATCGGAGCGCCGGCCACCACGTACGGCGGCACGTAGGCACAGGTGCCGTTGAATGAGTAGTAATGCACCGTTCCGGGAATGGTGCTGCCAACGGCAAGGTTGGCGGCAACTGCCATGTTGCTGAGTGCCTGCAGATATGGCATCGCCGGCGTGGAAGTGCAGGCCGCTTGAGCGAAATGCGGGACCGTAAGAAGAGCAAGTACCGCCAGCCAGTGGCGCAGGGCGCTGATTAGTTGTTTTCCGTTCATGGCAGGGATCGCCGTGATGGCATGCGCAGCGTGCACAAACGGCCAGGTTGTGGGCCGGCCCTCCGGCTTTCCGGCATGCCGGTTGAAGTTACGCCTACTACGATAGGTTTGGCGCATTCCGGCAACCATAAGGCTTGCCTTAAACCTGGGTCAGAGATTTCATGTCACCGGAACGAAGGGCTGCCTAACTGCTCCTTGATCCACACCATGCCGCAAGGCGCTGTGATCCGGACCTCCGTTCGCTTTCGTCGAGCCATTGAGGAAAACGACAAGCGCATTGCCGCCGGTTGCTGGCTATAGTCTGCGAGGGGCTGCAGGCAGGCCATGCCGTCTGATGCGGGCAAGGCATGAATCGATTCTTGTCTGTCATGAATCGGGCACCTGCCGGCAAGGCACAGGCCCGACAAGGAGAAGTCATGGATACGTATGTCGACCTGCAGCGGGCCATCCTGAACAACATACCCGACCAGGCCTGGCTGAAGGACGCCGGCTCCCGCTACGTGCTGGTCAATGACGCCTTCATGGCCGCATGCGGGCGGTCCGAGGCCGAGATCCTGGGCAGCACGCCGGACAAGGTGTGGTCGGAGGAATGGGGGCGGGTCTACCTGGGCACCGACAAGGCCGTGGTGGCCAGCGGCATCCGCCGGCGCTATGAGGAATGCCGTCACGGCCAGGACGGCAGCCTGCGCTGGTTCGATACCATCAAGATGCCGATTCGGGGCCAGGACGGCGCGGTCGTCGGCACGGTTGGCATCTCGCGCGACATTACCGACCGCAAGCGCTCCGAGCAGGAGTTGCTGGATTCGCGCGCGCAGCTGCGTGAGCTGTCCGCCTACCTGCAGTCCGTGCGCGAGGCAGAGCGCACCCGGATCTCGCGCGAGTTGCACGATGAGCTGGGCCAGTCCCTGACGGCATTGCGCCTGGGCCTCAGCTTTATCGAAGCGCAGCAGGGCCCCGATGCCGACGACGCGTGCCGCAAGCATTTGCAGATGCTCAAGCAGATCGCGGATTCGACGGTGGACGCGGTGCAGCGCATCGCCGCAGACCTGCGCCCGCCGCTGCTGGATGAGCTGGGGCTGACCGCTGCGATCGAGTGGCTGGCCGAGTCTTTTTCCGAGCGCGACAGCATCGCCTGCGAGCTGGCGCTGCAGCCCGTCGGCGAGCTCAGCGCCGAACTCAGCACCGCGGTCTTTCGCATCGCGCAGGAAGCGCTGACCAATGCCTGCCGCCATGGCCGCGCCGATCGCGTGCGGGTGGAGCTGAGCGAGGCCGGTGGGACCTTGCGGCTGGTGGTTGCCGACAACGGCCGCGGCATCGATGCGTCCAGGGCCGGGCATCGCCGCAGCCTGGGATTGCTGGGGATGCGCGAGCGTGCGCTGATGCTGGGCGGCAAGCTGGCGGTAACCAGCGAGAAGGGCGGCGGCACCCGGGTCGAGGCGCAGATTCCCAATGCCGGCGCTGCCGGCAACGGAGGCGCAAGATGATCCGCCTGATGCTTGCCGACGACCACACCATCATCCGCGACGGGCTCAAGAAGATCTTCTCCACCGTGCCCGACATGCAGGTGGTGGCCGAAGCCGCCGACGGCTGCGAAGTGTTGGCGCTGCTGCGCGCGCAGGCGCCGGACGTGCTGCTGCTGGACATGTCGATGCCGGGGCGCAGCGGCATCCTGCTGATCCAGCAGATACGGGCCAGCCATCCGGCGCTGCCGATCCTGGTGCTGAGCATGTACCGCGAGTCGCAATATGCGGTGCAGGCTATCCGCGCCGGCGCGGCGGGCTACCTGACCAAGAATGTCGAGTCCGACCAGCTGCTCGGTGCCATCCGCAAGGTGGCGCGCGGCGGGACCGCGGTCTCGCCGGCGATTGCCGACAAGCTTGTCAGCCAGGCCCGGCAGCCCGAGGCCATGTTGCCGCATGCACGCCTGACGGCGCGTGAACTGCAGGTGTTCCAGATGCTGGCCGAGGGGCAGGGCATCAACGAGATCGCCGCGGCGCTGTCGCTTAGCGCCAAGACGGTGAGCACCCATAAGGCCAACATCCTCGGCAAGATGGATATCGCATCGACTGCCGGGCTGGTGCATTACTCCGCCACGGCCTGCTCGCCGAAGCCGGGGACGCCGCCTAGCCTGCCGCGAATCTGCTGCGGTGCGTCTAGGAAAATCCTTAGGTCGAATTCAGCCAATCCTGATGCAGTGATGCCGTCCCGGCACCTACGCTTCAGGTAACGAAGCCCTGACTTCGCCTGCATAACAAGACCTGAGGAGACAAACCATGCAGCTGGATCTGCTGGTCCGGGACGCCTGCGTTCGCGACGACGCGCCCCTGACCGATATCGCCATCCGCGACGGCCGCATCGCTGCCATCGAGCCCGGCATCGACGCGCCGGCGCATGAAGTGATCGAGGCCGGCGGCCGCGCGGTCATCCCGGGGCTGGTCGAAGCGCATCTGCACCTGGACAAGGCCCTGCTGCACCGCCGCCTGCCGGCGCGCTTCGGCACGCTGGACGAAGCCATCCGCGTCACCGGCATCCTGAAAAGCAAGCAGCAGCGCCAGGATGTGCTGGACCGCTCGCGCCAGGTGCTGGACATGGCGGTCAGGAACGGCACGGTGGCGATCCGCGCGCATCCCGATGTCGACCTGATCCAGGGGCTGATCGGGGTGGAGACGCTGCTTGAACTGAAGTCGGAGTACCACGATCTGCTCGACCTGCAGATCGTGGCCTTCCCGCAAGAGGGCATCCTGAAGTCGCAGGGCACCCGCGAGCTGATGACAGAGGCCATGGACATGGGCGCCGATGTGGTCGGCGGCTGCCCGTACAACGAGCTGAGCTGGGCCGACACCATGCGCCATATCGACATGGTCTTCGAACTGGCGCAACGCTATGACGCACCGGTCGACATGCATGCCGATTTTGCCGACGACACCGGCGATCAGCGCTTTGCCGCGGTGTCATATATCGCGCAGAAGACCATCGAAGCCGGTTACCAGGGGCGCGTGTCGCTGGGCCATGTCACGAGCCTGGGCGCGCTTGACGCGGGGCAGCTGCAGCCGCTGATCGAGCAGATCCGCGAGGCCGGCATCAGCATCGTCACGCTGCCCGCCACCGATCTCTATCTCGGCGGCCGCAAGGACGTCCAAAACCAGCGCCGCGGGCTGGCGCCCGTGAAGGCCCTGCACAGCGGCGGGGTCAACGTGGCGTATTCCTCGAACAATATCCGCAATGCCTTCACGCCGTTCGGCAAGGCCGACATGCTGCAGATCGGCAACATGCTGGCGCACGTGGCCCAGTTCGGCGTGCCCGAGCACCAGCTCGCGGTGCTCGACATGGGCACGCACAACGCCGCGCGCGCGATCGGCCTGCACGACACCTATGGCCTCAAGGTCGGGCGCCAGGCTGACCTGGTCGTGCTCGATACCTTCCAGGTGGCCGATGCGCTGATCGACATCCCGCCGCGGCTGTGGGTGGTCAAGCGCGGCAGGATCACCGTCGTCACGCAGCATCGCTGCGAGATCCATCGGCACCGGTGCTGCCCGCGCTGACAGCATTGCCCGTTCCCCGTCCATCAAGGAGTCGATCATGAGAAAGCTGCCTGCCGAAGTCGTGGCCTCATTGCTTGCCATCACCACCGTTCCCATCGCCGCGCATGCCTCGCACCTGCCGCCATGGGCCATCTTCATCAGCTGGGCCGCGACCTTTGCCATGGGCGGCCCCACGCCGGAGAACCTGAAGAAAATCTGGCCGACGCTGCCGGTGGGCTCGCTCTTTGCCTTTGTCATCGTGCTTTGCTTCCGCCAGGCAGCCGAGCAGTTCTCCGGCCCTGCGCTGATCGTGGCGGAGATGGTGATCCTGTTCACGCTCAACGCTTCGATGATGTACCTCGCACGCGTGTTCGTCGCGCTGCGCTTCATCCCCGGCATGTTCTTCGGCTTTGCCTCGTATTTTGCAACGCTGTTCGGCGGCTTCGGCCCGGTGCCGGGCGATCCCGTTGCCGCGCTCGGCGCGGTGATCGCGATGAATGCGCTCGGACCGGCCTATGCCTGGATCAAGCATCACTACGCCGCGCCGGAATCGGTTGCCGAACGCCCATGGCAGGGCTGGAAGACCGAGGCCTGAGCCAACGCGTCCTGCCGGGTTTGCATGCCAGGCGCAGCGTGACCCGGCGCCATCATCGAATCGTTATCGCGGCTGCGAGCGTGGGCCGGCCGCCGCGTATCCGGGGGGAAGTGGGTATGGAATTTCTGGGTGAAGTGGATCCTTGCGGCACCGGCACGTCGCGCCGGGCATTCCTGGCCGGGTCGGCCGCGCTGGCGGGCAGCACGGTATTGCCTGCCGTCGGGCAGGAACTGGCGCAGGAGCCGGCGCAATCCGGGCGTGCGGGGCTGGCGCATTCGTCCACGGGCATGGTCACGAGCCCGCATGGACTGGCCAGCCAGGCGGGGCTGGAGGTATTGAAGGCCGGGGGCAACGCGATCGAGGCGGCGATTGCCATCGGCGCGGTGCTGAGCGTGACATACCCGCACTTTACCGGGCTGGGGGGCGACGCCTTCCTGGTGGTCAGCGACCGCGGCGGCAATGTGCGCACGTTCTCCGGCATCGGCCAGGCCGCGTCCGAGACTTCGGGCTATGCCGGCACGATTCCGCTGCGGGGCCCGGCAGCGGCACTCACTGCCGCCGCCACCGTTGCGATCTGGGACCGCGCCTTTGCCTTCAGCCGGGACCAGTGGGGCGGCACGCAGTCGTGGTCGGCGTTGCTGGCGCGGGCCACCGAGTACGCCGCCAACGGATTCCCGGTCACGCCGTCGCAGTGCTTCTGGCAGGAGTTTCGCTCGGCGGAGCTGTCAGGCTGGGATGGCTTCGGACAGGTCTTCATGCCAGACGGGCGCATGCCCAGGCCCGGCGAAATGTTCCGCCAGCCTGAGCTGGCCCGCACCCTGGACCGGGTGGCGACACAGGGCGGGCGCGAATTCTATGAGGGCGACCTCGCAGGTCGCCTTGCCGCCGGGCTGGCCAAGGCCGGCTCGCCATTGCGCGAACGTGACCTGGCGCGATGCCAGGCGCGCGAAGAAGTGCCGCTGCGCGTCGCCTACCGCGACGGCGAACTGCTCGGCCTGCGTCCGCCCACGCAAGGCGTGACCACGCTGGAGATCATGGGCATCCTCGACCGGTTCGATCTGTCAGGTATCCCGGAAGGCAGCGCAGACTATTACCACCTGCTGGTCGAGGCCGTGAAGCTGGCGTTCCTGGACCGCAACCGCTACGTCGCCGATCCCGATTTTGTCGACGTGCCGCTGGACCGGCTGTTGTCGAAGTCCAATCTCGACGCCCACGCGCGCCGCATCCGCATGGACCGCGCCATGGCGTGGCCGCATGTGTTCAAGCTCGGCGACACGGTCTACATCGGCGCCGCCGACCGCGAGGGCCGCTGCGTGAGCATGCTGCAGACCGTCTATTTCGACTGGGGCAGCGGCCTTGTCGTCGGCGACACGGGGGTGCTCTGGCACAACCGCGGCGCATCGTTCAGCCTCGATCCCGCCAGCCCCAACGTGCTGCGCGGCGGCAAGCGGCCATTCCATACCCTCAACCCCGGCATCTACCTGAAGCAGGGCCGGCCGCACCTGCTGTACGGCACGCAAGGCGCCGACGGCCAGCCGCAGACACTGGCCGCGGTGCTGACACGGATGATCGACTACGGCATGGATCCGCTGACGGCACTGCGCCGCCCGCGCTTCCTGCTGGGCAAGACCTTCTCGGACAGCCGCGACAGCCTCAAGCTGGAACAGGATGCCGGCCTGCCGGTGTTCAGCGAGCTTGCCGCGCGCGGCCATCAGCTAAGCCCGATCCCTGCGCAAAGCCAGCTGGCCGGCCATCCGGGCGCGATCCGGATCGATGCCGGCGGGCAGCTCAGCGGCGCGCACGACCCGCGCAGCGATGGCCGGGCGCTGGGGGTATAACGCCCAGCGCCGGCGGCGCTTCCCGGTGACGCTGCGCTGTGCCGGAGCGTCATCCAAGAAAAAGCCCTCGGCCAGGGCGGACGAGGGCCACAAGTGGTAGCGGGCGAGTCGCAGTACGCCCGCATGCCATGATGGTGCCGCTACGCGATCCGGGCATCCCCAATTCTGGGGATGTTGCTTTCCACTGCGCGCTGCTGGCACCAACCATCAATGGAGCAAAGGGACGTGCAATTCCCTGAAATCGAACGCGTCAGATTTGTCATTGATGCCATGAATCGTCAGGACGGCATCGTGGGTCATCGCCAGCTGCAGGCCTGCGGCAATCGCGGCATCGCGGGACGGGTAGACCGGTCCCGGGTTATCGGGGTCGTATTCCAGGGCCCACTGCGCGTCTCGCGTGAGGAGGATCTCGATGGACTTGATTGGCATCGCCAACTCCGTTTCTTGTGGACGATGTGCGGTCGCGCGGGCGTGGAGAAAGGGCCTGGCAACGGGGAACCGGTGCCAGGCCAGCCCGCCTGTGGAGCACTGTGATGCTGATGCCGTGCGTGGCCCGGCTTGCAGCGATTCCAGCGTAGGCCAGGGTTGGGGGTATGACTGCAAACAACTGCAAAGGCGGCAATGCGGATGCCGTCCTGGAAAACAGATGGCGGGGGATCCGGCTGCCAAAAAGAAAAACCCGCGAAGCCTTGGGGCTATCGCGGGTTTCTAGACCTACAGGTACTGCATCGGACAGAATACTGGTGGAGCCGGCGGGAATCGAACCCGCGTCCGTAAGCCCTCCACAGAGAGTTCTACATACTTAGTTCTGTCATTTGATTTAACCGGCGCATCGCGGACGAACACGCTCTACGACGGCGAGTCACTAAATTTTCGTCCCCGGCTTCGTGACCCTTCCGGAGCTTATCTGACGTAAATGACCTCGCGTGGTCTTGCGACCCTAGCCCGTCAGCGAGCCAGTGCGAGGACGGCCGCAATTAAGCGGCCAGTGCGTAACGTTCGTCGTTAGCAGTTATTGCATTCCCATTGATTAACGAGGTGACGGGTCCTCGGTATGCCCTCCACTGCTTTGTAACCCACGTCGAAACCAGGTCGGCCCCAGTGAGGAAGCTGATTGTACCCGGTTGGACGCAAGCTGTCGCGGGGAGTTCCTGGCGCGGCCAGGATACCCCTGCGACACAATCAGGCGACCGCGGCGGGCACCAGCAGCGGGATCAGCTCGGCCGGGTGGCGGATCAGGTGGTCGGCGCCCCAGGTCTCGGGCGGCTCGCCGTCGCCGCAATAGCCGTAGGCGGCGGTGACGGTGATCATGCCGGCGGCCTTGCCGGCCTGAATGTCGCGCAGGTCATCGCCCACGTAGACGCAGTGGCGCGGGTCGACGCCGGCGCTTGCCGCGGCATGCAGCAGCGGGGCGGGGTGCGGCTTGGAGTGGGGCGTGGTGTCGCCGCTGACCACCGCGCTGGCGCGCGGGGCCAGGCCGATCGCGGCGATCAGCGGCACGGTGAAGCGTGCGATCTTGTTGGTGACGATGCCCCACGGGATGCCCGCTGCCTCGAGCGCGGCCAGCACTTGCGGCATGCCGTCGAACAGGCGCGTGTGCACCGCGATATCGGCCTCGTAGTAGTCCAGGAAGACATCGCGCAGCGCCGGGAACTCTGCATCCTCCGGGCGCAGGCCGAAGGCCGCACCCAGCAGTCCACGCGCGCCGTGCGAGGCGACGGGACGCAGTTTTTCGTAGGCCACCGGCGCCTGGCCGCGTTCGACGACCAGCCGGTTGGCGGCAGCCGCCAGGTCTGGCGCGGTATCTGCCAGCGTACCGTCCAGGTCGAAGAAGACCCCAGCGATGCCGGCCGTCATGCTGCCACCCGGCGGAACGCCATCATGTAGTTCACATCGGTGTCGCGGCCCAGCGCATATACCTGCGACAGCGGGTTGTAGGTCATGCCGCGCATTTCCACCAGGTCCAGCCTGGCTTGGCGGGCAAAGCGCGCCAGCTCGGACGGCGTGATGAACTTGTCGTAGTCGTGCGTGCCTCGCGGCAGCATGTTGAGCACATATTCCGCGCCGACGATGGCCAGCAGGTAGGCCTTCAGGTTGCGGTTGATGGTCGAGAAGAACACATAGCCGCCGGGCTTCACCAGCGTGGCACAGGCCTGCACGATCGACGCCGGATCAGGCACATGTTCCAGCATCTCCATGCAAGTCACCACATCCACGCTGGCCGGTTCACGCGCGGCCAGCGCTTCTGCGGCGATCTCCTCATAGGTCACGGCAACGCCGGACTCCAGGCTGTGCAGGTCCGCCACCTTCAGTGCCTTGGTCGAGAGATCGATGCCGCGCACCGTGGCGCCCAGGCGCGCCATGCTTTCGGACAGGATGCCGCCGCCGCAACCAACGTCGACCACGCGCTTGCCGGCCAGGCCGGCGATGCCGTCGATCCAGCCCAGGCGCAGCGGGTTCAGCTCATGCAGCGGCTTGAACTCGCTTTCCGGGTCCCACCAGCGGTGGGCCAGTTCGCTGAACTTGTCGATTTCCTTCGGATCGGCATTGCGGCGCGGCAGGTCCTGATTGGCGGCGTCGGCTGCGGAAAGGGTTTGCGATTGCAACGTCATCGTATGCGGGGCCGGCGCACTAGCCGCGCCGGCGGTGTGAAGGGAAGAGAAGAGGGGACAGTCCGGGCAACTGTACCAAAAAAAAAGCCCAGCTTGCGCTGGGCTTTTTTTCATCGGAGGGGATCCGATTAACGTGCGCTGCGGGTGCCGACCACTTCGACTTCCACGCGGCGGTTCGGCTGCTGGCAGGCGATCTGGGACTTGCGGTTGCCCTTGCACGACTTCGGATCGACCTTCAGCTGGCGCTTGCCCTTGCCTTCGGTGTAGACACGGTTGGCTTCAACGCCCTTGCTCACCAGGTAAGCCTTGACCGATTCAGCACGACGGATCGACAGGCGATCGTTGTACTTGTCCGAACCGAACGAGTCGGTGTGGCCAACGGCGATGATGACTTCCAGGGTGATGCCTTGCAGCTTCGAGACCAGGTCGTCCAGCTTGGCCTTGCCTTCCGGCTTCAGGACAGCCTTGTCGAAGTCGAACAGGGTGTCAGCAGCGAAAGTGACCTTCTCGCTCGAGACGACCGGCGGGGCCACCGGAGCCGGTGCCGGTGCCGCTACGGCCGGGGCCAGGGCGCCGTCGCACAGCGCGTTGGCCGTGGCCGGGGTCCAGGAGCTGTCGCGCCAGCAGAGCTCGTTCGTGCCATTCTTCCACACGTACTCGCTCGTACCGTTGCCCCAGTTGTCGTTCACTGCCTTCTTTTCATAAGGGACGGACTGAGCTTGAGCGGATGCAGCCATTACTGCGGTAGCTGCAACGAGCGCGAGCTTGGCAAATTTTTTCATATTTCTCCTCTCAGGATGAGATCACCGCAGGGTTACTGCGAGCAAATGGACGAAAACAAGTCATACATTCTTCGGAGTATAACATTCTCGATGTGGTGGATGCTCCACTTCGAACAATGTCTGGCTCTTCGCTGGGGAATTGTGCCACAAGGGTCGTTTCCTAAGAAGTAAATATATTCGATTCGCCGCATGGGTTTTGGGCCTGTGGTGTTTGTGCAACACGGGTCTTGTGTCGCCCGCAAAGCCTTGTGGCATCAGGGATTCCGGGTTTCAGTCAGGGCCTCGGGAGGTGTGCGCAAGGGCTGTCCGGAGAGCGGGAGGCGGGGGGTGGCGGCATGTTAGAATGGCACGTTGCCCAGCCGTCAGGCGCCCACTGTGCCGCGCGCTAAAGGGCCTGTCATTCGCTTAAACCTGCCGCATAAACCACGCCGCAATGGATCCATTCGCAAAAGAAACCCTTCCGGTCTCCCTCGAAGAGGAAATGCGCCGCTCCTATCTTGATTACGCCATGAGCGTGATCGTGGGCCGGGCGCTTCCTGATGTGCGGGACGGCCTGAAACCGGTGCACCGGCGCGTGCTGTTTGCGATGCACGAGCTCAACAACGACTGGAACCGGGCCTACAAGAAGTCGGCCCGTATCGTCGGTGATGTGATCGGTAAGTATCACCCGCACGGCGATACCGCAGTCTACGACACCATCGTCCGCATGGCGCAGAATTTCTCGCTGCGCTACATGCTGGTCGACGGCCAGGGCAATTTCGGTTCGGTCGACGGCGATAACGCCGCGGCCATGCGATATACCGAAATCCGCCTGGCGAAAATCGCCCACGAGATGCTGTTCGACATCGACAAGGAAACCGTCGATTTCGACAGCAACTACGACGGCTCTGAAAAAGAGCCTTCGATTCTGCCGGCGCGTATTCCCAATCTGCTAATCAACGGTTCGTCCGGTATTGCGGTGGGCATGGCCACCAATATCCCGCCGCATAACCTGAATGAAATCGTTGACGGCTGCCTGCACCTGTTGCGCAACCCGCAGGCCACGGTGGATGAACTGATTGAATTGATTCCGGCGCCGGATTTTCCGACCGCCGGGATTATCTATGGCATCCAGGGCGTTCGCGAAGGCTACCGCACCGGCCGCGGCCGCGTGGTGATGCGGGCCAAGACGCACTTCGAGGACATCGACCGTGGCCAGCGCCAGGCCATCATCGTCGACGAGCTGCCCTACCAGGTCAACAAGCGCACCTTGCTTGAGCGCATCGCCGAACTGGTCACTGAAAAGAAGGTCGAGGGCATCTCTGACATCCGCGACGAGTCGGACAAGTCCGGCATGCGCGTGGTGATCGAACTCAAGCGCAACGAGGTGCCTGAGGTTGTCCTCAACAACCTATATAAGAACACCCAGCTGCAGGACACCTTCGGCATGAACATGGTGGCGCTGGTCGATCGCCAGCCGCGCCTGCTGAACCTGCGCCAGATGCTGGAGTACTTTCTGGCGCACCGCCGCGAAGTCGTCACCCGCCGCACCGTGTTCGAGCTGCGCAAGGCGCGCGAGCGCGGCCATGTGCTGGAAGGCCTGGCCGTGGCGCTGGCGAACATCGACGAATTCATTGCCATCATCAAGGCCGCACCGACTCCGCCGATCGCCAAGCAGGAACTGATGGCGAAGGCATGGGATTCGGCCCTGGTCCGCGACATGCTTGCACGCGCCGAAGGCGAGACGCCGGGCGGGCGCGCCTCCTATCGTCCGGACGGGCTGCCGCCCGTGTTCGGCATGCAGGCGGACGGTCTGTACCGGCTTTCCGATGGCCAGGCGCAGGAAATCCTGCAAATGCGCCTGCAACGCCTCACCGGGCTGGAACAGGACAAGATCGTCCAGGAATATCGCGACATCATGGCGGTAATTGCCGACCTGCTGGATATCCTGGCGCGTCCGGAGCGTATTACTACCATCATCGTCGACGAACTCACCGCGATCCGCGCCGAATTTGGCGATGAGCGCCGTTCGCAGATCGAGTTGAACGCGACCGAACTGGACACCGAAGACCTGATCACCCCGCAGGATATGGTGGTCACGCTGTCGCACAGCGGCTATATGAAGAGCCAGCCGATCTCCGAGTACCGCGCGCAAAAGCGTGGCGGACGCGGCAAGCAGGCGGCAGCGACCAAGGAAGACGACTGGATCGACACGCTGTTCGTGGCCAATACCCACGACTACATCCTGTGCTTCTCCAACCGCGGCCGGCTCTACTGGCTGAAGGTGTACGAGGTGCCGCAGGGTTCGCGCAACTCGCGCGGGCGCCCGATCGTCAACATGTTCCCGCTGTCCGAGGGCGAGAAGATCAATGTGATCCTGCCGGTCAAGCAGTTTGACGCCGAGCACTTTATCTTCATGGCCACCGCCCGCGGCACGGTCAAGAAGACCGCGCTGACGGAGTTCTCCAACCCGCGCAAGGCCGGCATCATCGCGGTCGACCTGGACGAGGGCGACTACCTGATCGGCGCGGCCGTGACCGATGGCCAGCACGATGTGATGCTGTTCTCCGACGCCGGCAAGGCGGTGCGCTTCGACGAGAACGACGTGCGTCCGATGGGCCGCCAGGCGCGCGGCGTGCGTGGCATGAACCTTGAAGACGGCCAGACCGTGATCGCCATGCTGGTGGCGCCGGCCGAGACCGCCGAAGAGGCTGAGGCGGGCGTGCGCGGCAGCGTGCTGACCGCGACCGAGAACGGCTACGGCAAGCGTACCCCCATTGCTGAGTACACTCGACACGGCCGCGGCACCAAGGGCATGATTGCGATCCAGACGAGCGAGCGCAATGGCCGTGTGGTGGCGGCAGCACTGGTTTCGCCCGAGGACGAGATCATGCTGATCACCACCGGTGGCGTACTGATCCGTACCCGCGTGGCCGAAATCCGCGAAATGGGCCGCGCCACGCAGGGTGTCACGCTGATCAACGTTGACGAAGGCACCAAGTTGTCCGGGCTGCAGCGCATCGTCGAAAGTGATGCCGACAACGGCGCCGGTGGCGAAGAGGCTGAAGATGCCGACGGCGCAGAAGGTGCTGCCGGGGCCGACGCGGACGCCAATCCGTAAGACAAATCGTAAATTGTTGCAACAATAGGACGCCAGCCGGAACTCGCCTCGCGGCTGTCCGGACTAAAACGGACGTATTTACCAGGGAGTCACAATGCTCAAAACCTATCGACGTATCGCAATTCTGGCTGCTTTCGTTCCGACCTTCATGATGGCGCAGCATGCCCATGCGCAGGATGCGGAAAAGACAGCAGCCATCAAGGAACTGCTTTCCGTCATGCAGGCAGACCAGGCCGTCAAGGGCCAGGCCGAAAACTGGCAGCAAGGCGCCAAGCAGGAAGCTCCGTTGGTGCTGGAACAAGTGCTGGTCGAGAACAAGACCCTGAACGACAAGCAGAAGCAGGCCGCTGTCGAAAAGCTGAAGAAGAACGGCGCGGTCCAGCGCATGGTTGATGGCGCCGGTTCGGCGTTCAGCACCGATGGCTTCCGCAAGGACGCGATCCAGGCGCACTACGATGCCTTTGGCAAGTACTACTCGACGGCGGAACTCAAGGACCTGACCACCTTCCTGAAGTCGCCGACCGGCCAGAAGTTCATGGCCAACCAGGGCAAGGCGACCCAGGAGATCTGGGGCTCGATGATGCAGAAGTACGGCCCGCAGGTCGGCAAGTCGATGCGCGACGCCGCCGAGAAGGAAATCACCGCCGCCTCGAAGTGATGCTGGCGTGATTCGCGACTGAATCAGACCGCCGCCCGCCTGCAGCCTTGCAGGCCGGTGCGGCACCGGGGCCAGGCCCCGGGTGCCCAACGGGGCGCGGGTTTTGAGGGATAATGGCTGCTTGGGTAACACCGGCAGCCATTTTTCCATTCTCCGTCTCATGAACGATCCCCAGAATCCCGCTCTTGCCGGCATGATGCAGCGTGCATTGGCCGAACGTGTCTACAACTTCTCCCCAGGCCCGGCGGCGCTACCCGCCGAAGTGCTGCAACAGGCTGCCGAGGAGATGCTGTCATGGCACGGGACCGGGGTTTCGGTGATGGAGATGAGCCACCGCAGCCGCGAATTCGAAAGCATCCATAACGAAGCGATCGCTGACCTGCGCGAGCTGCTGCACATTCCCGCCAATTTCAAGGTGCTGTTCCTGCAAGGCGGCGCCATCGGCGAAAACGCCATCGTGCCGCTGAATCTGATGCGGCTGCGCAGCGCCGAGCAGCCCAAGGCCGATTTCGTCGTTACCGGCACCTGGTCGGTCAAGACCGAGCAGGAAGCCCGCCGCTATGGCGCGGTCAATATCGCGGCCACCAGCGAGGCGCAGAAATTCCACCGCATCCCCGACGTCGCGGACTGGAAGCTGTCGGACGATGCCGGCTACGTGCACCTGTGCACCAACGAGACCATCGTCGGCGTGGAGTTCCAGGACATTCCCGATATCGGCCAGGTCAAGGGCGACCGCATCGTGGTGGCGGACGCATCCAGCCATATCCTGTCGCGCCCGATCGATTGGTCGCGCGTGCAGGTGGTCTACGGCGGCGCGCAGAAGAATATCGGCCCGGCCGGCGTCACCATCGTGATCGTGCGCGACGACCTGATCGGCCATGCCCACCCGCTGTGCCCGTCGGCATTCAACTGGCGCCTGGTGGCCGAGCACAACTCGATGTACAACACGCCGCCGACCTATGCGATCTATATCGCCGGCCTGGTCTTCAAATGGCTCAAGCGCCAGGGCGGCGTGCCCGCGATCGAGCAGCGCAATATCGCCAAGGCGTCGGCGCTGTACAACTACCTGGACCAGAGCGATTTCTATCGCAACGAGATCCATCCGAGCTGCCGCTCGCGCATGAACGTGCCGTTCTTCCTGGGCGACGAATCGCGCAATGAGGCGTTCCTGCAGCAGGCGCGGGCCAACGGCCTGGTGCAGCTCAAGGGACACAAGACCGTGGGCGGCATGCGCGCCAGCATCTATAACGCGATGTCGCTGGAAGGCGTGATGGCGCTGGTCGATTTCATGCGCGAGTTCGAGCGTACGTCCGCCTGACGCGCATTCCCGCTGGCTGCCCGCGCACGTCAGGCACAGTGCGCCGGCAGGCAGCGGTCAGTTTTTCTCCGGCCGCCGCGCCCCGGCGGCCCACCGGATTCATACAAAATGACAAGCCAAGACCGCACCCCCGCGCGCGAGGAGACGCCGCCCAACGAGCAGCAGAACGACAGCCACCTGAGCGAAGCCGAGCGCAAGCTGTCGGTCGAGCTGAGCCCGCTGCGCGAGCAGATCGACACCGTTGACCGCGAACTGCTGGCGATGCTGAACCGCCGCGCCAAACTGGCGCTCGAGGTCGGCGAGGTCAAGAAGAAGTACGGCGCGCCGGTGTTCCGCCCGGAGCGCGAGCTGCAGGTGATCCGCAAGGTGCAGGGCGCCAACCCCGGCCCGCTGCTGGGTGAAAGCGTGGCGGCGATCTGGCGCGAGGTGATGTCCGCCTGCCGCGGGCTGGAAAAGCCGCTGGAAGTGGCTTTCCTCGGCCCCGCCGGCACGTTCTCCGAGCAGGCGCTGTATGCGCACTTCGGCCATGAGGTGTCGGGCGTGCCCTGCCCGAGCATCGACGAGGTGTTCCGTGCCGTCGAGGCTGGCACGGTCGAGTACGGCGTGGTGCCGGTCGAGAATTCCACCGAAGGCGCGGTGTCGCGCACGCTCGACCTGTTCCTGCAGACTTCGCTGAAGATCAGCGGCGAGATTGCGCTCAAGGTGCACCACAACCTGATGGCATCCACGCCCGACATGCAGGGCGTCACGGTGGTGCGCGCGCATGCGCAGGCACTGGCGCAGTGCCAGCACTGGCTGACCGCCAACTACCCGCACCTGGAGCGCCAGGCAGTGTCCAGCAATGCCGAGGCCGCGCGCATGGCCAGCGAAGACCCGACCGTGGCCGCGATTGCCGGCGAGTCCGCCGCCAACCGCTATCACCTGCATATCGTGCGCACGCACATCCAGGACGATCCGCACAACCGCACGCGCTTTGCCGTGATCGGCCGCTATGAGACCGAGCCGTCGGGCAGCGACCAGACCTCGATGATCCTGTCGGTGCCCAACAAGGCGGGCGCGGTGTACCAGTTGCTGGCGCCGCTGGCGGAGAACGGCGTGTCGATGTGCCGCTTCGAGTCGCGCCCGGCGCGCAGCGGCGCGTGGGAGTACTACTTCTACGTCGACGTGGAAGGGCACCAGCATGAGCCGGCAGTGGCGCGCGCCATCGAAGAGCTGCGCCGCAATGCGGCCTACCTGAAGGTGCTGGGCTCGTATCCGTCGAGCAAGTAAGGCAGCCAGGCAAGAACAAGGAGACGAGATGGCAGAGCAGGGTAAGCAAGGCGGCACCGTGTTCGGACCCGGCTATGTGCGGGCGATTTCGCCGTACGTGGCCGGCAAGCCGATTTCGGAGGTCGCGCGCGAGTTCGGCCTGGACGAGGCCGGCATCGTCAAGCTCGCCTCCAATGAGAATCCGCTCGGCATGCCCGAGTCGGCCCGCCGCGCGGTGGCCGATGCGGTGGCTGAACTCGGCCGCTATCCGGATTCCAACGGCTTTGCACTGAAGGGCGCGCTGTCGGCGCGCTTCGGCGTGCCCGCCGACTGGCTGACGCTGGGCAACGGCAGCAACGACATCCTGGAGCTGGCCGCGCATGCGCTGGTGGAGCCGGGCCAGTCGATCGTCTATGCCGAGTACTCGTTCGCGGTCTACGCGCTGGCCACGCAGGAGATCGGCGCACGCGCCATCGAAGTGCCCGCGCGCGACTACGGCCATGACCTGGAGGCGATGGCCGCGGCGATCGCGCCGGATACGCGCCTGGTCTTTATCGCCAACCCGAACAACCCGACCGGCACCTTCGTGCCGGCCGCGCAGATCGAAGCCTTCCTGCAGCGGGTACCGGCCAGCGTGGTGGTGGTGCTGGATGAGGCGTACAACGAATACCTGGATGCCGACCAGCAATACGATTCGCTCGCCTGGGTGCGCCGCTACCCGAACCTGATGGTGTCGCGCACGTTCTCCAAGGCCTATGGCCTGGCGGGCCTGCGCATCGGCTACGCGGTGGCGCAACCGGAGCTTTCGGACCTGCTGAACCGCATCCGCCAGCCGTTCAACGTCAACAGCGTGGCGCAGGCGGCGGCCATCGCCGCGCTGGGCGATGCCGATTTCCTGCGCCGCAGCGCCGAGCTGAACCGTGCCGGCAAGCGCCAGCTGACCGATGCCTTCAACCGGCTTGGGCTGGACTACGTGCCGTCGTCCGGCAACTTCGTGATGGTGCGCGTGGGCGATGACGACGACGCCGGCGCGCGCGTCAACCTGGCGTTGCTGAAGCAGGGCGTGATCGTGCGGCCGGTGGGCAACTACAACCTGCCGCGCTGGCTGCGCGTCACCATCGGCCTGGCCGAGGAGAACGCGGCCTTCATCGCGGCGCTGGAGCGGGCGCTGGCGTGAGCCCGGCTACAATCGCGGCGTTTTGCAGCGTGTAGCGGCAGGCAAGCAGCCCGCCGCTTTGCCAATCATCGATTTACCTCGGCCTGGTCCGAGCCACTGCCCCTAGCGGCCTGAGATTGTGAGTGCATTGCATTTTTCCCGTGTTGTCATTGTCGGTGTCGGCCTAATCGGCGGCTCGCTCGCGCTGGCGCTCAAGCGCGCTGGCGTGGTGGGCACGGTGGTCGGGGTGGGGCGCTCGCCGGCGTCGCTGCAGAAGGCGCTGGATCTTGGGGTGATCGACGAGGCCGCGACGCTGGCGGATGCCGCGCGCGGCGCCAGCGTGATCGTGCTGTGTGCCCCGGTGGCGCAGAACTTTGCGCTGCTGCACGCGCTGGAGCCGCACCTGCAGCCGGGCACCATCGTCACCGATGCCGGCAGCACCAAGTCTGACGTGATCATGGCGGCCAAGACGGCGCTGGGCGACAAGGTCGCGCAGTTCGTGCCGGCACACCCGATCGCCGGGCGCGAGCTCAACGGCGTGGAGGCGGCGCTGCCGGACCTGTACGTTGGCAAGAAGACCGTGCTGTGCCCGCTGCAGGAAAATTCGCGCGCCGATGTTGCCGCGGTGCGCGCCATGTGGGAAAGCGCCGGGGCAGAATGCCATGTGATGTCGGCGGTGCAGCACGACGCGGTGTTTGCCGCGGTCAGCCACCTGCCGCACGTGCTGTCCTACGCGCTGGTGGAGCAGGTCGCCAATGCGGAAGATGCGGCGCTGAAGCTGGGCTTCGCCGGCGGCGGCTTCCGCGATTTCACGCGCATCGCGGCCTCGTCGCCGGAGATGTGGCGCGATATCTGCGTGGCCAACCGCGACGCGCTGCTGCGTGAGCTGAATACCTACCAGTCGGTGCTGGCGCACCTGAAGGCGCAGATCGAGAAGGGCGACGGCGACGCGCTCGAACGCATCTTCGCGCGCGCCAGCAAGACCCGGCTGGCCTGGGGCGCAGAGCGTGCCGCGGGCAACCATACCGAACCCTGAACCAATCGCCTGACCGCGGCGCCCCGGCGCCCACGAGAACCATGGAACACCTGACGCTAGGCCCCCTGACCCGCGCCAACGGCACCGTCCGGCTGCCGGGCTCGAAGAGCATCTCCAACCGCGTGCTGCTGCTGGCCGCACTGGCCACGGGCGAGACCCGCGTGCGCGATCTGCTCGATTCCGACGACACCCGCGTGATGCTGCAGGCGTTGCGCACGCTCGGCGTGGCGTGGCGGCAGGAAGGCGACGACTACATTGTCACCGGCGCCGGCGGCAATTTCCCGAACAAGTCGGCCGAGCTCTTCATGGGCAATGCCGGCACCGCGATCCGCCCGCTGACCGCCGCGCTGGCGCTGCAGGGCGGAAGCTACAAGCTGTCGGGCGTGCCGCGCATGCATGAGCGGCCGATCGGCGACCTGGTCGACGGCCTGCGCCAGGTGGGCGCTGTGATCGGCTACCTGGGCAATGAAGGCTTTCCTCCGCTGCATATCCAGCCGGCCGGCATTCGCATCGATGCGCCGATCCGCGTGCGCGGCGATGTGTCGAGCCAGTTCCTGACCGCGCTGCTGATGAGCCTGCCGATGGCGCAATCCGACAGCGGCCGCATCGAGATCGAGGTGGTGGGCGAGCTGATCTCCAAGCCGTATATCGAGATCACGCTGAATCTGCTGGCGCGCTTCGGCATCGGGGTCGAGCGCCAGGGCTGGGAACGCTTCGTGCTGCCGGCGGGCGCGGCTTACCGCTCGCCGGGCGAAATCTTTGTCGAGGGCGATGCGTCGTCCGCTTCCTATTTCCTGGCGGCCGGTGCCATCGGCGGCGGCCCGGTCCGGGTGGAAGGCGTGGGCATGGCCAGCATCCAGGGTGATGTGCGCTTCGCCGAGGCGCTCAACCGCATGGGCGCCAATGTGATGGCCGGCGACAACTGGATCGAAGTGCGCGGCACGGAACGCGACGACGGGCGCCTGCACGGCATCGAACTGGACTGCAACCATATCCCCGATGCGGCGATGACGCTGGCGGTGGCGGCGCTGTTTGCCGAAGGCACGACCACGCTGACCAATATCGCCAGCTGGCGCGTCAAGGAGACGGACCGTATCGCGGCGATGGCGACGGAACTGCGCAAGCTCGGCGCAGTCGTGGAAGAAGGGGCGGACTACCTGCGTGTGACGCCGCCGCAGCCCTGGCAGACTCCGGCCGAAGGCATTGGCACCTATGATGACCATCGCATGGCGATGTGCTTCTCGCTGGCGGCCTTCGGGCCGCTGCCGGTGCGGATCAATGATCCGGGCTGTGTGGCGAAGACGTTCCCGGATTACTTCAGCGTGTTTGCGGGCGTGACCGGCTAAGCGCTGGCCAGGTTGGCGTGGTCGCGGGCAGCCCCGGCCTGGCGGCGCTCGCGCTTCTCCCAGTAGCGGTCGAAGAAGTAGTGGGCCACGGTATTGACGGCCGGTTCGATGAAGGTGATGGCGCCGCTGATGGCGAGGCTGCCGGTCAGCGCATACGTCACGCTGAACGCGATGCCAAGGTGCATGATGCCGAACGTCAGGGTTTTTGCCATGGTAGATTGCCTCGCGACTGGACGGAAAGGGCACCATGCCGCGGCTGCGGCGAAGTGCCATGAATCAAATGATAATGATTCTCAATTGAATTCACAATCAATCGTTTCTCTTGGTTTTATAAATAATGACTATCGTCAACGTCATCGCCATTGACGGGCCGACTGCCTCGGGCAAGGGTACTGTCGCGCACAAGGTCGCGGATGCCGTGGGCTTTCACCTGCTCGACAGCGGCGCCCTGTACCGGCTCGTGGCGCTGGCCAGCGACCGCGCCGGGATTGACCTGGCGGACGTGGACGCCCTTGCAAAGATCGCTTCCCGCCTCGATGTGAAGTTCGGCCCTGACCGCGTCTGGCTGCAAGGCGAGGAAGTCAGCTTGGCAATCCGCGCCGAGGCGATCGGCAACCGGGCCTCGGCCATTGCCGTGCACCAGCCGGTGCGCGACGCGCTGACCCAGCTGCAGCGCAGCTTCCGCAAGCTGCCGGGGCTGGTGGCGGACGGCCGCGACATGGGCACCGTGATCTTCCCGGATGCGCCGCTCAAGGTGTTCCTGACCGCAAGTGTTGAGGCGCGCGCTCGCAGGCGCTATAAACAATTGATTGATAAGGGAATTTCTGCTAATATTGAAGACCTTTTGCGTGACCTTGAAGCGCGCGATGTACGGGATCGCACCCGCACCGCCGCGCCGCTTCGTCCCGCCGAGGATGCAAAGCTGCTGGATACCTCCGATATGACGGTGGACCAGGCAGTGGCGCAGGTGCTGGAGTGGTTTGCCGCTGTGCGGCCCGGTGCATGAGATGCATGCGGGCGCATCAGTAGAAGCGGCGTACCCCGACGGCACCAGATGGCGCCAGCCCGGGCAAGACTTGTGGCTGGCTTGTGTCAAACCTGACCCCGCTGCCCTGGCAGACTGAGCGCGATAGTCGCGCCGGCCAGCGTATTGCGGATTTCACCTTACGTTTATGTCCGACCTGCAAACTAACGAATCCTTTGCCGCACTGTTCGAGGAATCCGTCGCCCGCTCCAATATGAAGGCTGGCGAAGTGATCTCCGCTGAAGTCGTGCGCATCGACCACAATTTCGTGGTCGTCAATGCCGGCCTCAAGTCCGAGGCATTCGTGCCGGTGGAGGAGTTCCTGAACGACCAGGGCGAACTCGAAGTGCAGGCCGGCGACTACGTCTCCGTGGCCATCGATGCGCTCGAGAACGGCTATGGCGACACCATCCTCTCCCGCGACAAGGCCAAGCGCCTGGCATCGTGGCTGAACCTCGAGAAGGCGCTGGAAGACGGCGAAATCATCTCGGGTACCGTGACCGGCAAGGTCAAGGGCGGCCTGACGGTGATGGTCAACGGCATCCGTGCGTTCCTGCCGGGTTCGCTGGTTGACGTGCGCCCGATCAAGGACACCACCCCGTACGAAGGCAAGACCCTGGAATTCAAGGTCATCAAGCTGGATCGCAAGCGCAACAACGTGGTGCTGTCGCGCCGCGCCGTGGTCGAAGCGACCCTGGGCGAAGAGCGCCAGAAGCTGATGGAAACCCTGAAGGAAGGCGCCATCGTCAACGGTATCGTCAAGAACATCACCGACTACGGCGCGTTCGTGGACCTGGGTGGCATTGACGGCCTGCTGCACATCACCGACCTGGCCTGGCGCCGTGTCCGCCACCCGAGCGAAGTGCTGTCGGTTGGCCAGGAAATCACCGCCAAGATCCTCAAGTTCGACCAGGAAAAGAACCGCGTCTCGCTCGGCGTGAAGCAGTTGGGCGAAGATCCGTGGGTCGGCATCTCGCGCCGCTACCCGCAAGGCACCCGCCTGTTCGGCAAGGTGACCAACCTGACCGACTACGGCGCGTTCGTCGAGATCGAAGCCGGCATCGAAGGCCTGGTGCACGTGTCGGAAATGGACTGGACCAACAAGAACGTTGCGCCGTCCAAGGTTGTCCAGCTGGGCGACGAAGTCGAAGTCATGGTGCTGGATATCGACGAAGACAAGCGTCGTATCAGCCTGGGCATGAAGCAGTGCAAGGCCAATCCGTGGGACGATTTCTCGCGTAACCACAAGAAGGGCGACAAGCTGGCCGGCCAGATCAAGTCGATCACCGACTTCGGCGTGTTCATCGGCCTGCCGGGCGGCATCGACGGCCTGGTGCACCTGTCCGACCTGTCGTGGCAAGAGACTGGCGAAGAAGCCGTGCGCAAGTACAAGAAGGGCGACGAAGTCGAAGCCGTGGTCCTGGGCATCGACGTCGACAAGGAACGCATCTCGCTGGGCATCAAGCAGCTGTCGGGCGATCCGTTCAACAACTTCATCTCGGCCAACGACAAGGGCTCGCTGGTTCAGGGCACCATCAAGGCCGTTGACGCCAAGGGCGCCGTGGTCCAGCTGGCTGACGATGTGGAAGGCTACCTGCGTGCATCGGAAATCTCCGCTGACCGCGTGGAAGACGCCCGCAACGTGCTGAAGGAAGGCGAGCAGATCACCGCCCTGGTGGTGAACGTCGACCGCAAGTCGCGCAACATCAACCTGTCGATCAAGGCCAAGGACAGCGCAGAGCAGCAAGAAGCGATGCAAAAGTTCCAGGCTGACACCGGCACGGCTGGCACGACCAACCTCGGCGCGCTGCTGAAGGCCAAGCTCGGCCAGGACAACCAGTAATCGCAGGCCCCCGCGCTTGCGCGTATGCCCATGACCAAGTCGGAGCTCGTCGAAAAACTGGCTGCCCGCTTCCCCCAGCTGTTGCTGCGGGACGCGGACATCTCGGTCAAAACGATACTCGACGCGATGTCCGAGGCGCTGGCCGACGGCCATCGCATCGAGATCCGCGGATTCGGCAGTTTTGGTCTGAACAAGCGTCCGCCTCGCGTGGGGCGCAATCCCAAGTCCGGCGAGCGTGTGCTGGTGCCCGAGAAACGGGTGCCGCACTTCAAGGCGGGCAAGGAATTGCGCGAACGGGTTGACCGTAGCCAGCCGGTGCCTGCGGGCGTCAATGGCAACGGCCATTCCGGCGGCGCGGTGCAAGCCGCGCCGGGCAAGGCTGGCCAGGGTGCGGCTCCCGCCGCACCGGCGGGATTGCATGAGAGCGGGCTGAATTTTGTCCGCTCCTGATTGCCCGGGCTTTGCCTGCTGCTGTGTTGTTGATAAGAAAGCGCCCCGTTGGGGCGCTTTTTTTCGTTTGATGCTTCTGAGATGACGCCATGCCAGGTGCTGCATCGTGCGCAAGTCGATGCCAGGAGTCGATCGCCGCAGCGGGTTCGCACCCCGTTACCGCCACGTTACCGAATCCGGGAAGTGATTCCGTTACAATGCCGGGGTCCTTGCCGGGCCTTGCGCCAGTACGCGTCGCCTGTCGCTTGCCCCGTCCCAATGTCACGCTGACTCGCTGCCTACCTGCATGAAACTGTTCGCCTGGATCGTCCGTATCGTCGTATTCGTGCTGCTGTTCGTGCTGGCGCTGCGCAATACCGCCGAAGCCTCGCTGCAGCTGTTCTTCAATGCCGTCTGGCATGCGCCGCTGATCCTGATCCTGTTCGCCGCCTTCGTGCTGGGCGCGGTGGCCGCACTGGCATCGGTCGCGCCCGGGCTGATGCGCCAGCGCATGGAGGTGGCGAAACTGCGCCGCGCGGCCGCGGAGGCGCAGGCACCGGCGTCCGCCGCAGCCGCGGCGTCGTCGGCGGCCGCATCCGCGCCGCGTGACGGCAAGCCTGTTCCCTATAACGTAGTCGGCCCGAAAGTCTGATCCATGATGTTTGAAACCTGGTGGCTGCTGGCGCTGCCACTTGTCTTTGGCCTTGGCTGGATGGCGGCGCGTTTCGACGTGCGCCAGCTCATCAGCGAACAGGGCGCCTTGCCGCGCTCGTACTTCAAGGGCCTCAATTTCCTGCTCAACGAGCAACCCGACCAGGCCATCGATGCCTTTATCGAGGTGGCCCGGCTGGACCCGGAAACCACCGAGCTGCATTTTGCGCTGGGCGCGCTGTTCCGCCGCCGCGGCGAAACCGAGCGCGCCATCCGCGTGCATCAGAACCTGGCGACCCGCCCCGACCTGCCCGAGCCCGAGCGCGAGCATGCCTTGTTTGAACTGGGCGAGGACTTCCTGCGCGCCGGCCTGCTGGACCGTGCCGAGGAATCGCTGCGCCGGCTGATGTCGGGCCCGTACGCGGCGTCGGCCAAGCGCGTGCTGCTTGAGCTCTATGAAGTGGAAAAGGAGTGGCAGAAGGCGATCGAGGCCGCGCGCGAGCTGCAGACGCTGGAGCAGACGAGCTACAGCCTGCAGATTGCCCAGTTCTGCTGTGAGCTGGCGCAGGACGCGCTGCAGCGCAAGCGCCCCGAAGATGCGGTGAAGTGGCTGAACCAGGCCGTTGCCGAGAATCCTGCCAACGTGCGCGCCCCGATCCTGCTGGGCGACGTGGCCGCGGCCGCGGGCGACGCCCGCGCGGCGCTTGGCCACTGGCTTGGCATCGAACGGCAGGATGCATCCTTCCTGCCGCTGGTGGCGGACCGCGTGGTCAAGGCCTACGCCAGCCTGCAGGAGGAGGGCGCCGCGCTGGAATGGCTGCGCGGCCTGCTCAAGGGCAAGCTGGCGCCTGAGGTGCTCGATACCGCCTACCAGGCAGAACTGGACGTGAACGGCCCGGAAGCCGCCGCGCGCCTGATGCGCGAGCAGCTGCGCCGCCAGCCTACGCTGCTGGCGCTGACCAAGTATTTCGAGGCGCAGGCGGCGGTGGCCGCGGCCGGCGCCCCGTCCGCGCAGCCGGCGGGTGCCGATGCCCCGGCAGAGGGTGCCGAGGGCGCCGACGGCAACGACGAGCAAGCGCAGGAAACCACGGCCATCCGTGACCTGCTGCAGCTGCGCACGCGCAACCTCGCGCGCTACACCTGCCGCGAGTGCGGCTTCCGCGCCCGGCTTTTCTATTGGCAATGCCCGGGATGCAACCGTTGGGAAACCTACGCCCCGCGGCGTTCCGAGACGCTCGGCTGATCCCGGGCGGTCCTGTGCAACAGAATTGAATTAACGCTATGAAAGTCACCATCATCGGCAGCGGCTATGTCGGCCTTGTCACCGGCGCCTGCCTGGCGGAACTTGGCAATGACGTGTTCTGCCTGGACCTGGACGAGCAGAAGATCGCGCTGCTTAACGCAGGCGGCGTGCCGATCTATGAGCCGGGCCTGCAGGAGCTGATCCAGCGCAACCGTGCCGCCGGGCGGCTGACCTTTTCCACCGACGTGGCGGCCAGTGTCGAGCACGCCGACGTGCAGTTCATCGCCGTGGGTACGCCCCCGGACGAAGACGGATCTGCCGACCTGAAGTACGTGTTGGCGGCGGCGCGCAATATCGGCCGCCATATGACCGGCTTCAAGGTCGTGGTCGACAAGTCCACCGTACCGGTGGGCACCGGCGACCGCGTGGCCGCCACGATCCGTGAGGAGCTGCTCGCGCGCAGCCTGGAAGACCTGCAGTTCTCGGTGGTGTCGAACCCCGAGTTCCTGAAAGAGGGCGCCGCGGTCGAGGACTTCATGCGCCCGGACCGCATCGTGCTGGGGTGCAACGCCGATGTCGCCGGCCGCCACGCGCAGGCCACCATGCGCCAGCTTTACGCGCCGTTCAACCGGCACCACGAGCGCACCTTCTACATGGACGTGCGCTCGGCCGAGTTCACCAAGTACGCGGCCAATTCGATGCTGGCCACGCGCATCTCGTTCATGAACGAGCTGGCCAACCTGGCCGACGAGGTCGGCGCCGACATCGAGCTGGTGCGCATGGGCATCGGCTCGGATCCGCGCATCGGCTACAGCTTCCTGTATGCCGGCGCCGGCTATGGCGGTTCATGCTTTCCCAAGGACGTGCAGGCGCTGATGCGCACTGCCGCCGACCATGGCAAGCCAATGCGCGTGCTGGAGGCGGTGGAATCGGTCAACGGCGCGCAGAAGCGCGTGCTGGGCGACAAGGTCGTGCGCCGCTTCGGCGATGACCTGACCGGCCGCACCTTTGCCGTGTGGGGCCTGGCCTTCAAGCCCAACACCGACGACATGCGCGAGGCGCCGTCGCGGGTGCTGGCGCGCGAACTGGTGTCGCGCGGCGCGTCGCTGCGCATGCACGACCCGGTGTCGATGGCCGAAGCCCGGCGCGTGCTGGATGCCGACCTGGCCGACCTGCCGGGCGGCGCCGCGCGCGTGAGTTTCCACGAGAACCAGATGGATGCGCTGGACGGCGCCGACGCGCTGGTGATCGTGACGGAATGGAAGGTGTTCCGCAGCCCCGACTTCGGCCAGATCAAGCGGCGCCTGAAGACCCCGGTGATCTTCGACGGGCGCAACCTGTATGAGCCCGAGGCCATGGTCGAGAACGGCGTCGAGTACCACGCCATCGGCCGCGCGACCCGGCCAGCCGTGAACGAATGAGGCGCAGGCGGGTCAACGGACTCATCAACCGATAAGCTAGCGCGACGGCTGCGACCGTCGCGATATTGCCAAGGATCTTCATGAACAAGACCGTCATTCCGCAGGAGCAGATCCGGCAGTCCCATATCCTGGTGGTCGGCGACATGATGCTGGACCGCTACTGGTTCGGCGATGTGGAACGGATCTCGCCGGAGGCGCCGGTGCCGGTGGTGCAGGTCAAGCGCAGCGACGAGCGCCTGGGCGGCGCCGCCAACGTGGCCCGCAATGCCGCGGCGCTGGGCGCACGCGTGGGCATGCTGGGCGTGGTCGGCGACGACGAGCCGGCCCGCACGCTCGAAACGCTGCTGGGCGAGAGCCACGTGCAGCCCTACCTGCACCGCGATCCCAAGCTCAACACCACCATCAAGCTGCGCGTGGTGGCGCACCAGCAGCAGTTGCTGCGCGTGGATTTCGAGAGCGCGCCGGCGCATGAAGTGCTTGCCGCGGTACAGGACCGCTTCCTGGCCCTGATCAACGACTACCAGGTGCTGGTGCTTTCCGATTACGGCAAAGGCGGCCTGACCCACGTCACGCGCATGATCGACGCCAGCCGCGCGGCCGGGCGCAAGGTGCTGATCGACCCCAAGGGAGACGACTACTCGCGCTACCGCGGCGCCACCCTGATCACCCCCAACCGGGCCGAGATGCGTGCCGTGGTCGGCGCCTGGAAGACCGAGGCCGACCTGACCATCCGCGCGCAGAACCTGCGCCGCGGGCTGCAGTTGGAGGCACTGCTGCTGACGCGCTCGGAAGAGGGCATGACGCTCTACACCGAGGCCGAAGTGCTGCACGTCTCCGCCCAGGCGCGCGAGGTCTATGATGTATCGGGTGCGGGCGATACCGTGATCGCCACGCTCGCCACCATGCTGGGTGCCGGCGTGCCGCTCAAGGAAGCCGTGCAGCATGCCAATCGTGCCGGCGCCATCGTGGTGGGCAAGCTTGGTACCGCCGTCGTCTCCTATTCTGAATTGTTCGGCGCCGCCCCGTGAGGCGTGGCGCCCCCATCCTGATCCGACCATGACCATCATCGTCACCGGCGCCGCTGGCTTTATCGGCAGCAACCTCGTCAAGGGCCTGAACGACCGCGGCGAGACCAACGTCATCGCCGTCGATAACCTGACCCGTGCCGACAAGTTCCACAACCTGGTCGACTGCGAGATCTCCGACTACCTGGACAAGCAGGACTTCCTCGCGCGCTTTGCCCGCGGCGAGTTCGGCAAGGTGCGGGCGGTATTCCATGAAGGCGCGTGCTCCGACACCATGGAGACCGACGGCCGCTACATGATGGAAAACAACTACCGTTACACGCTGTCGCTGATGGAGAGCTGCCTGGAACAGGGCACGCAGTTCCTGTACGCGTCATCGGCGGCCACCTACGGCGCCTCGCAGGTGTTCCGCGAAGACCGCGAGTTCGAGCGCCCGCTGAACGTGTACGGCTACTCCAAATTCCTGTTCGACCAGATCGTGCGGCGCCGGCTGCCGTCGGCGCTGTCGCAGATTGTGGGCTTCCGCTACTTCAATGTGTACGGCCCGCGTGAAACGCACAAGGGCCGCATGGCCTCGGTCGCCTTCCACAACTTCAACCAGTTCCGCGCCGACGGCACGGTGAAGCTGTTCGGCGAGTACGGCGGCTATGCTCCCGGCATGCAGAGCCGCGACTTCATCTCGGTCGAGGACGTGGTCAAGGTCAACCTGCACTTCTTTGACCATCCGGACAAGTCCGGCATCTTCAACCTCGGCACCGGCCGCGCGCAGCCGTTCAACGACATCGCCGCCACCGTGGTCAACACCCTGCGCGAGGCTGAAGGCAAGCCGCGCCTGTCGCTGGAAGAACTGGTGCAGGAAGGCCTGCTCGAGTACGTCAAGTTCCCCGATGCGCTGCGCGGCAAGTACCAGTGCTTTACGCAGTCGGATGTGTCGAAGCTGCGCAGCGCCGGCTACAGCGAGCCCTTCCTGTCCGTCGAGGAAGGCGTGGCACGCTACTGCCGCTGGCTGATCGAACGCGCCGGCTGATACCGGCGCGCAACCGGCCGACACGCTTTCGTGCGGCCGGTGTCAACTTTTGTTGCCGCATGGGCCGCCGCTGCGGCCCGCCCCTATCCTGACCTGACCTCGCCGCCCCGGCGGGGGTGGTACCTCAGACCATCCACAGGAAAGGAGAGCCTTCATGTTCAAGCATTGGGTCCGGCAACTTGCCCGGCGTTTTTCCCTGGTTTCCCTCGCTGCAACCATCTGCCTGTTCGCGGGCGGTGCCGCGCATGCCGCCATCGATGTCAATACGGCGGACGAGGCGGCGCTGACCTCGGTCAAGGGCGTGGGGCCCGCCACCGCCCGCAACATCATTGACGAACGCAACAAGCGTGGGCCCTACAAGGACGCCGCGGACCTGGCCGAGCGCGTCCGCGGCATCGGGCCGAAGTCCGTGGCGAAGCTGCAGGACGCTGGCCTTGCCATTGGCACGAAGGGAACCGCGGCAGCGGCGCCGGCAGCGGCCGCCACCCCGGCCAAGACGACCAAGGCAGCGCCCGCTGGCGCCGCCAAGCCAGCGCGCTGACCAGGTCACGGTCCGGCGTCCGGCCGCGGCGCGGCCGGACGCTCTCCTTGCTGGTATGGGTTGTGCTAGACCCTTGCCGCTTCGCACGCCCCGTGGCGGCGGAGTATCATGCGGACGCCTCGCCGGCAGGATCTGCCGCGCGCGGCTGCCGACAGGCACGCATCTACCAGACAACCAGGCACAAACGCGGCGGTTGCCGACCAGGCAGCCAGCCCGGACCACAGGGAGCAGAACAATATGGCGAATGGCGAGGACGCGGGATTCCTGCCGCAATGGCGGCTCAAGACCGAAGGCGTGATCGGGCCGGATGAGCGGCTGCCCGCCGGGCAGACGCTGCTGGCCGGCATCCAGCACGTGGTGGCGATGTTCGGCTCGACCGCCATTGCACCGATCCTGATGGGTTTCAACCCGAATATCGCCATCCTGTTTTCCGGCATCGGCACGCTGATCTTCTTTCTGTGCGTGCGCGGGCGGGTGCCGAGCTACCTTGGCTCCAGCTTCGCCTTCATCGCCGTGGTGATCGCTGCCACCGGCTACGCGGGCAGCGGCCCCAACCTCAATATCCCGGTGGCGCTGGGCGGCATCATCGCCGCCGGCGCGCTGTACACGGTGATCGGCCTGATCGTGCAGGCGGTGGGCTACGCCTGGGTCGAAAAGCTGATGCCGCCGGTGGTGACCGGGGCGATCGTCGCGGCGATCGGGCTGAACCTGGCCCCGGTGGCGGTCAAGGCGGTCAGCGGCGCGGTCCTCGATACCTGGGTGGGCCTGCTGACGGTGGTGGCCGTGGGGCTGGTGGCGGTGCGCGCGCCCGGCATGATCGGGCGCCTGCCGGTGCTGATCGGCGGCCTGGCTGGGTACCTCGCCTACTACCTGGGCACCAACGTGATGGGGCTGGGCAAGCCGATCGACTTCTCGGGCGTGGCGGCGGCCAGCTGGTTCGGGCTGCCGGCGTTCACCGCACCGACCTTCGAGTTCAGCGCCATGCTGCTGATCGCGCCGGTGGCGATTGTGCTGGTGGCGGAGAACCTGGGCCATATCAAGGCCATCGGCGTGATGACCGGGCGCAACCTGGACCCGTATATCGGCCGTGCCTTTATCGGCGACGGCATCGCGACCATGCTGTCGGCCAGCGGCGGCGGCACCGGCGTGACCACTTATGCCGAGAACATGGGCGTGATGGCGGTCACCAAGATCTACTCGACGCTGATCTTCGTGGTGGCGGCAGCGGTGGCCATCCTGCTGGGCTTCTCGCCCAAGTTCGGTGCGCTGATCCTGACCATCCCGGGCCCGGTGATCGGCGGGCTGACCATCGTCGTGTTCGGCCTGATCGCGGCGACGGCGGGCCGGATCTGGGTGCAGAACAAGGTGGACTTCTCCAGCTCGCGCAACCTGATCACGGTTGGCGCCACCCTGACGGTGGCCGCCGGCGACCTGACGCTGAAGCTGGGCGGCATGACGCTGGGTGGCATCGGTACTGCCACCTTCGGCTGCATCCTGCTGTACCACCTGCTGGGCGAAGGCAACCACGAAGAAGGCTGAGCCAGGGCAGGATGGGCGCAGGCGGGCGGGTGGCAGCGTAAATCCCGCCTGCCGGCGAGGGATAGGTGTCTGGATTACAATGGCCGGCGAATTGGAATCCCCCGTTTGCGACCCCTTTCGCGACCCCTCGCCCCATGGCCTACAAGACAATTGAAGACACCATCGGCAATACGCCGCTGGTCAGACTGCAGCGCATCCCCGGTGCCGCCAACGACGCGCGCGGCAATGTGATCCTCGGCAAGCTCGAAGGCAACAACCCGGCCGGTTCGGTCAAGGACCGCCCCGCGGTGTCGATGATCGCCCGGGCCGAGGCGCGCGGGCGCATCAAGCCGGGCGACACCCTGATCGAGGCGACTTCCGGCAATACCGGCATCGCGCTGGCCATGGCAGCCGCCATCCGCGGCTACAAGATGGTGCTGATCATGCCCGAGGACCTGAGCCTGGAGCGCCGCCAGAGCATGGCGGCCTACGGTGCCGAGATCATCCTGACCCCGGTCAAGGGCGGCATGGAGTACGCCCGCGACCTGGCGGATTCGATGGAGCGCGACGGCAAGGGCGTGATCCTCGACCAGTTCGCCAACCCGGACAACCCGCAGGCGCACTACGAGGGCACCGGGCCGGAGATCTGGCGCGATACCGACGGCCGCATCACCCACTTCGTTTCGGCGATGGGCACCACCGGCACCATTACCGGCGTGTCGCGCTACCTGAAGGAACAGAACCCGCAGATCCAGGTCATCGGCGCGCAGCCGGCCGAAGGCTCGCGCATCCCGGGCATCCGCAAGTGGCCCGAGGCGTATCTGCCCAAGATCTACGATGCCAGCTACATCGACCGCACCGAGCCGGTGAGCCAGGGCGACGCCGAGCACATGGCGCGGCGCATGGCGTCCGAAGAGGGCATCTTCTGCGGCATTTCGGCGGCGGGCGCGCTCTGTGTTGCGCTGCGCATTGCCGAGGAAGTGGAGAATGCCACCATCGTCTTCGTGGTGTGCGACCGCGGCGACCGCTACCTGTCGACCGGCGTGTTCCCGGCGTGACCTGAACCGGTGCCAACAAGAAAGGCCTCGCAAATTGCGAGGCCTTTTTGCTTTTTGCGGGCAGCTGGCGTCAGCCCATCGCCGCCTTTACCGCCTCGCCCAGCTGGTACACCGCCAGCGCATAGAAGAAGCTGCGGTTGTAGCGCGTCAGCACGTAGAAGTTGCGCAGGCCGAGCAGGTACTCGGTCGGCTGGTCGGGGGTGGGCAGGTCCACCACCAGCACGCCGGTCTCGCCTTCGCGCACGGGGTCGATCGGCTCGTCCACGCGCAGGCCGGCGCGGGTCAGCTGGTTGAGCGTGCGCGTCGGCCACGGCTCGCCGTCGGCCGCCGCCGTGGCGACACCCAGGCTGCCGGCGTCGCCGGCAATGCGCCACACCACCGGGCGGCCCGGCTCCCAGCCGTGCAGCTGCAGGAAGCGCGCGACACTGCCGATGGCATCGGTGGGGCTGTTGCGCAGGTCGATGCGGCCGTTGTTGTCGTAGTCGATGGCGTATTCGCGCAGGCTGGTCGGCATGAACTGCGGGATGCCGATCGCGCCCGCGAAGGAGCCCAGCACCGAGTACACGTCGGTGCGGGTGTCGCGGCACCACAGCAGGTAGTCGGCCAGCTGGTTGCGGAACAGCGTGCTGCGGGCTTCGCGGTTGGGCGTGTCCGGGTAGTCGAAGGCGAGCGTGGACAGCGAATCGAGCACGCGGAAGGTGCCCATGTCGCGGCCGTAGATGGTTTCCACGCCGATGATGCCGACGATGACCGAGGCCGGCACGCCGAACTCGGCTTCGGCGCGGCGCAGCGTGTCGCGGTTGTCCTGCCAGAAGCGCACGCCCGCATTGATGCGGATCGGCTCGATAAAGCGCGAGCGGTAGGTGCGCCAGCTTTTGCGGCCGGTGGTGGCGGGCGGCATGATCAGGCGCACCACGGTGGCCGAATAGACCGCCTGGCTAAACCACTCCTGCAGCATCCCGCGGTCAAGGCGGTGGCGGGCCACCATCTCGTCGATAAACGCGCGGGTCTGCGGATTGTCGCGGTAGCGGCCGGGTTCGATCTCTTCCTCGCGCATGCTGACGCGGCGCTTGCCCGCGGCGAGCAGGCTGGGGGAGAGGCCGCAGAGTCCGAGTGCGGCAGCGGAAAGCGCGGCGCCCAGCAGGGGGCGTCGCAGTGAGCGCTGGGTGTCGGTCATGATGTCCTTTGCAAGTCGCACCGAGTATAGCGGATGCCACTGCGGCAACTACGGGCAAGCCGTCACGGCATGGCGCGCCGGCGCCGCTGGGTGGCATGGGCTGGCGTGTGCTAACGTAGCGATTGGAGACAACATTGCGACGATAAGAGATGCCGACAGGCTATTACACGCACCCCGAGTTCCAGCGGCACGAGATGGGGCATTTCCATCCTGAGTGCCCGGAACGCCTGCAGGCGATCGAGGATCACCTGATTTCGCACGGCCTGGACGGGCTGCTGGAGCGCCGCGAAGCCCCGCCCGCCACGCGCGAGCAGCTTGAGCGCGTGCACCGTCCCGACTATGTCGATTCGCTCGAACGCGCCAGCCCGGCCAGCGGCTATCACGCGATCGATCCGGATACCTCGATGAACTCGCACACGCTTGCCGCCGCCACGCTGGCCGCGGGCGCGGCGGTGGCGGCCACCGATGCGGTGATCGCGGGCGAGTTCGAGAACGCGTTCTGCTGCGTGCGCCCGCCCGGCCACCACGCCGAGCCCGACCGCGCCATGGGCTTCTGCTTCTACAACAACGTCGCCATTGCCGCGCGCCACGCGCTGCGGGCGCACGGCCTGGAGCGCGTGGCCATCATCGATTTCGACGTGCACCACGGCAACGGCACCGAAGCGGCGTTCCGCGGCGACGAGCAGGTGATGATGTGCAGCATCTTCCAGCACCCGTTCTATCCGTACAGCGGCACCGAGCATCTCGCGCCCAATATGGTCAACATCCCGCTGCCGGCCTATACCAACGGCATGGCCGTGCGTGAAGTGGTCGAGACCATCTGGCTGCCGCGGCTCAATGAATTCCGCCCGCAGATGCTGTTTATCTCCGCCGGCTTTGATGCGCACCGCGAGGACGACCTGGGCCAGATGGGCCTGGTGGAGCAGGACTACGCCTGGATTACCGGCCAGCTGGTGGACCTTGCGCGCGTCCATGCGCAGGGCCGCATCGTCAGCTGCCTGGAGGGGGGCTACAACCTGAGCGCGCTGGGCCGCAGCGTGCTGGCGCACCTGAAGGTGCTGCTGGAACGATAGGAGAGCATGGCCATGGCCGAGAACGATGCGCGCGTGGACGCGCCGCTGCTGACCGAAGCGCGCGACGCCGCGGGCGTGGTGCGACTGACCATGAATCGGCCGCAGGCGTTCAATGCACTGTCAGAAGGGCTGCTCGACGCGCTGACCGAAGCCCTCGGCCGGCTGGCGTCGGACCACACCGTGCGCGTGGTGGTGCTGGCCGGCGCCGGCAAGGCCTTCTGCGCCGGGCACGACCTGCGCGAGATGCGGGCCTCGCCGTCGCACGACTACTACCGGCGCCTGTTCGACCGCTGCACGCGCATGATGATGGCGATCCAGAAGATGCCGCAGCCGGTGCTTGCGCGCGTGCAGGGCATCGCCACGGCGGCGGGCTGCCAGCTGGTGGCCATGTGCGACCTGGCGGTGGCCGCCGACGATGCGCGCTTTGCGGTATCCGGCGTCAACCTGGGCCTGTTCTGCTCGACGCCCGGGGTGGCGTTGTCGCGCAACCTGCACCGCAAGCAGGCAATGGAGATGCTGCTGACCGGCGACATGATCGACGCCGAAACCGCCCGTGAGCGCGGGCTGGTGAACCGGGTAGTGCCCGCTGGGCAGCTGGACCAAGAGGTGGCGCGCCTGGCCGCCAGCATCTGCGCCAAGCCGGCCGCCGCGGTGGCCGCCGGCAAGGGCCTGTTCTACCGCCAGCTGGAAATGGGCATCGAGGCCGCCTACCAGCTGGCCGGCCAGACCATGGCCTGCAACATGATGGACGAGTCGGCGCTGGAGGGGGTGCAGGCCTTCATTGACAAGCGTTCGCCGTCCTGGCGTGGCTCATAATCGACTTTCTCGCTTCTTATATGCCGGGAACGTATAAAGACATCGGCAAAAAGTCGTTTATGGTATGAAGCGAATCGCATAAAATACGCGTTTCAGAAAAATAACGAGCGGCAACAGCGCTGGAGATCCCTCGCCTGTTGCCGTTTTCTTTTGGTCACCTTTCCATGATCGAACTGCAAGGACTGTCGCAGCGCTTCCCGGGCGCGTCTGGCGACGTGCATGCATTGCGGGACGTCAGCCTGTCGATAGCGGCGGGCGAAGTCTTCGGCATTATCGGCCGCAGCGGCGCCGGCAAGAGCACCCTGGTACGCGCCATCAACCTGCTGAACCGGCCCTCGAGCGGCCGCGTGATCGTCGCGGGCCAGGAACTGACAGCGCTGGACACGGGCGCGCTGCGCCTGGCACGCCGCGAGATCGGCATGATCTTCCAGCACTTCAACCTGCTGTCGTCGCGCACGGTGTATGAGAACGTGGCGCTGCCGCTGGAACTGGCCGGCAAGCCCAAGGCCGAGATCGCCGCGACGGTGCTGCCGCTGCTGGACCTGGTGGGCCTGTCTGCGCTGAAGGACCGCTATCCGGCGCAGATCAGCGGCGGGCAGAAGCAGCGCGTGGGCATTGCGCGCGCGCTGGCCAGCAAGCCCAAGGTGCTGCTGTCGGACGAGGCCACTTCCGCGCTGGACCCGGAAACCACCCGCTCCATCCTGGAACTGCTCAAGCAGATCAACCGCGACCTGGGCCTGACCATCGTGATGATCACGCACCAGATGGAAGTCATCAAGCAGGTCTGCGACCGCGTGGCCGTGCTTGAAGCCGGCCAGGTGGTGGAAACCGGGCGCGTGATCGACGTATTCCTGCGCCCGCAGCACGACGTCACGCGCGCCATGATCGGCGACGTCATCTCGCAGGAGCTGCCGGCCAGCGTGCTCAAGCGCGTGGAAAGCCGGCTGGGCAACGGGCGCGACCACGTCTACCGCCTGGCCTTCACCGGCGAGGGCGTGGACCAGCCGGTGCTGGCCCAGGCAATCCGCCGCTACGGGCTGGACTTCAATATCCTGCACGGCCATATCGACGAGATCCAGGGCCAGGCCTTCGGCTCGCTGGCGATCATGGCCACGGGCGAACTGGCCGACGTGAAGGCGGCGATGGAATACCTGCAGGCGCAAGGCGTCGTGGTGGAGGAGTTCGAGCATGTGGTCTGAAATGTTTGACCTGTTCCTGACCTCGTTCAACGAGACCCTGCTGATGGTGGCGATCTCGGGCGTGGTCGGCTCGCTGCTGGGCGTGCCGCTGGGCGTGCTGCTGCACCTGACCAACCGCGGCGGCGTGCTGTCGCACCCGCTGTTCAATCGCAGCATCGGCGTGGTGGTCAACGCCGTGCGCTCGATCCCGTTCATCATCCTTCTGGTGGTGGTGATCCCGTTCACGCGCTTTATCGTCGGGTCGTCGATCGGCACCACCGCGGCGATCGTGCCGCTGACCATCGCGGCGATCCCGTTTATCGCGCGCCTGGTGGAAAGCGCGCTGCGCGAGGTCGACAAGGGCCTGGTCGAGGCCGCCCAGTCGATGGGCGCCACCACCCGCCAGATCGTGTGGAAGGTGCTGCTGCCCGAGGCCATGCCCGGCATCGTCGCCGGCCTGACCATCACCTTTGTCAGCCTGGTCGGCTATTCGGCCATGGCCGGCGCGATCGGCGGCGGCGGCCTGGGCGACCTGGGCATCCGCTACGGCTACCAGCGCTATATCACCGAGGTCATGGTGGCGGTGGTGGTGATCCTGATCGTGTTCGTGCAGGCCGTGCAGAGCTTCGGCGACTGGCTTGTCCGCCGTATCAGCCACCGCTAATCCGTCAACGCCAAGTCAATTATTTTCTGAAACAGGAACGCATATCATGCAACGTCGCAACCTGCTGCAATGGATTCTCGGCGCCGCGATCGGCGCAACGCTGGCAACGGGCGCCGTCGCCCAGGAAAAGCCGATCAAGATCGGCGTGACCGGCGGCCCGCACGCCCAGATCATGGAACAGGTGAAGAAGGTCGCCGCCAAGGACGGCCTGAACATCCAGGTGGTCGAGTTCAGCGACTACATCCAGCCCAACGCCGCGCTGGCCGCCGGCGACCTGGACGCCAACAGCTACCAGCACCTGCCGTACCTGGAGGCCCAGATCAAGGACCGCGGCTACAAGTTCACGCATATCGCCTATACGGTGACGTTCCCGATGGGCGTGTACTCCAAGAAGATCAAGTCGCTCGACCAGCTCAAGCAGGGTGCGCGCGTGGGCGTGCCCAACGATCCCACCAACGGCGGGCGCGGCCTGTTGCTGCTGCAGAGCAAGGGCGTGATCAAGCTCAAGCCCAACGCCGGCCTGAAGGCCACGCCGCTGGACATCGTCGAGAACCCGAAGAAGATCCGCATCGTCGAGCTGGACGCCGCGCAGCTGCCGCGCTCGCTGGATGACCTGGATGCCGCCGCCATCAACGGCAACTACGCGGAATCGGCCGGCCTGTCGCCCGTCAAGGACGCCATCGCCATCGAAGGCCCGAAGGGTCCGTACGCCAACCTGATCGCGATCCGCGAGGCTGACAAGAGCAAGCCCTGGGTGGCCAAGCTGGTGAAGGCTTATCACTCGCCGGAAATCAAGCAATACGTCACATCGACCTTCAAGGACTCGGTCATTACCGCCTGGTAAGCCGACGTCACTTTGAGGGTTTCATCCAATCAGACGATGCCCGCAAGCCCCGGTTTGCGGCACAATCGCTGGACGGCTGGGATCTGCCGGGCTATGCCCGGCATCATTTTGCCGATAAAATAGTACGATCGTTCGAAAAACAGGAGAGCCGCCAACCCGGTGGTTATAATGACGAGCGAACAAAATTTCTGACTATCAGCTATCAGTGGAGTGAGCGCATGAAAGTACTCGTCGCAGTCAAGCGGGTGGTGGATTACAACGTCAAGGTCCGCGTCAAGGCGGACGGCAGCGGCGTCGATCTGGCCAACGTGAAGATGAGCATGAACCCCTTCGACGAAATCGCCGTGGAAGAGGCCGTGCGCCTGAAGGAAGCCGGCGTTGTCACCGAAGTGATCGCCGTCTCGTGCGGTGTCACGCAGTGCCAGGAAACCCTGCGCACCGCGATGGCCATCGGTGCCGACCGCGGCATCCTGGTGGAAACGAACGAAGACCTGCAACCGCTGGCCGTGGCCAAGCTGCTGAAGGCGCTGATCGACAAGGAACAGCCGCAACTGGTGATCCTGGGCAAGCAGGCCATCGACGACGACTCCAACCAGACCGGCCAGATGGTGGCCGCGCTGGCTGGCCTGCCGCAAGCCACGTTCGCCTCCAAGGTGGTGGTTGCCGACGGCAAGGCCTCGGTGACGCGTGAAGTCGATGGCGGCCTGGAAACGCTGTCGCTCAAGCTGCCGGCCGTGGTGACGACCGACCTGCGCCTGAACGAGCCGCGCTACGTCACGCTGCCGAACATCATGAAGGCCAAGAAGAAGCAGCTCGATATCGTCAAGCCGGAAGACCTCGGCGTCGACGTCAAGCCGCGCCTGTCGACCCTGAAGGTGGTCGAGCCTGCCAAGCGCAGCGCGGGTGTGATGGTGCCGGACGTCGCGACGCTGGTGCAGAAGCTGAAGAACGAAGCCAAGGTTATCTGAGCGCGGGGGAGAAATAACATGACTGCACTCGTCATTGCTGAACACGACAATCAATCCATCAAGGCCGCCACGCTGAACACCGTGACCGCCGCTGCCCAGTGCGGCGGCGACGTGCACGTGCTGGTGGCTGGTTCCAACGCCAAGGCCGCGGCTGACGCCGCCGCCAAGATCGCCGGCGTGACCAAGGTCCTGCTGGCCGACGCACCGTACTTCGGTGACGGCCTGGCCGAGAACGTGGCCGAGCAGGCGCTGGCCATCGCCAACGACTACTCGCACATCCTGGCTCCGGCCACCCCATACGGCAAGAACATCCTGCCGCGCGTGGCTGCCAAGCTGGACGTGGCCCAGATCTCGGAAATCTCCAAGGTCGACGCCCCGGACACGTTCGAGCGCCCGATCTACGCCGGCAACGCCATTGCCACGGTCAAGTCGGAAGACAAGATCAAGGTCATCACCGTGCGCGGCACCGCCTTTGACGCCGCTGCCGCCGAAGGTGGCTCGGCCGCCGTTGAAACCCTGCCGGCCGTGGCCGACGCAGGCGTTTCGCAGTTTGTTTCGCGCGAAGTGGCCAAGAGCGACCGTCCGGAATTGACCGCCGCCAAGATCATCGTCTCGGGTGGCCGTGGCGTGGGTTCGGGTGAGAACTACACCAAGGTGCTGACGCCGCTGGCCGACAAGCTGGGCGCCGCACTGGGTGCCTCGCGCGCCGCCGTGGACGCCGGCTTCGTGCCGAACGACTACCAGGTCGGCCAGACCGGCAAGATCGTCGCGCCGCAGCTGTACATCGCCGTCGGTATCTCCGGCGCGATCCAGCACCTGGCCGGCATGAAGGACTCCAAGGTGATCGTCGCGATCAACAAGGATGCCGAAGCGCCGATCTTCTCCGTGGCTGACTACGGCCTGGTGGGCGACCTGAACACCGTGGTGCCGGAGCTGGTGGCAGCACTGGGCTGATGCTTCGCCGGCCGCCCGGCGGCCGGCACGGGTAGCCGCAGGTAGCAAGTAACGAGCCGTTCCGGGGGTGACCCGCGAACGGCTTTTTCATACATGTTGGGAGACATCGATGACTTACCGTGCGCCGATCAAGGACATGCTGTTCGTCATGAACGAGCTGGCCGGGCTTGAGGCCGTCAGCAAACTGCCGGGCTTCGAAGAAGCCACGCCGGAAACGGCCGAGGCCGTGCTGGACGAGGCCGCCAAGTTCAACGAGCAGGTGGTCGCGCCGCTGAACCGCGCCGGCGACCTGGACCCGAGCAGCTGGAAGGACGGCGTGGTCTCCACCACGCCCGGCTTCAAGGAAGCGTTCCGCCAATTCGGCGAGGGCGGCTGGCAGGGCGTGCTGCATCCGCAGGAGTTTGGCGGCCAGGGCCTGCCCAAGCTGATCGCCACCGCCTGCAACGAGATGCTGAACAGCGCGAACCTGTCGTTTGCGCTGTGCCCGCTGCTGACCGATGGTGCCATCGAGGCGCTGCTGACGGCCGGCACGGATGACCAGAAGGCGACCTTCCTGCCGAAGCTGATCTCGGGCGAGTGGACCGGCACCATGAACCTGACCGAGCCGCAGGCCGGCTCGGACCTGGCCGCGGTGCGCACCCGTGCCGAGCCGCAGGGCGACGGCACCTATAAGGTGTTCGGCACCAAGATCTTCATCACCTACGGCGAGCACGACATGGCGAAGAACATCGTCCATCTCGTGCTGGCCCGCACGCCCACCGCGCCCGAGGGCGTCAAGGGCATCTCGCTGTTCATCGTGCCGAAATTCATGGTCAACGCCGACGGCAGCACCGGTGAGCGCAACGACGTGCATTGCGTGTCGATCGAGCACAAGCTGGGCATCAAGGCCAGCCCCACGGCCGTGCTGCAGTTCGGCGACCATGGCGGCGCCATCGGCACGCTGGTCGGCGAAGAGAACCGCGGCCTCGAGTACATGTTCATCATGATGAACTCGGCACGCTTCTCGGTCGGCATGCAGGGCATCGCCGTGTCCGAACGCGCCTACCAGCAGGCGGTGGCCTTTGCGCGCGAGCGCGTGCAGAGCCGCCCGGTCGATGGTTCGGCGCGTGAGGCGGTGACCATCATCCACCACCCGGACGTCAAGCGCATGCTGATGACCATGCGCGCGCTGACCGAAGGCGCACGCGCCGTGGCCTACGTGGCTGCGGCCGCCAGCGACGCGGCGCACCAGCATCCCGACGAGGCCGTGCGCCAGCAGAACCAGGCCTTCTACGAGTTCCTGGTGCCGGTGGTGAAGGGCTGGAGCACCGAGCTGTCGATCGATGTCACCAGCCTGGGCGTGCAGGTGCACGGCGGCATGGGCTTTATCGAGGAAACCGGCGCGGCGCAGCACTACCGCGATGCGCGCATCCTGCCGATCTACGAAGGCACTACCGCAATCCAGGCCAACGACCTGATCGGCCGCAAGACCGTGCGCGACGGCGGCGCCGTGGCACGCGCGATCTGCGCGCAGATCGCCGAGACCGAGGCCGCGCTGGGCAAGCATGGCTGCACTGCGTTCACCGCGATGCAGGCGCAACTGGCCAAGGGCCGCGCGGCGCTGGAAGATGTAGTGGCGTTTGTCGTGGCCAATGCCAAGTCGGACCCGAACGCCGTCTTTGCCGGCAGCGTGCCTTACCTGAAGCTGTGCGGCATCGTGTTCTCCGGCTGGCAGTTCGGCCGCGCGATGCTGGCTGCCGATGCCAGGCGCGCCGAGGATCCTGCCTTCCACGATGCCAAGATCGCGACCGCGCATTTCTTCGCCGAGCACATCCTGTCGCAGGCGTCGGCATTGCGTGATGCCGTCGTCAGCGGCGGGGCGCCGGTCAATGCGCTGACCGCCGAGCAGTTCTGACCGGCAAGCGCTGCGCGCAGACGTGAAAAGGGCGACCCCGAAGGGTCGCCCTTTTTGCTGGTCGGGACGGTACCTGGATCAGGCGGCAGCCGGGCGCGGCGCCAGGTGCTGGCGCGCGGGCTTCAGGTAGCGGCCCACCGACAGGTCGTCGGCGCGGATCGCGGGCGACTTGCCCGAGACCAGGTCCGACAGCAGCTTGCCCGAGCCGCAGGCCATGGTCCAGCCCAGCGTGCCGTGGCCGGTGTTCAGCCACAGGCCGCGCACCCGGGTCGGGCCGACGATGGGCGTGCCGTCCGGGGTCATCGGGCGCAGGCCGGTCCAGAAGGTGGCGCGGCTGACATCACCGGCGCCCGGGAACAGGTCGGTCACCACGTGTTCGAGCGTGCGGCGCTTGGCCGGATCAAGGCTGCGGTCATAGCCGACGATCTGGGCCATGCCGCCCACGCGGATGCGGTCTTCGAAGCGGGTGATGGCGACCTTGTAGGTTTCGTCCAGCACGGTGGACACCGGGCTGCGCGACGGATCGTTCAGCGGCACCGTGATCGAGAAGCCCTTGAGCGGGTACACCGGCAGGTTGGACATGCCACGCAGGAACGGCTTGACCAGTTGCGTCGTCCAGCTGCCCAGCGCCACCACCACCAGGTCGGCGGCCATCGGCTCGCCGTTGACCACGGCGCCGGTGACGGCGTCACCCTGGGTCATCAGGCTGTCGATCGAGCGGTTGTACAGGAATTTCACGCCCAGCATCTCGGCCATGCCTGCGAGCCGTTGCGTAAACAGCGCGCAGTCGCCGGTTTCATCGTTGGGGAGGCGCAGGCCGCCGGCCAGCTTGTGGCGGACGGCGGCCAGCGCCGGTTCGCTCGCGGCGAGTTCCTCGCGCGAAAGCAACTGGTAGGGCACCCCGGCTTCTTCCAGCACGGCGATGTCCTTGGCCGCGCCTTGCAGCTGCTCTTCGGTGCGGAACACCTGCAGCGTGCCTTGCTGGCGGCCTTCGTAAGCGATGCCGGTTTCCGCGCGCAGCGCGCGGATGCAGTCGCGGCTGTACTCGGCCAGCCGCACCATGCGTTCCTTGTTGACGGCGTAGCGCCCGGCGCTGCAGTTCAGCAGCATCTGCCACATCCATTGCAGCTGGAACAGGGTGCCGTCCGGACGGATGCTGAGTGGCGCGTGTTCCTGGAACATCCACTTGATCGCCTTGAGCGGCACGCCGGGCGCGGCCCATGGCGACGCATAGCCGGGCGAGATCTGCCCCGCGTTGGCAAAGCTGGTGCCGAGCGCAGGACCCGCCTCGCGGTCGACGACGGTCACTTCGTGACCGGCCTTGGCCAGGTACCACGCACTGGTGACGCCAATAACACCACTGCCGAGTACGAGAACGCGCATGTCCGGGAGCTCCAACTGCAATGACAAGTTGATAAAGGATTTATCTCTATACTATTGAATCCAATCCAGTCATTGTTATCGAATTTCTCAGGAAAACAGGAAAAACTCATGAGAACGAGTCGCCAGCCCATGCGCACCCTCGACCGGCTCGACCGCAAGATCCTGATGGCGCTGCAAAGCGACGGCAGGATGTCGATGAAGGACCTCGCCGAAGCGGTCGGGCTGACCATCACGCCCTGCATCGAGCGCGTCAAGCGCCTGGAGCGCGATGGTGTCATCATGGGCTACTACGCACGGCTGAACCCGGCACTGCTGGGCAGCGCGCTGCTGGTGTTCGTCGAGATCTCGCTGGGCAACAAGTCGGGCAATATGTTCGAGCAGTTCCGGCGCGAGGTGCTGCGCATCCCGGAAGTGCTGGAATGCCACCTGGTCTCGGGCGATTTCGATTACCTGATCAAGGCGCGCATCCGCGAAATCGGCGAATACCGCCGGCTGCTGGGCGATATCCTGCTGCAGCTGCCCGGCGCAGCGCAGTCGAAGAGCTATGTGGTGATGGAAGAGATCAAGGAGACACTGGCGATTTCCGTCGAGGAGAAGAGTCAGGCAGTGTGACCAAGGCCAGCATGGAACGCCCCCCGCAGAAACCCAAGTCCGCCAGCAGCCGACCGACGCGGCCCGATGCCGACCCGGATGCACTCGCGCCGCAGGCAGGCCCGCGGCCGCCCGTGGCGCGCAAGGGCCGGGGCGCCGTGAGCAACCTGCAGGGGCGTTTCGAGCGCGACCTGCGCGAAGCGTTCGACGATGGCTGGGGCAGTGCACCGGAAGAGGCGCCGCATACCATCGAGGCCGCACCGTCGCCGGAGCGAACCCCGCTGCCGCCGCTGCGCACGGAAGTCCATATCGAGCGCGCCCGTTCGGTCCTGACACGCAATGCATCGCCCGACATCCCGTTCGATGTCTCGCTCAACCCCTACCGCGGTTGCGAGCACGGCTGCATCTACTGCTTCGCCCGGCCGACGCACGCCTACCTGGACCTGTCGCCGGGGCTGGACTTTGAAACGCAGCTTTATGCCAAAACCAACGCCGCCGAGCGGCTGCGCGAGGCGCTGGCACGGCCGTCGTACCGCTGCGAGACCATTGCGCTGGGCGTCAACACCGACGCCTACCAGCCGATCGAGCGCGAACAGCGCATCACGCGCGGCCTGCTTGAGGTTCTGAGCGAGTGCGACCACCCGGTGGCGCTGATTACCAAGTCGTCGCTGATCGAGCGCGATATCGACCTGCTCGCGCCGATGGCGGCGAAGCGGCTGGCGGTGGCCGCGGTCACCATCACCACGCTGGACGCCGGCATCGCGCGCACGCTGGAACCGCGCGCGGCCACGCCGTCACGCCGGCTGCGCACCATCCGCACGCTGACCGACGCGGGCATCCCGGTGGGTGTGAGCATCGCCCCGGTGATCCCGTTCATCACCGAACCCGACCTGGAGCGTGTATTGGAAGCGGCGCACGAAGCGGGCGCCGTCTATGCAAACTACATCGTGCTGCGGCTGCCCTGGGAAGTGCGGCCGCTGTTCGAGGAATGGCTGCTGGCGCATTTTCCCGACCGCGCGGAACGGGTGATGAACCGCGTGCGCGACATGCGCGAGGGCAAAGCCTACGATGCCAGCTTTGCCTCGCGCATGCGCGGTACGGGCGTGTGGGCCGACTTGCTGCGCCAGCGGTTCTACAAGGCCGCCGAACGGCTAGGGTTCCGTTACAACCGGTTCGAGCTGGATACGTCGCGTTTCCGCCCGCCAGTCAGGGGGCCCCGCGGCAAGGACGATCCGCAGGGTTCGCTGTTCTGAGTCTTCTGAGCGCGCTCGGTGGCCAACTGGTCGCCGATCATGCTGCTGGCGAGTTCCAGCGCGGCCTTCGCGCTCGATGGCGGCAGTCCCGAGGACAGCGCCAGCCTGACAGCGATCGCCGCCAGGCGTCCTTCCTCATAGGTTGGCATGTCGATGCTTGCTCCTTTGCGCCAGGGTGTGGCCCCGCCGCGCGTGACACCGCCGGGATCGGACGGCTCTACCAGTATGGGCGAATTGGCGGAAAGGAGAGCCGCCGTTTGCGCCGGCCTTGATCGTGCGCAAGCGCGCAGTGCGCTCTAGGTATCGGGCCGGTCCCAATAGGGCGGGTTGCCGAAGCGCTCGGCGAAGAAATCCACGAAGGCGCGTGTCTTGGGCGGTACCAGGTGCCGGCTGGGAAACACTGCCCAGATCGACACTGCCGGCACCACCGGGTATTCGTCCAGCACTGTCACCAGCGCACCGCTGCGCAACAGCGGGCCCACATCCCAGGTCGACTTGAGCGAGATGCCGACGCCGGCCACCACCGCGTCGCGCAGCACTTCGCCGTTATCCACGCGCAGGTTGCCGCGCACGTTCACCACGGCCTCGCCCAGCGGCGTATTGAAGCGCCACGCCGACTGGTCGGCCAGGACCAGGCAGTTGTGCTGGCGCAGGTCGTCCGGGTGGCGCGGCACGCCATGGCGCTGCAGGTAGGCGGGTGAGGCACAGATCACGCGGTGGCTGGGTGCGAGCGCGCGTGCCACCAGCGTGGAATCGGGCAGCACGCCCATGCGCAGCGCCACGTCGATGCTGGCATCGACCAGTCCGATCACCTGGTCGGTCAGGCGCAGGTCAAGCGTGATGTCGGGATAGGCGGCAAGGAATTCCGGCAGCGCCGGCGAGACATGCTGGCGCCCGAAGGACGCCGGCGCGGTCACGCGCAACTGCCCGCGCGGGTGCTCGGTGCTGGTGCCGACCGATTCGCTGGCCAGATCCGCGGTGGCAAGCAACTGCTCCGCATGCGGCAGGAAGCGTTCGCCGTCGGCGGTGAGTGCCAGCCGGCGTGTGGTGCGATGCAGCAGGCGGCTGCCCAGGGACTGTTCCAGCCGGCCCAGGCGGGCGCTGGCGGTAGAGGTGGACAAGCCCAGGTCGCGCGCGGCGGCCGACAGGTTGCCCAGTGCCGCGGCGCGGACGAAGACGGCAATGTCGAGCAGGTCGAAATGCACGGCGCCAATGCCGCCGCGGCCGCTATTGCGACAACGCGCGGGCGGCCTCGACCTGCGATTCGAAGAAGGTCTGGAAGCTGATCGCCAGCCCGGCCATCAGCAGGCCGGTGCCGATCAGCAGCGACAGGATCACCAGGATCACCACCGGCCAGCCGGAGCGCGTAGGTTTGCCGAGCTGGTTGAAGCGTGCGTCCCATTTGTCGTCCGGGCGCAGCCCGTAGACGATGGCCGCCAGGAAGGCGCTGATGACGGAGGCTCCGCCGGCGACGGCGAAGGTCCAGTTCAGCGCCGGGGTGCCCGCGCCGGCCGCCATCGAGGCCACGCCGATCGCGCCCGCCAGCAGCGCCAGCAGGTGCGTCCAGCCATACGGGTCGCGCAGGCCGCCCAGGTAGAAGCGATGCGCGCCCAGGCTGCCGAACAGGAACGCCAGCGCCACGGTCAGCAGCTTCGATTTGCCGCGCGCGGGCGGCGAGGCGAGCGTGGAGGCATGGCGGGCTGGCGTGGCTGCAGGCATGGTCGGATATCCGGCGGTTGCGGGCCGGCAATGCACCGGCACAGGAGCGGCGGCACACGGGTACCGGCTGGCCCACATTGTACGCCGGCAGTCAGCGCAAGAAAGGGAAGTGCGTCAGAAGACGCGCAGGACGGCGCTAATGCCAGCCTGACTGCAGGCCGTCCAGGAAGGCCACCGCGTGCTCGCTGATATGGGTTTCGCCGTAGAGGACCAGGGTCAGGATGCCCATGAACAGAATTGACAGCGATAACTGGCCGGCATGTTCGGCCAGGTCGCTAAGAAGGGATGACATGATAAACCTCACAGAATTATTGTTATTGTCTTTCTGGAGGCTGCGCCCGTGCCGTCTTGATCGGGTCCGGCAGGAGGTGTCGGGCAGAGGCAGGTCAGTTCGATTGCCGTCTGCACTGGACGGCACGCTGTGAGCCCCGGACAGCGCCGGGCGGCAGCCTGTGCGTGGCACCCGGAAAGCGGGGCACACACTTAAATAGAGACAGGGGGAGCGGGGGAGGAGTTCCGCGAACAGCCGAAAGACCGTTGGGCCGTGCGGCAATGGGCGGGGTTGCGCCGACAGCCGTCAGCAGCGACCGTTATCGGCCATTGTCGCGGCCACGTGCCTGCCAGCCGGGGCCGACGTTGCCTGGCCGGGAGTCGTTGCGGGCTTCATTGGGGTTGTCGCGTTCCTGGCCCCGGCCGCGGTTATCGTCGCGGGCACCAGCCAGCGCGGCGCGGCGCCCGCTCAGGCGGTCGTCGGCACGGGCACGTGCTTCCATGCGGTCGATCTGGGCTTGCACGTGCTCGCGGCTCTCGGCGCGCACGGTGGCCATCTGCCAGCCGTCGCGGGGCTGCGGCTGCATCCGTGCGGAGCGGCCATCAGGCCGTACTTGTTGCCAGAACGCGACCTGGGCATGGCTGGCGGCAACCGCGCCGACCAGGCCCGAGGCCACCAGGATGCCAGCCACCAGGTCGCGCAGGAGAGAGCGGGTGAGCATGCGGATTCCCAGGTTCCTGACGCGCTGTGTTGCTGTTGGAAGATGGGTTCATGGTACGCATGGGCCATCGGGGCGCCTATGCCAATCCCGTTACCGGTGTAACGGATTGTTTCGGCCACCCGGGCCCCCTTTCCGTGGGGTTTTCAGCGGGGTTCAGGGCCGGTAGCGGATGCGGTAAATGGCCCCGGCAAGGTCGTCGCTGACCAGCAGCGAACCGTCCGGTGCAACCAGGACGTCGACCGGGCGGCCCCACGGCCTGCCACCGCGCAGCCAGCCCTGCGCGAACACCTCCTGGTGCACCGCCTTGCCGGCATCGTCGAGCACCACCCGGACCACGCGGTAGCCGGACGGCTCGCTGCGGTCCCAGCTGCCGTGCTCGGCAATGAAGACATTGTTGCGGTAGGCCGCCGGGAATTGCGTGCCGGTATAGAAGCGCATGCCCAGGGCCGCCACGTGCGCGCCCAGCAGGGCCACCGGCGGCACGAACTCGGCGCAGGGGCGCTGGCTGCCATATTCGGGGTCGGCAACCTTGCCGGCATGGCAGTACGGGTAGCCGAAATGCTGGCCGGCAGCGGTGGCGCGGTTGAGTTCATCGTCGGGCAGGTCGTCGCCCATGCGGTCGCGGCCGTTGTCGGTGAACCACAGTTCGCGCGTGGCCGGGTGCCAGTCGAAGCCGACGGTGTTGCGCACGCCGCGTGCCACCACCTGCAGGTCGCTGCCGTCGGGCTTCATCTTCATGATGTTGGCGTAGCGGTTCTCGTCGGGCGCGCAGATGTTGCATGGCGCGCCGACCGGCACGTAGAGATAGCCGTCGGGACCGAAGGCGATGAATTTCCAGCCGTGGTGCCCGTCCGTCGGGAAGCGGTCGCTCACCACCGTTGGTGCCGGCGGCTTGTCGAGGCTGGCCTCGATATGGTCGATCCGCACGATCTTCGACACCGAGGACGCGTACAGGCTGCCGTCGTGCAAGGCCACGCCGGCCGGCATGCGCAGCCCGGTGGCGACCGTGCGCACGCGCGGCCGGGCCCCCAGCGCGTCGGTCACCGCGTAGACCTTGCCTTCGCCGCGCGAGCCGACGAAGAGCGTGCCCGACGGCGACATCGCCATGGCGCGCGCGCCTGGCACGTCCTGCGTCAGCACCTCGATGCGGAAACCAGGCGGCAGACGGACCTGGTCCAGCGGCAGGGCGGCCGGCGCTGACCCGGTGCCTGCCAGCAGTACAATGGCGAGCAGGGCCGCAGGCCGCACGGTGCGTGCCATGAAGTGCAGAGCCGGGCGCATGTCGGGCCTCCTGTCGCGGTTTTTGCCACGATGCCTGCACGGCAGGCGCGCGTCAATCACCTAAGTTCACCTAAGTGTTTGTTTGGCCTCGGTAACTGGGCTATACTCTTACGTTTCGTGTTCGAACGTCCTCGAACACCCCGTTTCGAACACCCCGTTTTCTGAGGAATCATTCCATGGTCGTTATCCGTCTGGCTCGCGGCGGCAGCAAGAAGCGCCCGTTCTTCAACATCGTCGCCACCGACTCGCGCAACCGTCGCGATGGTCGTTTCATCGAGCGCGTTGGTTTCTACAACCCGCTGGCTACGGAAGGTGAAGAAGGCCTGCGCCTGGCGCAAGACCGCCTGGCCTACTGGCAAGGCGTTGGCGCCCAGCTGTCGCCGACCGTTGCCCGCCTGGTCAAGCAAGGCGCCGCCAAGGCTGCTGCCTGATAGTCGCCTGCAGCGCGCCCCGTCGAACCGTTTTTACGGCCGGCGGGGCGCGTTCTTATTGCACACGTGACTGAACGAAAGCAGGGCGCCGCCCGGCCGCTGAACCGACCGCTGGTTCAGCCCCAGGGCGAGCCGCAAAAGGCTTGCAAGCTGCCCGCGGCGCTCCTGTATGCCGACCCCCTGCCGGAAGACCTGGTAGAGGTCGGCTATATTGGCGCTGCCTACGGCATCCGTGGCTGGATCAAGGTCTTGCCGCATGCCGATGATGCTTCGGCCCTGCTGCATGCCCGACGCTGGTGGCTGCTGGCACCGCCGCAGGCGGGGCTGGTGGCGGCCGATGCGTCGCGTGCCCAGCCCGTCTGCGTAAAGATCGCGCAGTCGCGCGAGCACAGCGGCACCGTCGTGGCGCAAGCGTCCGGCGTGGCCGACCGCAATCTTGCGGAAGCGCTCAAGGGCCGTCGCGTGTGGATCCGGCGTGCGGATTTTCCCGCGCCGGAAGAAGATGAGTTCTACTGGGTCGACCTGATCGGCTGCACCGTCAGCAACGAGCAAGGCGAGTTGCTGGGCGAGGTGTCCGGGCTGATCGATAACGGTGCCCACCAGATCCTGCAGGTCGCCTTTGTGCAGCCTGACGGCAAGGCCGGTGAACGGCTGATCCCGTTTGTCGATGCGTTCCTACGCTCGGTGGATACCGCGGGCAGGCGCATCGTGGTGGACTGGGGGCTCGACTACTGAGCCTGTGCCCGCGATGGTGCGGGATTGGCGCAGGATTGGGATTGGGAGAGAGCGGATGCAGTTCGATGTGATCACGCTGTTTCCCGACATGTTTCGCGCGCTGACCGACTGGGGTATCACCAGCCGGGCGGCCAAGCAGCAGCGCTATGGCTTGCGCACCTGGAATCCGCGTGATTTCACGGTCGACAACTACCGCACCATCGATGATCGTCCTTACGGCGGCGGTCCCGGCATGGTGATGCTGGCCAAGCCGCTGGATGACGCGATCGATGCCGCGGTGGCGGCGCAGGCGCAGGCCGGCGTGCCGAAGCCGCATGTGGTGCTGATGTCGCCGCAGGGCAAGACGCTGTCGCATGCCAAGGTGATGGAGCTGGCCGAACGGCCGGGCCTGGTCCTGCTGTGCGGCAGGTATGAGGCCATCGACCAGCGGCTGATCGACCGCCGCGTGGACGAGGAAATCAGCCTCGGCGACTTTGTGCTGTCGGGCGGCGAGCTGCCGGCGATGGCGCTGATCGACGCCGTGGTGCGCCATCTGCCCGGCGTGCTGGGCGATGCGCAGTCGGCCGTGCAGGACAGCTTCGTCAACGGCCTGCTGGATTGTCCGCACTACACGCGGCCGGAAGAATATGAAGGCGTGCGGGTCCCCGACATCCTGCTCGGGGGCCATCATGCCGAGATCGAGAAATGGCGGCGCCAGCAGGCGCTGGCCAATACCGCGAGCAAGCGCCCCGACCTGATCGAGGCCGCTCGCGAACAAGGTTTGCTGACCCGCGCCGACGAGAAATTCTTGTCGGAATGGGCGGCGAAGGAAGGGCGGGGGGAAACTCCCGCCAGGTAAAACCCCATCCTCTGCCGGGGCCCGGGCAATGCCTGGGGCATACAACGCCGGCACGATGGTTACGGAGAAAAAACGATGAACATCATCGAGCAGATCGAGAAGGAAGAGATCGCGCGTCTGACCGCGAACAAGACCATCCCCGCATTCGCACCTGGCGACACCGTGATCGTCAACGTGAACGTGGTGGAAGGTACGCGCAAGCGCGTGCAGGCCTACGAAGGCGTCGTGATTGCCAAGCGCAACCGCGGCCTGAATTCGTCCTTCATCGTGCGCAAGATCTCGTCGGGTGAAGGCGTGGAACGTACGTTCCAGCTGTACTCGCCGCTGATCGCCGGCATCGAAGTGAAGCGTCGCGGCGACGTGCGTCGCGCGAAGCTGTACTACCTGCGCCAGCGTTCGGGCAAGTCCGCACGTATCAAGGAAAAGCTGGTGTCGAAGGCTGCTGTCGCTGCCAAGGCTGCGCAGTAAGCTGGGCATGCCGGCCGGGGCAGCCCGGCCAGCGTTTCCTCAGGAAGGGCACCCCAGGGTGCCCTTTTTGCATTGGCGCGGCGCAAATGCTGGAAGCGGCGGGCATTTTTGCTGCGGCGCCAGAATGCGCGCTTCTGTCATACTTGCGATGTTATGCGTCCTGCTTTCGATCCCGAATCCCTTCCCGTCATCGACACCGACCTGCGCAACAGCGCCCTGAGCGCGCCGCGGCTGGAGGTGGACTTTATCCGGCACCGCTTCCAGGTGCCGCCGGCCTGGGCGCCGGAGCTGACCGATGAATCGCGTGTCTATGACCGCAGCCGCGGGCTGCGCGACGCCGCCGTGCTGGTGCCGCTGGTGGAGCGCCATGAAGGCCTGACGGTGCTGCTGACGCAGCGCAATGCCAACCTGAGCGCGCATGCCGGGCAGATCAGCTTCCCGGGCGGACGCCAGGAGGAGTGGGATGCCAACCGCATCGATACGGCACTGCGCGAGACGGAAGAAGAGGTGGGACTGGCGCGCGATTACGTGGAAGTGCTGGGTGCGTTGCCGGACTACATCACCGGCACCGGCTTTCACGTGAGCCCGGTGGTGGGCCTGGTGCGCGACGGCTTTACGCTGCGCCCGGACGCGTCGGAAGTGGCCGATGTCTTTGAAGTGCCGCTGGCCTTCCTGATGAATCCCTCGCACCATGAGCGGCGCCTGTTCCGCTGGGTCGACGGCGAACGGATCTTCTACGCCATGCCCTATCCGCGCGAGGACGGCGGCCACCGCTTTATCTGGGGCGCGACCGCGGGCATGCTGCGCAATCTCTACCACCTGCTGGCGGCCTGAGCCGCCGTTGCGCGACCTGGATCAGGCCGCCGCCTGGTCCTTGCTGCCGATGCAGTGCGGGCAGCTCGTGCCCACCACATAGTGCGGGCTCTGCTGCTGCTCGGGCGTGACCACAGCGCGGCAGGCAAAGCACTGCTTGGGCCCGGCCGGCTCCAGATTGGGATTCAGCGCTGTGCGGTAGTCGAAGACAAAGCAGTCGCCGCGATAGTGGCTGCCACCCACTTCCTCGAAGTACTTCAGGATCCCGCCCTCGAGCTGGTACACGCGCTCCACGCCGACTTCCTGCATATGGATCGCCGCCTTCTCGCAGCGGATGCCGCCGGTGCAGAACGACACCACGGTCTTGCCCTCCAGCTCCGCCTTGTGCGCCCCCACCGCCTCGGGAAATTCGCTGAACTTGGCGATGTCGTACTCGACCGCCGCCTCGAAAGTGCCGACCGCGACCTCGAAATCATTGCGCGTATCAAGCATCACCACCGGACGGCCCTCGTCGTCGTGCCCCTGGTCCAGCCAGCGCTTCAGGTCGGCCGGTCGCACCGAAGGTGCACGGCCCGCCTCGGGGCGGATCAGTGGCATCTTCATGGTGATGATTTCCTTCTTGGCACGCACCAGCATGCGCTTGAAGGGCTGGTGCTCCGACAGGCTTTCCTTGGGCGCGATATCGGCAAAGCGCGCATCGGCATGCAGCCAGGCCATGAAGCCGTCGATGGCTGCGCGCGGGCCCGCCAGGAACATGTTGATGCCCTCGGGCGCGAGCAGGATCGTGCCTTTCAGGCCGGCCGCTTCGCAGCGCTCGCGCATGGCCGGGCGCAGGGCCTCGATGTCGTCCAGCGAGACGAATTTGTAAGCGGAAATATTGACGATCTGCATGAGAGACTGCGCCTGCACGGCCGCGTCCGGAAGGGGCGCCGACGGCTTGCGATAACTGCCTGATTGGAAAGGCGAAATTATAACGCGTGCGGGTGCCGGCGCCGCGCATTCCCAAGCACTCCGATCAGCTATGCCGGGCCCTCGCGCCAGGCCGCCTGCACGCAATATCGGAGGCATGCCAGCGGACTGAGCCGGTACAATGTCGCCCATGTCCGCACCCCGCTTCGTACACCTCCGCCTGCATTCCGAATATTCCATCGTGGACGGCATCGTCCGCCTGGAAGACGCCGTCAAGGCCGCCGCCGCCGATGGCATGGGCGCGCTCGCCCTGACGGACCTTGCCAACGCCTTCGGGCTGATCCGTTACTACAAGGAGGCGCGCGGCGGCGGCGTGAAGCCGGTGGTCGGTGCCGACGTCTGGCTCACCAACGCCGAGGACCGCGACAAGCCGTCGCGACTGCTGCTGCTGGTGCAGGACCGCCGCGGCTACCTGAACCTGTGCATGCTGCTGTCGCGCGCGTGGCTGGGCAACCAGCACCGCGGCCGCGCCGAGATCGATCCGGCCTGGTTCCTGGAACCCGGCGAGGACGACCTGCCGCTGGCCACCGGCCTGATCGCCCTGTCGGGCGCAATGGGTGGCGATATCGGCATGGCGCTGGCCAACGGCAATGCCGACGGTGCGCGCCGCGCGGCACAGCATTGGTCCACGGTATTCGCGCAGCGCTTCTACATCGAACTGCAGCGTGCCGGCAATGCCGGCACCGATGCCTACGTGCAGCAGGCCGTGCAGCTGGCTGCGGAACTGCAACTGCCGGTGGTGGCCACGCATCCGGTGCAGTTCATGACGCCGGACGACTACACCGCGCACGAGGCGCGCGTGTGCATCGCCGAGGGCGAGCTGCTGGCCAATCCGCGCCGCACCCGGCGCTTTACCACCGACCAGTACTTCAAGACCCAGGACGAGATGTGCGCGCTGTTCGCGGACATCCCCTCGGCGCTGGAGAACGCGGTCGAGATCGCGCGCCGCTGCAACCTGACGCTGGAGCTGGGCAAGCCGCGCCTGCCGCTGTTCCCGACGCCCGACGGCATGTCGCTGGACGACTACCTGGTCTTCATGGCCAAGGACGGGCTGGAGAAGCGCCTGGCGGTGCTGTTCCCCGACGAGGCTGTGCGCGAATCGAAGCGCCCGGAATACTACGCACGGCTGGAGTTCGAGACCGGCACCATCATCAAGATGGGCTTCCCCGGCTACTTCCTGATCGTGGCGGACTTTATCAACTGGGCCAAGAACAACGGCGTGCCGGTGGGCCCGGGCCGCGGTTCGGGCGCCGGTTCGCTGGTGGCCTATGCGCTCGGCATTACCGACCTGGATCCGCTCAAGTACGCCCTGCTGTTCGAGCGTTTCCTGAACCCGGAACGGGTCTCTATGCCCGACTTCGACATCGACTTCTGCCAGCACGGCCGCGATCGCGTGATCACCTACGTGAAGGAGAAGTACGGCAAGGACGCGGTATCGCAGATCGCCACCTTCGGCACCATGGCGGCCAAGGCCGCGGTGCGCGACGTGGGCCGCGTGCTTGACCTCGGCTACGGCTTTGTCGACGGCATCGCCAAGCTGATCCCGTTCAAGCCCGGCAAGCTGGTCACCATCGAGGAGGCCAAGAAGGAAGAGCCGCTGCTGACCGAGCGCGAGAACAACGAGGAAGAAGTGCGCCAGCTGCTGGAGCTGGCACAGCGCGTCGAAGGCATGACCCGCAACGTCGGCATGCACGCCGGCGGCGTGCTGATCGCGCCCGGCAGGCTGACCGACTTCTGCCCGCTGTACACGCAGGGCGCGCAGAACGACGGCATGAGCGGTGTCGTCAGCCAGTATGACAAGGACGACGTCGAGGCCGCCGGCCTGGTCAAGTTCGACTTCTTGGGCCTGACCACGCTGACCATCCTGGACTGGGCCGAGCGCTATATCCGCCGCCTCGACCCGAGCAAGGCCGACTGGAACTGCAGCCATATCCCGCTCGCCGACGGCCCCGCCTTCGACATCCTCAAGACGGCCAACACGGTCGCCGTGTTCCAGCTGGAAAGCCGCGGCATGCAGGGCATGCTCAAGGACGCCAAGCCTGACCGCTTCGAGGACATCATCGCGCTGGTGGCACTGTACCGCCCGGGCCCGATGGACCTGATCCCCAGCTTCTGCGCGCGCAAGCACGGCCGCGAGAAGGTGGAGTATCCCGATCCGCGCGTCGAACCCGTCCTGAAAGAGACCTACGGCATCATGGTCTACCAGGAACAGGTGATGCAGATGGCGCAGATCATCGGCGGCTACTCGCTCGGCGGCGCCGACCTGCTGCGTCGGGCCATGGGCAAGAAGAAGCCCGAGGAGATGGCGCAGCATCGCGTGATGTTCCGCGAGGGCGCCGACAAGAACGGCCTCTCCGCGCAGCAGGCCGACGACATCTTCGACCTGATGGAGAAGTTCGCGGGCTACGGCTTCAACAAGTCGCACGCGGCCGCGTACGCACTGCTGGCGTACTACACCGCCTGGCTCAAGGCCCACCATCCGGCCGAATTCATGGCAGCCAACATGTCGCTGGCCATGGATGACACCGACAAGGTCAAGATCCTCTACGAGGACTGCAAGCTCAACAAGCTCGCGGTGCTTCCGCCCGACGTCAACGCCAGCGAATACCGCTTCGCGCCGACCGACTCCAAGACCATCCGCTATGGGCTGGGCGGCATCAAGGGCAGCGGCCAGGGCGCCATTGAAGACATCCTGCGCGCGCGCGAAGAGCGCCCGTTCACCGATCTGTTCGACTTCTGCGAACGCGTCGACCGCCGCCAGGTCAACCGCCGCACTATTGAGGCATTGATCCGCGCCGGCGCGTTCGACAGCCTGAACGACAACCGCGCCCAGTTGCTGGCATCGGTGCCGATCGCGATGGAGGCCGCCGAGCAGAAGGCGGAGTCCGCCAACCAGGTGTCGCTGTTCGACCTGATGGGCGATGCCGGCGAAGCGCACCGCCCCGAGCTGCTCGACGAGCCGCGCTGGAGCCCCAAGCGCACGCTGCAGGAAGAGAAGCAGGCGCTTGGCTACTACTTCTCCGGCCACCTGTTCGACGCCTACCGCGACGAGGTGCGCCGCTTCAACAAGGGCACGCTGGCCGCGCTGGAAAAGGAAGTGCAGGGCAACGGCGGCGGCTTCGGCCGTGATGTGCGCGGCAAGACCATCGCCGGCGTGATCTCCGGCGTCCGCACGCAGATGACCCAGCGCGGCAAGATGCTGATCGTGACGCTCGACGACGGCACCGGGCTGGTCGAGATGACGGTGTTCAACGAGCTGTTCGACGCCAACCGGCACATGTTCCGCGAGGACGAGCTGCTGATCGCCACGGGGAATGCGCGGCACGATATGTTTACCGGTGGGGTGAGGTTTACGGCCGAGTCGGTGATGGACCTGGTGGCCGCGCGCCTCAAGTTCGCCAGCGCGGTGCGGCTGGCGATGAATGGCAATTCTTCGACCGGGATGCTGCGCGAACTGCTGATGCCGCACCTGGCCCGCGCCAGCGGCGGGCAGGGTTTGCCGGTGCGCATCCACTACCAGTCGGCGGCGGCTTCGTGCGAGGCCATGCTCGGAGCGGACTGGAAGGTGGTGCCCTCCGACGAGGCGCTGACCGCGTTGCGGCTGGCACTGTCGCCGGACAGCGTCAGCACCCTCTACGAATAAGCCGACGGCAGCGGCGGTCTCAGGCCGCCTGCCGGGCGGCACGCGCGCTGGCCGCCAGCGTTAGCAGCGCGTCGACGTGGGCCTCGATGCCCGGATCGTAGTTGAGCATCGCCATCGGGTCCGCCAGCCGGCCCTGGCCGCTGCGTGCCGCGTCGACCGCGGCGCGAATCGCACGGTCGAGGGTCTCGGCGCGATCGCGTGCGAAGGCATGCACCGCCTGCGGCCGGATTACCTCCAGGCAGGCAATATTGTCGGCAAAGACCAGCGGCGTGCCGCACAGCACCGATTCCACGCCGACCAGTCCGAACGGTTCATAGCCCGACGCCAGGATGGTGAAGTCCGCGGCGCGGTAGAGCGCGTCGATGCGGCTGCTGTAGCCCAGTTCCCGTACCCGCGGGATGGTGCGCCCGACCGGACGGCCGGCCACGGCAAGCGTGATCGGCAGGTCCGATTTAGAGAAATAGTCGGCAAGCAGGTCGAAACCCTTGCGGGCATGGCCCGAAGACGGGAACAGGAACACGACCTCATCGTCACCGAAACCGAACTCATGGCGCAACGCGGCGCGCGCGTCGGCGTCGACCGGCGTGAAGCGCTGCGTGTCGACCGGCGGATAGATCAGTTCCACGCGGTCCGGCGGCATCCCGTACAGCTCGATCACCTCGCGGCGCATCAGCGCCGAATGCGCCACCACGCGATGCGCTCCAGCATACTGCGCACTCTCCAGGTCGATCTGCCACTGGTCGGAGCGGCGCGCTGTCGTGCCGCGCGCGCCGAGATAGCCGCGGTGGGTGCCGCCGCAGATGGCGATATCGGAGCCGCGCACGCGGTTGCAGCCGATCAGCACTTCATCCACGGGACGGTGCGCTTGCAGCCGCCACGAGAAATAGCGGTCGCGCAGCTTGCCGGGCAGCCACGAGACCAGGATGCGATGCGGCGTGACGCCGGCCGCCTGCGCCACGCCGGCGTCGAAGCGGCGCGCGTACACCGACACCTCGGTGCCGGCGCGGGCTGCCATCGCGCGGCTGATGTCGAGCGCGTAGCGTTCCAGGCCGCCGCCAGCGCCGAAGCGATTGCAGGAGATGCCAACTTTCATCGATGCATGGAATAAAGGGGAGGGGCGGCCGGCCGCCTCAACGGGTGACCTCAGGGGCGGCTGCCTTGAGATCGGTGTCGGCCTGCAACTGCGCCAGCTTGGCGTACTTGTAGTAGCTTGCCTGCGCATTCATCAGCGCCACGCCGAAGCCTGCGCTGCCGTCCAGGAAGCCGCGCTTGAGCAGGAAGGTCCGGATGAAGGCCCACAGGCCGTGGCCCGCGGCGGACGCGACCGAACTACGCTTGCCCCGCGCGTAGGCCTGCTGCGCGCCTGCGCTGGAGTAGCTGTCGATCTTGCGCAGCACGTCCGACAGTGTGCGGTAGCTGTAATGGATCAGCGGCTCGCGCAGATGGGTGACCGGGTCGTCCACCTTCAGGTGTTCGTGGACCAGGTCATCCGTGAAGCGGCCGCGGCCCTTGCGGAAGACGCGGGTCACATAGTCCGGATACCAGCCTGCGTGGCGCACGAAGGTGCCGCAGAACGCTGACAGGCGCGGCAGCGCAAGCGCGTGGGCGTCGGCCCGCTTCAGATGGCCCAGGATCTCGTCGCGCAGGGCGGGCGTGACACGTTCATCGGCATCGAGACTCAGGATCCAGTCGCCCGTGGCGGCGTCAACCGCACGGTTCTTCTGCGGGCCGAACCCAGGCCAGTCGTCGGTCTGGATGACAGTGGCGCCGGCGGCACGCGCAATCGCCACCGTGTCATCCGTGCTGGCCCAATCCACTATAATCGCCTCTTCGCACCAGGACACGCTTTCGAGGCATGGCCCGATATTGTGAGCTTCATTCCTGGTAATGATGACGGCCGAGACTCTCATGGAACATAGGGGAGGCACGCAGGTCGGACAAGACCGACGGGCCGCCGGAGTCGCCCGCGGCGCCAGGCGCTGGATCGAGACCGCGTATTCTACCGCACTGGCGCATGGCGCCCTTCGCGCACCCTGATGCCATCGAGTCGGCTCACGGGCCGTTTCCTGATTCTCAAATTGATGATACGAGCACAATTGTCCCGTTCTGCCGGGATGGAAGAAGTCTTCCTTCTGCCTGCGCGTGCAGCATTGGTCTCTCTCTTGCCGGCTGCAATCCGGGCAAGACCGGACCCACAGGCGCTGGCCGCATGATCGGCGCCTACGTCATCAATCTCGACACCGCGCGGGAGCGCCGGGAGCGCATTGCCGGCCAGCTGGCGGGCCTTGACATCCCGTTCCAGGTGTTCCGGGCCGTGGATGGCCGCGTGCTGTCGCAGGAGGAAGTGGCCAGCAAGTACGATGCCGCCGCCGCCGCCGCGCGCTACCGGCCCATGAGCCGGGGCGAGGTCGGGTGCGGGTTGAGTCATCTTGGTGTGTACCGCAAGATGCTGGACGACGGCGCCGCCTTTGCGCTGGTGCTGGAGGACGATGCTTCGCCTGGCCCCGACCTGGCAGCCGTGCTGGCCGACCTGGAGTCGCGCCTGGATCCGGACCGCGCCGAGGTGGTGCTGCTGTCCCATGTCGACAAGTACACCCGCTGGGGAGCCCGCAGGCTCGGCGGCGAACGACGCCTGGTCAGGCGCTACGGCGAATGGTGGCGCGCGCACGGCTACGTGGTGACGCGCGCCGCAGCGCAGCGGCTGCTGGCGGGTTTGCAGCCGATGTGGTGCGCGGCCGACTACTGGTCGGCCTTCGAAAAGCAGGGCCTGGTGTCGGTCAGTGCGGTGGTGCCATATTGCATCGGCCTGACCGAACTGGCCGAGACCTCGTCGCTCGAAACGCATCGCGCCGACCTGGACGCCACCGACAAGGCTCAGCGCAGCATCGGCTATTATCTGCGCCGCTACGTCTATCAGCGCTTCCTGTTCCAGCTCATCGTCAGGCCCTTCCTTCGGGTAGCCCGGCAGAAGCGGCCGGGCTAGCGCCGGGCCGGCACGCCGCCTCCACACACAAGAAATATCAGTGACCACATCCAAACCGCCCATTTCGCCAGGTGCCGCCGTGCCGTCCAGCATGGCCAGCCGGCTCTGGTCTTACCTGCGCCCCGAGCTACGCATCTTCATCGGCGCCATCCTTGCCATGGCCGTGGTCGCGGGCAGCGAAGGGGTGATCCCCAAGGTTGTCAATGACCTGCTCGACAAGGGCTTCGGCGGCGACTACGCCGGCACGCTGTGGCATGTCCCCGCGATCCTGACCGGCGTGGCCCTGATCCGCGGCGTGGCGCAGTTTGCCTCCGGCTACCTGCTGAACCTGATTTCGAACCGCGTGCTGCTGAAGATGCGTTTGCAGATGTTCGAGCGACTGCTGCAGGCGCCGGCGTCGTTCTTCCACCGCAACACGGCGGCTTCGCTGATCAATGCCGTGATCTTCGAGGTCAACCAGGTGCTGCAGATCCTGACCAGCGTCTTTATCACGCTGGTGCGGGACTCGCTGACGGTTGTGGCGTTGCTGATCTACCTGTTCTATACCAACTGGCGCCTGACGCTGATCGTGGCGGTGATCCTGCCGGTGATCGGCTACCTGATGTCGAAGATCAACCGCCGGCTGCGCAAGCTCAACCGCGATCACCAGGCCTTTACCAACAACGCTGCCTATGTCGTGGAAGAGGCCGTGGGCGGCTACAAGGTGGTCAAGCTGCACGGCGGCGAAGCCTACGAGATGGGCCGCTTCCGCACCGTGGCCGAGCGGCTCAAGAACTACTCGATGCGCATGGCGGTCGCCGGCGGGCTGAACCAGCCGGTCACGGCCTTCCTGGCTGCGCTGGCGCTGTCGGTGATCATCACCATTGCGATGGTGCAGGCGCAGGCCAACCAGACCACGGTGGGCGGTTTTACCGGCTTTGTGATGGCGATGCTGCTGCTGATCTCGCCGCTCAAGCACCTGACCGACATCAACCAGCCGCTGACGCGCGGCATCACTGCAGCCGAGATGATCTTCCGGCTGATCGATGAACCGATCGAGCCACAGGACGGTGGCAAGATGCTGGGTCGTGCCCGCGGCGAGCTGGCCTTCGAGCAAGTCGGCTTCCGCTACGGTGAGGCATCGCGCGCCGCGCTGGAGGGCATCGACCTGCGCGTCAGTCCGGGCGAGGTGGTGGCGCTGGTGGGCCCGTCGGGCAGCGGCAAGACCACGCTGGTCAACCTGGTGCCGCGCTTCTTCGACCCCACTGCCGGGCGCATCCTGCTGGATGGCGCGCCGCTGACCGAGTTGTCGCTGAAGGACCTGCGCAACCAGATCGCCTTCGTCAGCCAGGACGTGGTGCTGTTCAACGACACCGTCGCCGCCAATGTGGCATATGGCGCGCAATCCGACAGCGAGATCGACATGGCCCGCGTTGAGCGCGCGCTGGCGGCCGCCTACCTGACGGAAACGGTCAAGGGGCTGCCGGAAGGCCTGAATACCAATATCGGCGACAACGGCATGAAGCTGTCCGGTGGCCAGCGCCAGCGGCTGGCGATTGCCCGGGCGCTGTACAAGGACGCACCGATCCTGATCCTGGACGAGGCCACTTCGGCACTGGATTCGGAGTCGGAGCGCCAGGTGCAGGCGGCGCTGGAGGAACTGATGAGGGGCCGGACCACGCTGGTGATTGCGCACCGCTTGTCCACCATCGAGAACGCCGACCGCATCGCCGTGCTGGACCACGGCCGCGTGGCGGAGCAGGGCACGCACGCACAGCTGCTGGCGGCCAACGGCCTGTACGCCGGGTTGCACCGGATCCAGTTCGCGACGCATCAAGGGTAACGGACGTACCAACGACAAAGGCCGGCGCTTGCGCCGGCCTTTGTCGTTTCCTTCGTGCTCAGTTTGGCGAGGTGACGGGCGGCTGCACGCCCAGCACTTCATCGATGGCAGCCAGCACCTGATCCCGCCGCGGCACCACGCCGCCGCCGCCCAGCGAGACCGCGCGGCCCGGCGCATCGACGCCGTACAGGTGGCGCGACGTGGTCGTGAACAGGATCACGGTCGGGCGGCGCAGCGCATCGGCGATATGCACGAAGCCGGTGTCCATGCCAACCACCAGCGATGCCTTGCCTACCATCTGCGCCACGCCGGTGATGCTCAGGCGCGGCATCACTTCGGCGTTGGGCACGCTGGCGGCGATGGTCTCGGCTTCCTTGCGCTCCGCGTCGTTGCCCCAGGGCACCAGCACGCGCAGCCCGCGCGCCGAGATCGCGCTGCCCACGCTGATCCAGTCGGCGACCGGCCACTTCTTTTCTTCGCTAGAGGTGGCATGGAACAGCATCGCGTACGGACCCTTGGCGGCCGGCGCCGGCGTGTCTGCGGGCATCTCCAGGCCGTAGTCCATGTCCCTGGTCAGCTCATAGCCCAAGGCGCGGCTGACGGCGCGGCGCATCCGCTGCCGCGCGCAATCTTCCTCGACAAATGGCTGGAACACATGGTTGTAGGCGAAGCGGGCGCCGCTCTCGCCCAACTCTGCCACGGGGTAGCCATAGCGATTGCGCGTGCGTGCCAGGAACGTCACGATGGCGCTCTTGTAGACGCCATGGACGTCCAGCACCGCATCGTACTTCTCGCGGCGCAGTTCACGCAGCGCACTGAAGATCGCACGCAAGCCAGCCCAGTTGCGCGATTTCTTGAAGCCGCGCAGCGGCGCGGAAATCACGCGCTCGATATTCGGATTCCAGCGCGGCACGTCGGCGCAATATGAGTCGGCGATCCAGTCGATCTTGACGCCGGGAAAGGCCCGCTGCAGGTCCGCGACCAGCGGCTGGGTGAACACCATGTCGCCGAGGGAGGTCAGCTTGACGATGAGAATACGTTTCATCGGGAACAGTAGGGCGGGCAATGTGCCCGCCTGGTTCGGAAGGTGCGTAGTATGCCTTATCCAGGAGACAAGTGTCCGTGCGATGCATGGGTGACATGGCGCCCGCCACGCCCATGCCGATCCGTTAGTATCTGTACCAGAAGCTCACGACCGATGACGCATATCCAATAGGAGGCAGGAGACCATCATGTCCGACACGGCATTCCCCATCAGCCGCTACCCCATCCCCGCGCTGACCAAGCTCCCCGACGACATCCGCGCCCGCATCCTGGAAGTCCAGGAAAAAGCCGGCTTCGTCCCCAACGTCTTCCTGGCGCTGGCGCACCGTCCCGACGAGTTCCGCGCGTTCTTCGCCTACCACGATGCGCTGATGCTCAAGGAGGGCGGCCTGACCAAGGGCGAGCGCGAGATGATCGTGGTGGCGACTTCCGGTGCCAACCAGTGCCTGTACTGCGTGGTGGCGCATGGCGCGATCCTGCGCATCTATGAGAAGAAGCCGCTGGTGGCGGACCAGGTGGCGGTGAACTACCTGAAGGCGGATATTCCGCCGCGCCAGCGCGCGATGCTCGACTTTGCGATGAAGGTGTGCAACGCGTCGCATGAAGTGGGCGATGCCGACTTTGCTGCGCTGCGCGAGCACGGTTTTTCCGAGGAGGATGCCTGGGATATTGCCGCCATCACGGCGTTTTTCGGCCTGTCGAACCGGATGGCGAACACGATCAGCATGCGTCCGAACGACGAGTTCTACCTGATGGGCCGGGTCCCGAAAGCGAAGTAACGCCGCAGGCGCTCACCGTACCTCGGCGCAGGCACCGCTCTTGGGATCGAACAGCACCGGCCACGCCTGCTCGTAGATGCCCGGCGTGCAGTGCTTCTCGCAGCGGTTATGGGCCAGCGTCACGCGGCGCGGGTCCTGCCACACCAGCAGCTTGCACTGGCTGCCGTCGATGGCCTGCAGTTCGATGTGCGGGGTCTCGCGGACCTGGCGGAACTCGGCCAGGTTGAATTCGCAACTGCCGCGCCGCGATACCCATAGCTTCCACTTGAGCGCACGCACCTCGTTGGCCTTGACGTCCATCAGCGCGTCTTCGCGGAAGCCGTCTTCCTCGGTGCGCTTGCAGGCGGCGGCAATGTTGATGGTCTTGTTCGCGATCGGGGTGGCGCGCTCCTTGGGCGCGGCGGCGACCGCTTCGCCCTTCGCCTCGGGCGGCGGCAGGGGGGCGCGCCTGGTGATCGGCAATGGCGCGCACGCCACCGACAACAGGAGGGCCAGCAGACAGGCTCCATGGTTCGTGGCGTTCATGCCGGACTCCTTGCTTGCCGGCCGGGCCGCGCCTTGCATCGGGGTGGCAGGCCGGGCGCGGCATCCGTGCGGATGCCGCTGACTACCCTCGCTTAGTTATAGCGGATGGCAAACGGAATTGGAGTAGGACCATCCCCGAGCCCGTTAGGAGGCGGACGCAAGCGGACAGACAAATGCGCTGCAACGTGGTTACGTTCGTAAACAGCTTGATACACAGATGCGGGATGCGGCGTGCTAGTGTGCTGTTCCGTAGGTAGCTTGCCAAAATGAAATCGTCCAGTTGGTCGTCAGGCTAGGCGCGAGGAGGCGCCATAGCCGTAGCTATGGCAACGACGAGCAACGACGCATGGCGGCCAACTGGGCGATTTCATGGCAAGGTATCTACGGAACAGGACACTAGCTTCCTCAACCATCGCTCGCCGCCCCCAGAATGAAGCCCCGCGCCCTTGTTGCCCTCGTTGTATTGCCCGTGCTCCTTGGCACCATCTCCGCCGCCGCGCGTGCCGACGACGACTGGGACGACGATCACCACTACGCGCGCCGCTACAAGGGCGGCGACTACAAGGAAGAGTTCTGGGTCGGCAACTGCAAGATCAAGCGCAAGTGGAAGGACAACGGCGAGTATAAGGAAGAGCGCAAGTGCAAGGACCGGCCGGTCGTGTACCAGCCGCCGCCGGCTGTGTACTACCAGCCCGAACCCGCCTTCGTGGTGAGTCCGCAAGTCGTGATCCGGCCCTAGTCCAGAATGCAGAAAGGCCCGCCAGTGAGCGGGCCTTTCCATGCCTGCGCCGGCATCTTCACATCAGGATGATGTCGTATTGCTCCTGGTGGAACGTCGATTCCACCTGCAGCGAGATCGGCTTGCCGATGAAGTCGCCAAGCATCGCCAGATGCTGGCTTTCTTCTTCCAGGAACAGGTCGATCACTTCCTGCGAGGCCAGGATGCGGAATTCGCGCGGGTTGAACTGGCGCGATTCGCGCATGATCTCGCGCAGGATGTCGTAGCAGGCCGTGCGCGGCGTCTTGACCTGGCCCTTGCCCTGGCAGACCGGGCATTGCTCGCACAGCACATGCGCCAGCGACTCGCGCGTGCGCTTGCGCGTCATCTCGACCAGGCCCAGTTGCGAGAAGCTGTTGACCGTGATGCGGGTGCGGTCGCGTGCGAGCGCTCGCTTCAGCTCGGACAGCACCGCGTCGCGGTGCTCGGCGTTCTCCATATCGATGAAGTCGATGATGATGATGCCGCCGAGGTTGCGCAGGCGCAGCTGCCGCGCGATGGTGTGGGCCGCCTCCAGGTTGGTCTTGAAGATGGTGTCGTCAAAGTTGCGCGCGCCCACGTAGCCGCCGGTGTTGACGTCGATGGTCGTCATCGCCTCGGTCTGGTCGATCATCAGGTAGCCGCCCGACTTCAGGTCCACCCGGCGCGACAGCGCCTTCTCGATCTCGGCGTCGATATTGAACAGGTCGAAGATCGGACGCTCGCCGGTGTAGTGCGACAGCCGCGGCAGCACCGCCGGGGTGTATTCCTTGGCGAACTCCAGCAGCATCTGGTAGTTCTCGCGCGAGTCGATCTGGATCACGCCGGTGGCGTCGTTGATGAAGTCGCGCAGCACGCGCTGGGCCAGGTTCAGGTCCTGGTAGAGCAGGCTGGGCGCGGGCAGGGTGGTGGCGTTCTGGCGGATCGTGCCCCAGATCTTGCGCAGGTAGGCGATATCGTTGCCGAGTTCCTCGTCGGTCGCTTCCTCGGCGATGGTGCGCACGATAAAGCCGCCGCGCTCGTCGGCGGGCACCAGGCCCTGCACGCGGCTGCGCAGCGCCTCGCGGTCCACTTCGCCCTCGATGCGCTGCGAGATGCCGATATGCGGATCCTGCGGCAGGTACACCAGGGTGCGCCCGGCGATGCTCACCTGGGTGGACAGCCGCGCGCCCTTGGTGCCGATCGGATCCTTGATCACCTGCACCATCAGCGCCTGGCCTTCGAACAGGGTCTTCTCGATGGCCAGCTGCGGCGTGGAATTGTTGCGGTCGGCGTCGCGTGGATGCCAGATATCGGCCACGTGCAGGAAGGCGGCGCGCTCCAGGCCGATGTCGATAAAGGCCGATTGCATGCCGGGCAGCACGCGCACCACCTTGCCCAGGTAGATATTGCCGACCAGCCCGCGCGTCAGCGTGCGTTCGACATGCAGTTCCTGCACGGCGGCCTGCTGCACGATGGCGACGCGGGTCTCTTGGGGCGTGATGTTGACGAGGATGTCTTCAGTCATAGCGGGTGAAACGCGTCGCCGGTGGTCCGGCTGTATAGGGTGGCCCGGCGCGGGGGCCGGGTCTTGTCTGGGCACGGAGGGCGCGGCTCAGAACTGCAGATGGGCCTGGCGAAGTAACGCCGCCGTCTCAAACAAGGGTAAGCCCATGATACCTGAATAGCTGCCCGCGATCCGCTCCACGAACTCCGCCGCCCGGCCCTGGATGCCGTAGGCACCGGCCTTGCCGAGCGGCTCGCCGCTGGCGACATAGCGCTCGATCTCGGCGGGCTGCATCTGGCGGAAGGTGACTTCGGAGATCGACAGCGCATGCCGCATGCCCGTGGTCGACACGATCGTCACGGCGGTCAGGACGCGGTGGGTGCTGCCCGAGAGCGCGCCCAGCATGGCCGCGGCATCGGCGCCGTCGGCAGGTTTGCCCAGGATGCGGCCGCCCAGGCAGACCGTGGTGTCGGAGGTCAGCACCGGCGCATCGGGCAGCGCGCGGCGTTCGCGGCGGCGCAGCGCGGCTTCGGCCTTCAGCGCGCAGACGCGCTGGACGTAGTCGTCGGGGGTCTCGCCAGGCTGGACCGCCTCAAGCGCTTCGGCATCCTCGTCGTCATCGGCCAGCAGCAGTTCGTAGCGCACGCCGAGCTGGGTCAGCAGCTCGCGGCGGCGCGGGCTCTGCGAGGCGAGGTAAAGATAGTCGTGCAGGGTGTCGGGCATCGCGGCGGAGGGGCCTTCCGGCGACAGCCGGGATCAGGCCCGATGATAGGGGTGGTTCTGCGTGACGGACCAGGCGCGGTACAGCTGCTCGGCCAGCAGCACGCGCACCATGCCGTGCGGCAGGGTCAGGCTGGACAGCCGGATCAGGGTGCTGGCGCGGGCTTTCAGGGCCGGGTCGAGCCCGTCGGCGCCGCCGATCAGGAAGGCCACGTCGCCGCCCTCGCGCTGCCAGTCGGTCAGCTGCGCGGCCAGTTGCACGGTGGTGAAGTCGCGCCCGCGCTCATCCAGCGCGACGATGCGGCACTGCTTCGACAGCGAGCCCAGCACCGTCTCGATGCGCGCGGCTTCGCGCTGCATCACGGTGGCGGCGTTGTTGCTGGACGAGCGGGTTTCGGGCTTGACCTCGCGCAGTTCGATGCGCAGCTCGGGCGGCATGCGCTTGGCGTACTCGCTGAAGCCGGTTTCGATCCAGCCGGGCATCTTGTGGCCGACGGCCACGATCACCAGTTGCATGGGGCAGAGGACGGGTCATGCTGCGCGGCCGCCTGGCGGCCGCGCGCCGGGGCTCAGGCCGAGCGGGTGGTGCGCTTGCGCGCGGCCGGCTTGGCTGCTGCGGTCTTGCTGGCAGCGGTCTTGCTCGGGGCCTTCTTGACCGCGGTCTTGGTCGCGGTCTTGCGCGCGGTGGTGCCGGCAGCGGTCTTGCGCGGCGCAGCGGCACGGGTGCCGGCGGTCTTGGTCGCTGCCGTCTTGGTGGCGGTCTTGCGGGCCGGCTTGCGGATGGTGGCGATGGCGTCCGCGTCGGTGTCCTCATGGCCCATCGGCGGCGACGGCTCCTTCATGCCTTCGGGCAGGCGGGCCAGCGCGGGGCGCAGGTTGCTGGCGCGGCGCACGGTGCGCACCGGGGCTTCGTCCTCGTCCTCGTCCATCGGCTCGCTGGCCTTGGCCAGGCCGCGGCCGGCGGTGGCCAGCTTCATGCGCACCGGCTTGTCGCCCCAGATCTCTTCCAGATTGTAGTACAGGCGCAACTGCGGCTGCAGGATGTGGACCACGGCATCGCCGCAGTCGACCAGCACCCATTCGCCGGTTTCCAGGCCCTCGACCGCCACGATGTGGCCGCCGGCTCCCTTCACCGTATCCCGCACCGACGCTGCCAGCGCCTTGGTCTGGCGGTTGGATGTCCCGCTGGCAATCACCACCCGGTCGAACAGTTCGGTCAGGTGGCTGGTGTCGTACACCTTGATGTCCTGCGCTTTGACATCCTCGAGGCCGTCGACGATGGCGCGTTGCAGTTTACGAATATCCATGGTGTCTTCTTGTTCAGCTGAGATCGGTTGGGGGTGGGCGCCGGGATTGGTGCAACCCCGGTCATGCCCTGGCCGGGGCGTTGCGGTACAGCCCGTGGTTGGCAATGTAGTGTGCCACGCCGGGCGGCAGTTGGTCATCTGCCGGCTGGCCGGCTGCCAGCCGCTGGCGCAGGTGGGTGGAAGACAGGTCGACGGCAAGCGTCTGGTCGATCCACATCCGGCCGGAGGGCGTGCATTGTATCAGGTGCGTGTCAGCCTGGCGTTCGGCCAGTGCCGCCAGCACCGGACCCTCCAGTGCCGCCAGCTCAAAACGCGGCCGCGTGGCGGTGCACAGGTGCACATGTTCGAACAGGGCCTGCCAGCCGTGCCAGGTGTGCAGGCGCAGCAGCTGGTCGGCGCCCATCAGCCAGCACAGCGAGGCTTCGGGGCCGTATTCGGCGCGCAGCTGGCGTACGGTGTCGATGGTGTAGCTGGGGCCGGCGCGGTCCACTTCCATGCGGCTCACGCGGACCTTGGCGCCGCTGTCGCCAAGCGCCGCGGCGGCCAGTTCGGTCATCGCCAGGCGGTCGGCGGCAGGGGTCACGTCGTCGCCTTTTTGCCACGACTGGCCGGTGGGAATCCACACCAGCTCATCCAGCCCAAGGTGTTCGATGCACAGCCGCGCCAGTGCCAGGTGGCCGACATGGGGGGGATCGAAAGTGCCGCCAAGGATACCCAGGCGATAGGGGCGGGCGGACGGTTGCGGCGGTTCTCCCGCGTCGGCGGCGGGCTTGCGGTGTTGCGCTGGATTGGCCATAGGTCAGGCGTCAGGCCCAGTCGCGCGCTGGCAGGAAATCGGAGTACAGCGCCGCTTCGGGGCTGCCCGGTTCCGGTTGCCAGTCATAGCGCCAGGTCACCAGCGGCGGCATCGACATCAGGATGGATTCGGCGCGTCCGCCCGACTGCAGGCCGAACAGCGTGCCGCGGTCGAACACGAGGTTGAATTCGACGTAGCGCCCGCGCCGGTAGGCCTGGAAGCCGCGCTCGCGCTCGCCGTAGGGCGTGTCCTTGCGCGCCTGCAGGATCGGCAGGTAGGCGTCCAGGAAGGCGTCGCCGACCGACTGCATCATGGCGAAGCTGCGCTCGAAGCCCAGCGCGGAGAAGTCGTCGAAGAAAATCCCGCCCACGCCGCGCGCCTCGTTGCGGTGGCGCAGGAAGAAATACTCGTCGCACCACTGTTTGAAGCGCGGGTACAGGTCGTCGCCATAGGGGGCCAGCGCCTGCTGGCAGGTGCGGTGGAAGTGCGCGCAGTCGCCGGCGTCGCCGTAGTAGGGCGTCAGGTCCATGCCGCCACCGAACCACCATACCGGCTCGGCCCCCGGCTTGAGCGCCAGGAAGCAGCGCACGTTCATATGGACCGTGGGCACATAGGGATTGCGCGGGTGGAACACCAGCGACACGCCCATGGCCTCGAAGCTGCGACCGGCCAGTTCCGGCCGGTTGGCGGTGGCCGACGGCGGCAGGGTGTCGCCGCTCACGTGCGAGAAGCCCACGCCGGCGCGCTCCATCACCGCGCCGCCTTCCAGGATGCGGGTGCGGCCGCTGCCGCGCAGGCGTTCGGTGGGCGGTTTCTCCCAGGCGTCGGTCAGGAACGGCTGGCCGTCGATGGCACCGATGGCATCGGTGATGCGGTCTTGCAGACCGAGCAGATAGGCACGGACTGCCTGGGAATCGATCATGATTGGCGGAAAGCGGATGGACCGGGCTCGGCGTCCGGCAGCGCTGGCGGCTGCCGGGTGCGTCACAACGTTGTCACGATTGTACCGGCTGGGGCCGCTGGCCGGGCGCGCGGGTCCAAAGCTGGCCGGCAAGGCGGGTCAGCCATGCCGGTCGGAACGGCGTTTGCCGGGAAGGATCAGCGCTTGATGGCGCGGTAGCCGATGTCGGTCCGGTACTGCATGCCGTCGAAGCGGATCTGCTCGACCGCGGCATAGGCGGCGCGCTGCGCTGCCTTGACGGTGTCGGCCAGGCCCACCACGCACAGCACACGCCCGCCCGAGGTCAGCAGGGTGCCGTCCTTGAGGGTGGTGCCGGCGTGGAAGGTCACGCTGTCGTCGGTCTCGGCCGGGATGCCGGTGATGGCATCGCCCTTGCGCGGGCTGTCGGGATAGCCGTAGGCGGCCATCACCACGCCCAGCGCGGTGCGGCGGTCCCAGTCCAGCTCGATGCTGTCGAGCTTGCCGTTGACGGCGTGCTCCATCACATCGACCAGGTCGGTCTTCAGGCGCGCCAGGATCGGCTGGGTTTCAGGGTCGCCCATGCGGCAGTTGAATTCCAGCGTCTTCAGGTTGCCGTCCTTGTCGATCATCAGGCCGGCGTACAGGAAGCCCGTGTACGGGATGCCGTCCTTTTCCATGCCGCGCACGGTCGGCAGGATGATCTCGCGCAGCGCGCGCGCATGCAGCGCGGGCGTGACCACCGGGGCGGGGGAATACGCGCCCATGCCGCCGGTGTTGGGGCCGGCGTCGGCGTCCAGCAGGCGCTTGTGGTCCTGGCTGGTGGCCAGCGCCAGCACGTTCTTGCCGTCGACCAGCACGATAAAGCTGGCTTCCTCGCCTTCCAGGAACTCTTCGATCACCACGCGCGCGCCGGCGTCGCCGAGCTTGTTGTCGGCCAGCATCATGTCGACCGCGGTGTGCGCTTCTTCCAGCGACATCGCCACCACCACGCCCTTGCCCGCGGCCAGGCCGTCGGCCTTGATCACGATCGGAGCGCCCTGGGCGTCGATATAGGCGTGGGCCTGGGTGGCGTCGGAGAAGGTCTGGTAGGCGGCGGTCGGGATGCCGTGGCGCTCCATGAACGCCTTGGCGAAGTCCTTGGACGATTCCAGCTGCGCGGCAGCCTGGGTCGGCCCGAAGATGCGCAGGCCCTTGGCGCGGAAGATATCGACGATGCCGGCGGCCAGCGGGGCTTCGGGGCCGACCACGGTGAAGGCCACGCCCTCGCGCTCGGCAAAGGCGGCGATGACCTCGGGATCGGTCAGCGGAACATTCTGCAGGCGCTTGTCGAGAGCGGTCCCGCCGTTGCCCGGCGCGACGTACACCACCTGCACCTTGGGGGACTGGGCCAATTTCCAGGCCAGCGCGTGTTCACGTCCACCCGAGCCGACAACCAATACTTTCATGATCACTGCCAGAAAAGAAACACATACTAAGAGGCGGCGGCCTGGGCTGTGTCCGGGTCGCCGCCGATGGGGGCTTGTTGCAGCTTAGTCTTCGATCACCGCGTTGGTGAAGACTTCCTGCACGTCGTCCAGGTTTTCCAGGGCGTCGAGCAGTTTCTGCATCTTGAGCGCGTCGTCGCCGCTGAAGCTGACTTCGTTCTGCGGCTTCATCACCACGTCGGCCACTTCCGCCTTGAAGCCGGCGGCTTCCAGCGCGGCCTTGACCGCAGAGAAATCGTTGGGCGGGCAGGTGACTTCGATCGAGCCGTCGTCGTTGGTGACGACATCGTCGGCGCCGGCTTCCAGCGCGGCTTCCATCAGCTTGTCTTCCGGCGTGCCGGGGGCATACAGGAACTGGCCGCAGTGGGTGAACATGAACGCCACCGAACCTTCGGTGCCCATGTTGCCGCCGTGCTTGGAGAACGCATGGCGCACTTCGGCCACGGTGCGGGTGCGGTTGTCGGTCAGGCAGTCGACGATGATCGCCGCGCCGGCCAGGCCGTAGCCCTCGTAGCGGATTTCTTCGTAGTTGGCGCCTTCCATGCCGCCCACGCCGCGCTGGATGGCGCGCTGGATGTTGTCCTTGGGCATGTTCGCGTCCATGGCCTTGTCAATCGACAGGCGCAGGCGCGGGTTGGAGTCGACATCGCCGCCGCCGAGCTTGGCGGCGACGGTGATTTCCTTGATCAGGCGGGTCCAGATCTTGCCGCGCTTGGCGTCAGCGGCGGCCTTCTTGTGTTTGATATTGGCCCATTTCGAGTGACCGGCCATGATTCTCTCCGAAGCGGAATGCGGTGATCTGCGGTGATGTTGTGCGGGGTCGCCATGCACGCCGTGGCCGGGGTGGCAAAGCCCTCGGACAGCGCGCGCCAGGTGACGGATATGCCTGGCGGCTGGCTATAATCAGCCCAGGATTTTATCACGCGGGCCTGCCCGCGCCGCCCGGATCCACCAGATCCCATCAGACGCTATCAGACGCTTACGGAACCCAGGAACATCATGGCCGACCCCATCCTCATCGCCAAGAATGCCGAACATGAACTGGTGCTGCTGCCGCAGATGGGCAACCGGCATGGGCTGATCACCGGCGCCACCGGCACCGGCAAGACCGTCACGCTGCAGACGCTGGCGCAGGGCTTCTCGCGCCTGGGCGTGCCGGTCTTCATGGCGGACGTCAAAGGTGATCTGACCGGCATCTCGCAGGCCGGCCAGGCGTCCGACAAGCTCAAGCAGCGCCTGGCCGACCTGAACCTGCCGGAGCCGGCATGGGGCGCGTGCCCGACCACGCTGTGGGACGTGTTCGGCGAGAAGGGCCATCCGGTGCGCGCCACGGTCTCGCACATGGGCCCGCTGCTGCTGTCGCGCATGCTGGAGCTGAACGACACCCAGCAGGGCGTGCTGAACCTGGTGTTCCGCATTGCCGACGCCAACGGCCTGCTGCTGCTCGACGCCAAGGACCTGCGCGCCATGCTGCAGTACGTCGGCGACAACGCCAGCCAGTTCACCACCGAGTACGGCAATATCTCGGCCGCCTCGATCGGCGCCATCCAGCGCGGGCTGATCGCGCTGGAATCGCAGGGCGGGGATGTCTTCTTCGGCGAGCCGATGCTGAACCTGGAAGACTTCATCCAGACCGAGAAGGGCCAGGGCGTGGTCAATATCCTGGCCGCCGACAAGCTGATGAACGCGCCGCGCCTGTACGCCACTTTCCTGCTGTGGATGCTGTCCGAGCTGTTCGAGAAGCTGCCCGAGGCCGGCGACCTGGACAAGCCCAAGCTGGTGTTCTTCTTCGACGAGGCCCACCTGCTCTTTAACGATGCACCCAAGGCGCTGCTCGACAAGATCGAGCAGGTGGTGCGGCTGGTGCGCTCCAAGGGCGTGGGCGTGTACTTCGTCACGCAGAACCCGATCGACATCCCCGACACCGTGCTGGGCCAGCTGGGCAACCGCGTGCAGCATGCGCTGCGCGCCTTTACCCCGCGCGACCAGAAGGCGGTCAAGGTGGCGGCCACCACCATGCGCGCCAACCCCAGGCTGGACCTGGAAACCGCGATCAGTGAACTGGGCGTGGGCGAGGCGCTGGTATCGTTCCTGGACGCCAAGGGCACGCCCTGCGTGACCGAGCGCGCCTGGGTGCTGGCACCGGGCAGCCGCATCGGCCCGGCGACGGAGGAAGAGCGCAAGCAGCTGATCGCCAGTTCGCTGGTGGCGGGCACCTATGAGAAAACCGTGGACCGCGAATCCGCCTATGAAAAGCTGCGCGGCAGCGTGGCGACGGCCGGCAATGGCAACGGCAAGGGCGCTGGCGGCGCGCCGGCGGGGCAGCCGGCGGGTGAGCAGGACAGCGGCTGGCTCGGTACGGCCGGCGAGATCTTCGGCACGCTGACCAAGGGCACCGGCAAGACCGGCCGCGGCGATTCGATCCTGGAGTCGATGGCCAAGTCGGCCGCGCGCACGGTGGGGTCGCAGGTCGGCCGCGAACTGATCCGCGGTGTGCTGGGCAGCCTGCTGGGTAAGAAGAAGTAAAGACGGCTGACGGAATGACGGAAAGGGCCGCGCGATGCGGCCCTTTTCCTTAGTGGCGCTGCGCCTGTTGCTGCGCCTTGGCCGCTGCCGCGTCCTCGCACATCTTGCGCGCGAACATCCGCGCAAAGAACCACCCCATGCCGATGATGAAGACGATCACGCCCAGGCTCATCAGGCCGGTGCTGGTACTGAACAGGATCTTGAAGGCTTCCATGCTTGGCTCCCATTGCGTTGGCGATGGCGGCCGGCGAGGTCTCGCCGGCGCTTGCCGCCAGTGTAGGGAGCCCTGTGGCGCGGACTATTGAGGCCGGTCAAGAGCCAAGCCAGCCCGCCGCCGTACCACTCAGTTCTTGGTGCCGAACAGGCGGTCGCCCGCATCGCCCAGGCCCGGCACGATATAGGCATCGCCGTCCAGGTGGCTGTCCAGCGAGGCGACGAACAGCTTGACCCCCGGATGCGCCTTCTGGAACACTTCCACGCCCTCCGGGGCCGCCACCAGCGCAACGAAGGTGATGGCCTCGTCCTTGACCCCGCGGCGCTTGAGCACCTCCACCGCGTGCGCGGCGGAGTAGCCCGTGGCCACCATCGGGTCGCACAGGATGAAGCTGCGGTCTTCCAGGTCGGGCAGACGCACCAGGTATTCCACCGGGCGGTGCTGCTCGTCGCGGTACACGCCGATATGGCCGATGCGCGCCGACGGGATCAGCTCGACCAGGCCGTCGCTCATGCCCACGCCCGCGCGCAGCACCGGCACGATGGTCAGCTTCTTGCCGGCGATCACCGGCGCATCCAGCTCCACCAGCGGCGTTTCGATGCGGCGCGTGGTCAACGGCAGGTTGCGGGTGATCTCGTAGCCCATCAGCAGCGTGATCTCGCGCAGCAGCTCGCGGAAGGTGCGCGTCGACGTTTCCTTGTCGCGCATGTGCGAAAGCTTGTGCTGGATCAGCGGGTGGTCGAGGATGAACAGGTTGGGAAAGCGCGGATCTTGTTTCATGGCTGGCGGCTAGGGCTCGGCGGGATAGGGACAAGCAGGTGAAGCGGGCGGCGAGATCGGGTCGACCAGCGCGCCGCGCCGTTGCAGCCGGATTGTAATGGAAGCGGGCCGCCCTGCCCGTGGCTTCGCTTTCGAGACCCGCCCACGCCAGCCGCCGGCGGGCTCCCTGAACTGCCGGGAGCGGCCGGCGGTGCCTTGCGCTAGTCAAGCGCGCGATTCTTCGACTCGATATCCACCATGTAGATGGCGATTGCCGCCACGGCAAGAAATGACGAAAGCAGCGCCAGGGCAAGGGTGAACTGGCTGGCCATGATCGGTGCAATGATCGAAGGCGCAAACAGGCCGCCAAAGCGCGCCATCGCGCCGGCAGTGCCCATCCCGCTGGCGCGCAGGTCGGTCGGGTACACCTCGGGCGTGAAGGCGTAGAGCGCGCCCCAGGTACCGAGGAGCGAGAAGCTCATCAGCAGGGTCGAGCCGACGATAAGCGCGGTGGACTGGCCCAGGCTATAGAGCATGCAACCTGCAGCGCTGAGCAGCAGGAAGCCGATCAGGGTCGGCTTGCGGCCCCAGCGCTCGACGCCGTGCGCGGCCAGCGCGAACCCGGGAAGCTGCACCAGCGCGAGCACGATCAGGAAGACCTGGCCACGCATGAAGCCAAAGCCCTGGCCCGCCAGCTTGACCGGCAGATAAACGAAGACGCCGTAGTAGGCGATCGAGATCAGCGCCCAGGCGGCAAGCAGGCAGATGGTGCGGCGCCGGCATCCGCGCGCGAACAGCGCAAAGACCGACTTGCGCTCCATCGGCTGCGGCTCCAGGTTGCCGATTTCCACGGACACGCGATTGGCGGTGGCGACACGCTGCAGCACCGCGCGTGCCTCGGCCGAGCGTCCCGATTTATTCAGGTAGAGCGGAGACTCGGGAACAAAGAACCGGAACACCACGCCGACCAGGGCGGGGATGCCCGTGACGAGGAAGATCAGCCGCCAGGCATCATCGCCTCGCGACACGGCGATGAGCGCAAGAATGGCGAGCAGGATCGTGCCGACGGCCCAGAACGACTCCAGCAGCACCAGCCAGCGGCCGCGCCGGTCCGAGGGCAGGAACTCGGCCATCATGGTGTAGTCAACGGGTAGCGTGCCGCCGACGCCGATGCCGGTCAGGAAACGCAGCAACAGCAGCCACTGGAAGTCCGGTGCGAAAGCGGAAGCGACACCGCAGATGGCGTCGATGACCACCGCCATCATCAGCACGGGCCGGCGGCCGATCCTGTCAGCCAGCCGGCCGAACACGAAAGCGCCGATCAGCATGCCGACAAAGAACATCGTCCCGGTCTGCAGAGCGGTCGGTACGGGAATGCCAAAGGTCGACGCAATCGACGGCGCGGTGAAGCCGATCGACAGCACCTGCATCGCGTCAGCCAGCCAGACCAGGCCGAAGATGACAAAGAGCCGATACTGGAACCGGCCGACGCCGGCCGCGCGGATGCCTTGCTCGATCGTGATGGTTTGAGACGATGCTCCCCGCGCGCTGGGCTGCGGGGCCGAGCCTAGCGTGACTTCCGGGATGGTCGTTGTTGCCATGGATGAAATTGATGACGACATGTTGTCTACCTGTCTTTATAGGCTGGTTCTTGAACTCGGACGCACACGTTTATCGAAGCAGGGCCAGACGGTACTGACTAATGCGTGATGATCGCACCGGGGCAATCGCACCGAATTGCAACGAAACGTGGTGAGTACTCCAATTGGCGAGGCTGGAACTAACCCGGTAGCACGCTCGCGACACCTGCTTGGTTCTGATACGACATAGTCACTCCTTGTTGTCTACCCTTGGTTGGTCCAGGCCCGGCCTCCCGGTCGGCGCTGCGGGGGACTATGCAAGCCCCGGGCCAGCGCTTCCGGTGATGTAAAGGGCCAATCTTTTAGTTTTGTTGTCTCGTCTGCCGCTTGCGGCGCGCCGTCCTTGTGCGGGGAGGCACTGCTGCGGGCCACGCGGCACTCATGTAGTGCGCACTACATGATCGTTCAGCGTAAGCTACATGAAACTGGCGGGCAAGGCCGAATTGCGGTTTCCCTCCTCGGGGTTTTCCCGCGCGTGGCGCCGGCGCGGGAATGCACGTCTCCCCGCCCGGTGGCGAAGCGCCTTGCCAGGCACGGCGTAAGTGCGGTCAGCGTGGATGCGGAAGGCGCGGCGAGCCGGCCCCGCAGGGTCTGCGTTGGTCCTAGTGGGCAGGCATCGCGCGCAGGCGCGCGACAGTGTTCTCCAGGTCCTGCCATGCGGGTTTGTCGGGCGCAAAGCGCGCGCGCAGGTACTGCGCCAGCTGCGCGATCTGCTGGTCATCGAGCGTGTCGGCATAGGCCGGCATCGCACCCAGTTCGCTGTTGGGCGGTGCCGGCATGCCTTGCAGCAGCACCTGGATCACGTTGTCCGGCAGCTTGCTGTGCAGGTTCGTATTGAGCGCCAGCGAAGGCTTGACGCCGAACTGGGCGATGCCCTGGTCCGACTGGTGGCAGACCGCGCATGCGCTCTGGTACAGGCGTTCGCCGGGACCGCCCAGGGTGCGCGCGGCCTGCGCGCTGCGCTGCTCGATCTGCGCTGCCTGTGCGGCCAGTACCGTAGGCGAGGGCGCTGGCGTGCCGAACGAGGCCACGTAGTGCGCGATCGCGCGCACGTCGGACTCAGGCAGTTGGGCCAGTTCCTCGACCACCGGTGCCATTGGTCCGGCCGCGGCGCCATGATGCGGCGCATAGCCGCCGCGCAGGTAGGTGAACAGCGCCGCCTCGGTCCAGGGCAGCGGTGCGTGCGACAGTGCGCTCAGCGGCGGCGCTTCCCAGCCTTCGGCGCTGCCGCCGGTCAGGTACTGGCGGCCGCCTTTCTCGGCACCGAGCGCGTTGCGCGGCGAATGGCAGGCGCTGCAGTGGCCCAGCCCTTCGGCCAGATAGGCGCCGCGATTCCATTGCGCGGAGCGCGATGGGTCCGGCGTGAAGCGCTCGTTGCGATGGAACAGCAGGTTCCAACCGGCCAAGAGCGGGCGCACGTTGAAGGGGAACGCAAGCTGCGTCTGCGGGACCTCGGATTTCACCGGCTCTGCCGACATCAGGTACCCGTATAGCGCCTGCATGTCGCCATCGCTGATCTTCGCGAATGCGGTGTACGGGAACGCGGGATACAGGCGCCGTCCGTCGCGGTGGATGCCCTCGCGCATGGCGCGCTCGAACGCGGCGAAGGACCAGTTGCCGATGCCGGTCCGCACGTCCGGCGTAATGTTCGTGCTGTAGACCGTGCCGAAGGGCGTTTCCAGCGGCAAGCCGCCGGCGTTCTTCACGCCGCCCGGCGCGGTATGGCAGACCGCACAGTCTCCCGCGGCGGCCACCAGCCGGCCGCGTTCGAGCGTGGCGGCGGAATAGAAGCCGGCCTCGGGCGGCGCCACCGGTGCGATCGGCGCGCGCCAGGGCAGCAGCGTGGCGCACACGCCAGCAGCGGCTGCGGCGGCAGCGGCGATCCAGCCGCGCTTGCTGCGCTGGTTGCCGGGCCTGGCCTCGGCCAGCGCCAGGCGGATGCGGTCGGCGCTGAAGGGCGGCGCGCGCAGGCGCACGCCGGTGGCGTCGTAGATGGCATTGGCCACGGCCGCGGCGGCGGGCATGGTGTCGGTCGGGCTGGCCGCCAGCGCGTCATGCGTGGCGAGCGTGCCGGCCAGGCGGACTTCCGGCAGGGTGCTGCCCGGCACGGCTGGCAGCGTCTGGCTGGCAGGCGGCGCCTCGGCCGGCCAGGTGTCGAAGGCGGGCGTGGCCGACATCAGCTGCAGGGCGGCATCGGCCACGGCCTGCTCCAGCGAGCGCGCGGACGGCGCGGCTTGTGCGTGCGGCAGCGATTCACTGTCATGTCCCACCGTCACGCGCGTGACCGCCAGCTCGCCGGTGGTGCCGTCGACCTCGACCTCGGCCACCCATGCCGACCAGGTCTGCCCGGCGTCGTGATCGACGGTGTGGGCATAGGCAAAGCCGCGGCCGCGCTGCACGTTGCCTGCCGCTGTGTTGGCGCGGGGCGCGGCCGGCGTCCAGCCGGCGCGCTCGGCCACTTGCCGCACCAGGGCCGTGCCGCGCGCATCGTCGAGATGCGCCAGCCGCAGCGCGACCGGGTCGGTGCCGGAGGCGGCGGCAAGCTCGTCGAGATGGGATTCCCGGGCGAACACCTGGGCCCGGGCGGCCGCCAGTGGTGCCGCATCGGACGCGGCGGCGTTGCCTGTCGCAACCAGGTCGACATGCGGGATGCGATAGGGCGGCATGGCAGTGTCGCCTGCGTGGCCGGCATCGATGCTGTCCGCCACGGGCGATGCCGTATGCGTCAGCCACAGCGCCAGCGGCACGACCGGGGCGGCGGTGCCCGCCAGTGTTGCGGCGTAGGCTTCGACGGCAGTGCCGGCCCGCGCGGTGTCGACGCGCACATCGAGCGCGGCATCGGCAAGGCCTACATCGGCGGCACACAGGCGACGCATCACGGGCAGTCCGGCGGCGTGGGCCAGCAGGGCCGCGTCGGCGGCGGCGTGAGGCGCGAGCAGCGCGGGGTCCGCGCGGTCGTCGGGCGACTGCCAGCAGGCCAGCAACACCTGTTGCGGCGCGATGCCCAGCAACGCGGCAAGCTCGGCGCGCAGCGCGCCAGGGCGCGTGCTTGGCAGCCACACGGTCAGCTTGCCGTCGCGCCAGTCGGCGACGGCCGTGCAATACGCCTCAGCGCGGGTGCCGGCCAGCGGCCACTGGTAGTGCTGCGTGTGGCGCGCATCGGCGCCGGCCAGCACCCCATCGGCGTTGCCGCGCCGGGCCAGCGTGAGGCGCGCTACCGGCGCGTCGTCCGCGCGGGGCGGGGCGGACCATCGTGCCTGCAGCGCATGGGTTGCGTTGGCGGCCTGTGCGCCGGAAGCCGTTGCCACTCCGGCGAAATTGTTGCGGATGACGACCGCGCGCACGCCCGGCAGCGCCAGCGCGGCTTCGCGCTCCGCGCCCAGCAGGCGTGCCGTCAGCGGCTTGCCGTCGATCCAGCGCAGGCCAGGCGGTGTCAGCACCCGGGCAACCAGGCAGTCGGCGGCGGGCGGCGGCATGCTGCCCGCGACCGCGGTCGCAGGGGTGGCCTGTGGCACGAGCCCTTCGTTCACGATGCCGACCCCTCGGCCGCCTGCCGTTGCAGCACCGCGGCACGTTGCACCGCGCGCACGATTTCCACGTGGGTGCCGCAGCGGCACAGGTTGAAGCGCAGCGCCTCGCGGATCTGGGCCTCGTCGGGATCGGGGTTCTGCGCGAGCAGCGCCTTGGCGGTCATGATCATGCCGTTCAGGCAATAGCCGCATTGCGCGGCCTGCTCATCGATAAATGCTTGCTGCACAGGGTCGGGCTGCGCGTCGGTGCCCAGTCCTTCCAGCGTGGTGACGGCGTGCCCGACCACGGCCCTGACCGGCAGCACGCAGGCGCGCGCGGCCATGCCGTCCACCAGCACCGTGCAGGCGCCGCATTGCCCCAGGCCGCAGCCATACTTGGGCCCGTTGCAGCACAGGTCGTTGCGCAGGATGTAGAGCAGCGGCGTGTCAGGGGCCACGCTCAGCGTGTGCTCGGCGTGGTTGACTTGCAATGTCAGGGGGCGGGGCGTGTTCATCGGGGGCTGGGGGCGGTTTGAACATCACGCATCGCTGCGCCGCGCCCCTTCGATGAGGGGCTGCGGCGGGCAGGGTTGGTCAGGCGTCAGGCTGCTGCGGACAGCGTCCCGGTCCCGGCCGACACCAGCGGCACGTTGAAGACATCGTAGCCGAAACACCAGTCGGGGTTCTCGTTGCCGCGCAGCCAGGTGTTGTTGTGCGAGACCAGTTGGACCTTGCTCGCGCGCTCGTTGCGGTTCGCTTCATACAGCGCGAATGCCGAGGCGAAGTCGTCCACGCCGGTCTCGGTGAAGCAGCGTGTGAGCATGGCGGCATCCTCGATCGCCATCGCGGCGCCTTGCGCCATGTGCGGCTTCATCGGGTGGCAGGCGTCGCCGAGCAGCACCAGGCGGCCCCGGCTCCACAGCGGCAGCGGGTCGCGCTCCAGCAGCGGCCACTTGGTCACTTCGACGGTGCCTTCGATCAGCGACTGCACGCCCTCATGCCAGCCGTCGAACGCCGCGCGCATTTCCTCGATGCTGCTCGGCACCCAGCTCTTGCTCATGTCCCACTCGGGCTCGGGCACGCCGGTGACGTAGTAGATCTCGTCGAGCTTGCTGGTATCGAAGTAGACCATCATGTGGCGGTCGTCGGTCCACCACTTGGTGCAGCGCTCATGCGTGAAACCCTTGACGCGCGAGATCGGGAACACCGCGCGGTGCGCCACGTAGCCCGTGTACTTGGGCGGCTCGGCGCCCAGCAGCGTCTCGCGGATGCGCGAGTTGACACCGTCCGCGCCGATCACGATGTCGGCCTCTTCGACTGTGCCGTCGGTGAAGCGCAGCTGCACCACGTCGCCCTGGTCGGTGACGCTTTCCAGCTTCTTGTTGAAGAACAGCGTCTCGGGCGCCACGGCGTCGGTCAGCAGCTTGTGGAAGTCGCCGCGGTGCACGGTCAGGTAGCTGGCGCCGTAGTGGCGCTCCGCGTAGTCGCCCAGCGGGATCTGCGCGATCACCTCGCCGGTCAGGCCGTCGCGGCTGTACCAGTAGTCGGGGTGGCAGCCCATGTCGTTGAGCGCGTCCTCGATGCCGATGCGCCGCATGACTTTCATCACGTTGGGCCCCACATGGATGCCCGCGCCCAGGCGCGAGAACGCCGGTGCCTGTTCATACAGCCTGACTTGGAAGCCGGCTCGCTGCAGCAGGGCGGCCGCGGCCGTTCCTCCGAGTCCGGCGCCGACAACTGCGATTCGCGGTTTGCCTTGCACGTTCTTTCTCCTGGCAATGACACAAGGTCGATGGGGGCTGGGGCGGCCACTCGGCCGACCGTTAGAAACGAGTGTACACACTCAAAATATCAAAGTAAAAGAAGAAAATGATGAACCTATGGAAAACCCTTACCATAACGTGATTGTGTTCGCACATCGTGCTGTATAGTTGAATTCATGCGCAAATACAGGGATTGATTCATTAAGTATGCACTGAACCAGTGAATCCGCCTCGGTGCAGATTCTGTTTGCTTAGATAAAGTGTGTACACTACAATCAATCGCAGCGTGCAGGGCCGCCAGGCCGAGGCAGGCGGGTAGACAGACAAACAGATGACGGAGTCGACAGTGCAGAAAGTTTTCCGAATCGGCCAGATCGTGCCGAGCTCCAACACCACCATGGAAACCGAGATCCCGGCGATGCTGGCCGCGCGCCAGCTGGTGCGCCCGGAACGCTTCACCTTCCACTCAAGCCGGATGCGGATGAAGAAGGTGGTCAAGGAGGAACTGGCGGCCATGGACGCCGAATCCGACCGCTGCGCGGTGGAACTGAGCGACGCCCGCGTCGACGTGCTCGGCTATGCCTGCCTGGTGGCCATCATGGCGATGGGTCACGGCTACCACCGCGTGTCCGAGCAGCGCCTGCAGGCGCATACCGCCGAGAACGGCGGCGACGCGCCGGTGATTACAAGCGCAGGCGCGCTGGTCGATGCGCTCAAGGTGATGGGCGCGAAGCGCATCGCCGTGGTGGCGCCCTATATGAAGCCGCTGACCGAGCTGGTGGTCGACTACATCCGCAATGAAGGCTATGAGGTGGTCGACTACCGCGCGCTGGAAATCCCTGACAACCTCGAAGTCGGTCGCCATGACCCGGCACGGCTGCCGGAAATTGTCGCGCAGATGAATACGGCCGACGCCGATGTCATCGTGCTGTCGGCGTGCGTGCAGATGCCGTCGCTGCCGGCTGTGGCCAAGGTCGAGGCAATGACCGGCAAGCCGGTGGTCACCGCCGCCGTCGCCACCACGTATGCGCTGCTGAAGCGGCTCGGGCTGGAGCCGGTGGTGCCGGGCGCCGGCGCGCTGCTGTCGGGCGCGTACTGAAGGGGGCGGCCATGGCAGACAGCACCTTCCTCTACGGCGCCAACGTGAACGCCAACGGCATCCGCCAGCACTACCTGCGCTATGGCGGGCAGGGCGGCGCGCGTGCGCAGCGCGATGCCGTTATCATCGTGCCGGGCATCACCAGCCCGGCGGTGACCTGGGGCTTTGTCGGCGAGCAGTTCGGGCAGCAGTTCGATACCTATGTGCTCGACGTGCGCGGCCGCGGCCTGTCGCAGGCCGGCGCGGAGCTGGACTACAGCCTCGATGCGCAGGCTGCCGATGTGATCGCGTTTGCGCAAGCGCTTGGCTTGCAGCGCTACGCCATCGTCGGCCATTCGATGGGCGCGCGCATCGGCATCCGCGCCGCGCGCAGCAAGCCGGCAGGCCTGACGCGCCTGGTGCTGGTCGATCCGCCGGTGTCGGGGCCGGGCCGCCGTCCGTATCCGGCGCAACTGCCGTGGTACATCGATTCGATCCGGCTGGCGCAGCAGGGCATCGACGTGGAAGGCATGCGCCGCTTCTGCCCGACCTGGACCGAGGGCCAGCTGCGCCTGCGCGCGCAATGGCTGCATACCTGCGACGAGCGCGCGATCCTGGCCAGCTTCAATGGCTTCCATGAGGACGATATCCACGCCGACCTGCCGCACGTCGCCGTGCCGGCCCTGCTGATGACCGCGGGGCGTGGCGACGTGATCCGCGAGGAAGACGTGCAGGAGATGCGCAAGCTGCTGCCCGCACTGCTGCTTGCGCATGTCGCCAACGCCGGCCACATGATCCCGTGGGACGACGAGGCCGGCTTCTACCGCGCCTTCGGCGACTTCCTGGGTGCGGCGCTGAACTAAACGAGGAGCGAACATGCCCGTAAGCGATTACGACCTGACCGCGGCGTGGAAGCGGGTGCTGACGCTGTCGAAGCTTGAGCCGGGGCAGACCGTCACCGTGCTGACCGGCGCCGCCACGCATCCGCAGACGCTGCGCACCGCGATGGTGGCGGCGGCATCGATGGGCGCCATCGTCAACCGGCTCGACCTGCCGCCGGTCAATGGCGAAAAGGCGCTCAGCCGCGACGCGCTCGCCTATCTTGGCACCACGCCGCTGACCGGCAACCCGGCCGCGATTGCCGCGCTCAAGGCCAGCGACCTGGTGCTGGACCTGATGACGCTGCTGTTCTCGCCCGAGCAGCACGAGATCCTGGCGCAAGGGACCAAGATCCTGCTGGCTGTGGAGCCGCCCGAAGTGCTGGCGCGGCTGGTGCCGACCGAAGCTGACCGTGCCCGCGTCAAGGCGGCGACCGCGCGGCTGGGCAAGGCGCGCGAGATGCATATCGTGTCCGACGCCGGCATGGACCTGCGCTGCCGCCTGGGCGAGTTTCCGGCGATCAGCGAGTACGGCTTTGTCGACGAGCCCGGCCGCTGGGACCACTGGCCGAGCGGCTTCGTACTGACCTGGCCGGACGAGGGCGGCACCAACGGCACCATCGTGCTGGACCGCGGCGACATCCTGCTGCCGATGAAGTCTTACATCCAGGCGCCGATCCGCATCACCGTCGAAGCCGGCTACGTGCGCCGCATCGAAGGTGGCGTGGACGCCGAGCTGCTGGCCGACTACATGGCCTCGTTCAACGACCCCGAGGCCTATGCCATGTCGCATATCGGCTGGGGGCTGCAGCCGCGCGCCAGCTGGTCGGCGCTGGCGATGTACGACCGCGAGGCCACCATCGGCATGGATGCGCGCGCCTACGAGGGCAATTTCCTGTGCTCGTTCGGCCCCAACAACGAAGCCGGCGGCAGCCGCACCACCGCCTGCCATATCGACATCCCGGTGCGCCACTGCACCGTCAGCCTGGATGGCGAGCCCGTGGTGGTGCGCGGCAAGGTGATGGACGGCCACCACGCGCCGGCCGATTCTCTCTACAAGGACGCGCGCCATGGATGACGCCGTGCAGACTTACCAGCGCCAAGGATTTGGCGCAGCCATGGAACTGCGAGCGCCGTACGGCCTGCTGATCATCGACTTCGTCAACGGCTTCGCCGATCCGGCGGTGTTTGGCGGCGGCAATATCCCGGAGGCGATCCGCAACACGCAGCCGCTGCTGCGCACCGCGCGCGAGCAGGGCTGGCCGGTGGCGCACAGCCGCATCGTGTTTGCCGACGACGACAGCGACCACAATATCTTCACGCTGAAGGTGCCGGGCATGCTGACGCTGAAGGAGGATGGCCACAACAGCAAGATCGTGCCGGAGCTGGCGCCCGCGCCGGGCGAACTGGTGGTGCGCAAGACGGTGCCGTCGGCGTTCTTCGGCACCTCGCTGGCGGCGTGGCTGACGCAGCGTGGCGTGCAGACGCTGCTGGTGGCGGGTTGCGTCACCAGCGGCTGCGTGCGCGCCAGCGTGGTCGACGCGATGTCGCTGGGCTTCCGCCCGCTGGTGGTGTCGGATTGCGTGGGTGACCGCGCGCTGGGCCCGCATGACGCCAACCTGTTCGACATGGCGCAGAAGTACGCCACCGTGCTGACGCGCGACGAGGCGCTGGCGCAGGTTGCCGGCGTGAGTGCCGCCGCCTGAGGCGCGGCGATGCGGCCGGGCCTGGCGTCAGCCTGCCGCCGCGCGCCGGCCGCGGGCCGCCTTGCGCGGCGCGGCCGGCGGCGCTATGTCCGCATCCGGCACCGCGCCGGGAACGGCCACGGCGCGCAGCACCGTCTGCTGGATCACATCGCGCCAGTGCGCCAGCGCGGGCGGGCTCATCATGGGTTCGCCCAGGAAGGCGCTGAGCGTATGATGGTTGGAGTTGTAGAAGTAGCCAAGCGAAGCGATCACCATATAGACATCGCGCGCGCCCGCGTCCGGCCGGAACAGCCCCGCGGCCTTGCCGCGCGCGAGGATGCCGTCGAGCACCGACAGCGCGTAGCTGGAGATCTCGCGCAGCCGCACCGACTTCTTCGCGTGCTTGCCCTGGCTCATGTTCTCGCTGGTCAGAATGGCGACGAACTCCGGATGATCCAGGTAGTACTGCCAGATGAAATCGATCAGCTGCGACAGCGCGCGCACGGGGTCGGCGGCGTCGAGCTCATGTTCCAGCTGCTGCTCGGCTTCATTGAGCTGCAGGTAGATGGTCTCGAGCACTTCGACAAACAGTTTTTCCTTACTGCCGAAGTAGTAATAGATCATCCGGTCGTAGGTCTTGGCCAGCGACGAGATGCGTTCGATGCGGCCCCCGTCGTAGCCGCGCTGGGCGAAGACCTTGATCGCAGCCTTCAGGATGCGGTCGCGGCTGTCCTGCGCTTGCCTGGCCCGCGTGCCGGCTGGCGCCCGCTTTGCGGTTGGCTTGGGCGCGGTCGTGATCGTCATGGTCGATGCTTGGGCTATTCCACTGTTGGCTTGCAGTATAACGGGCGCCCCGGGGCGCGGCCGGTGAAGGAGATGGCAGAACGATGACGGCAACCAATCTGCAACCCGCGGCACAGGCCGACGCCGACACGCCGCGCACGCTGCGGCTGGCGCTGCTGCAGGCCACCGGCGTGCTGCTGGTGACGCGCGCCCCGCAGGCGGCGCCGCGGCCCGCGCCGGGCCAGCCCGGCGCGGCGTCGGACTACGTGCCGGCGCTGCCGGACATCTTCATTGCCGTGCGCGACAGCGGCGAGGTGCTGGCCTTCAACGGCCACGTCGACCTGGGCACCGGCATCCGCACGGCGCTGGCGCAGATCGTGGCGGAAGAACTCGACGTGCCGCTCGAACGCGTACGCATGGTGCTTGGCCATACCGAAGCCACCCCCAACCAGGGCCCCACCATTGCCAGCGCATCGATCCAGATTTCGGCGCTGCCGTTGCGCCGCGCCGCCGCCCAGGCGCGTGCGTGGCTGCAGGCGCGTGCCGCGCAGCACCTCGGCGTTGAGGCCGGCGGGCTGGAGGCAGAGGACGGCGTGTTCCGCGTTCCCGGCACGCAGGCCAGCATCGGCTATGGCGCGCTGCTTGCCGGCGAGCACCTGGAACTGCCGCTGGCCGACGACATACCGACCAAGCCGGTCGAGTCCTACCGCATCGTCGGCCGCGCCGCGGGCCGCGTCGATATTCCCGGCAAGGTGCGCGGCACACTGACCTTTGTCCACGACGTGCGCGTGCCCGGCATGCTGCATGGCCGCGTGGTGCGACCGCCGTATGCGGGGCGCGACAGCGGCGGCTTTGTCGGCAACAGCCTGCTGGAAGTCGACCGCGACTCCGTGCGCGACGTGCCCGGCCTGGTCGATGTGGTGGTGCAGGGCGACTTTGTCGGCGTGGTGGCCGAGCGAGAGGAACACGCGGTGCAGGCCGCGCGCCGGCTGCGCGTGCGCTGGAAACCCGTGCCGCCGCTGCCGGCGCTGGACGATCCGGAGCCCGCGCTGCGCGCCAACCCGGCCACGCGGCGCGAGTTGCTGTCTGAAGGCGAGCCGCCGGCAAACGGCGCCGGCATGGCATTGCGGCGGCGCTTCGTCTGGCCGTACCAGATGCATGGCTCGATCGGCCCGTCATGCGCCGTGGCCGACTGGCATGACGATGGCCTGACGGTGTGGTCCGGCACGCAGAACCCGCATGTGCTGCGCATCGATCTGGCAAAGTTGTGCGGGCTCGGCGAAGACCGCATCGAGATCGTGCGCATGGAGGCTGCCGGCTGCTACGGGCGCAACTGCGCCGACGATGTAGGCGCCGACGCGGCACTGCTGTCGCGCGCGGTCGGGCGGCCCGTGCGCGTGCAGCTCTCGCGCGAGCAGGAACACCTGTGGGAGCCCAAGGGCGCGGCCCAGCTGATGGACGTCAGCGCCACGCTGGGGCCGGACGGCGCGCTGCTTGGCTACGACTTCACCAGCCGCTATCCGTCCAACGATGCGCCTACGCTGGCGCTGGTGCTGACCGGTGCCGTGCCCAACGCGCCGCGCACGCTGGAGATGGGCGATCGCACCGCCGTGCCACCGTACGCGTATGGCGCGCGCCGCATCGGTTGCGACGACACGCCCGCGATCGTGCGCGCGTCCTGGCTGCGCGGGGTATCGGCGCTGCCCAATGCGTTTGCGCATGAGTGCGTGATCGATGAGCTGGCCGCGCAGGCGGGTGCCGATCCCGTGGATTTCCGGCTGCGGCACCTGCCGGATGAACGTGCCGCGGCCTTGCTGCGTGCCGTGGCCGAAGCGGCTGGCTGGCGGCGGGGCGTGGCCGGGTCGCGGGGCATCGCGGATGCAGAAGGCCGGCTGCGCGGCCGGGGCGTGGCCTATGCCCGCTATATCCACAGCCGTTTCCCGGGCTTCGGCGCAGCCTGGTCGGCCTGGGTGGTGGACCTGGCGGTGGATGCCGGCAGCGGCCGCATCACCATCGAAAAGGTGGTGGTCGGGCAGGACACCGGCATGATGGTCAACCCCGACGGCGTGCGCCACCAGATCCACGGCAACGTGGTGCAGACGCTCAGCCGGGTGCTGAAGGAGCAGGTGCGCTTCGATGCGGATGGGGTTGCCAGCCGCGAATGGGGCAGCTATCCGCTGCTGACCTTCCCGGAAGTCCCGCCGATTGAAGTGGTGCTGATGCCGCGGCAGTCGGAGCCGCCGCTGGGCGCGGGCGAATCGGCCTCGTTGCCGGGTGCGCCGGCGATCGCCAATGCCTTGTTCGATGCGCTGGGGGTGCGGCTGTGCCGGCCGCCTTTCGTCCCTGAGACGGTGCTGGCGGGCTTGCAGGCCCGCTGAGGCCCCTAAGCTTGAAGCGGCGCCTGCTCAGGCGCCGCCATTCCCCTCGTCAATCTCACTCATCTTGCGCAGCAGGTAGGTCACCGCCACGCGCTCGGCCGGGTTCAGGCCACCGAAGGTCTGCTCCGAGATCTCCTTCGCAAACGGCACGGTCTCATCGATCAGTGCCAGCCCGGCGGGCGTGACCGTTACCACCACCTTGCGCCGGTCATTGGGATCGTGCGACACCGCAATCAGCTCACGCGACTTCAGCCGGTCGATGATGCCCCGCACCGTGGCCTGGTCGATGGCGGTGGCGCGCACCACCTCGTTCATCGAACACGGCTGGCGGTCCCTGACCGCGCACAGCACCACGAACTGCGCCGCGGTCAGCTGCGAATCCGGGATGGTCTGCTGGAAGATCGCCACATGGCGCTGGTAGGCGCGCCGCAGCAGGTGGCCCACCTGCTCGGTAAAATCGTAGTCGGCGGCGGTCTTGCCGGAAGGCGTGTCGGAGGGCTGGGGCACGAACCTGGTGCAGTGGGTAAGGTGACTCAGAGTATACCGAGGAAGGGGCCGGGAAGGTGGCCGGGACCGCCGCGGCGACGCCCGATGCCATTGCGTCTTTTCGAATACAATCGTCGGGTCGTTTCGCGGGGCCGACGTGCCCGCCCGCTTTCCCCTGTATTCCCCGTGCCCGCCTCCCAGAAGTCTCTCGCCGCACCTGCCGCGCTGCCGTCGCCGCAGCGCTCGGGCCTTGTCATCGCCGCCGTCGGCGCGGTGCTGTTCTCCGCCAAGGCGATCGTCGCCAAGCTGATGTACCGCTACCACGTCGATGCGGTGATGGTGATCACGCTGCGCATGCTGTTCGCGGTGCCGCTGTTCATGGCGATCGGCTGGTGGCAGTCACGCCGGCTGGCGCCGCTGTCGTGGGCGGATCGGGGCCGCGTGGTGTTTCTCGGCTTTATCGGCTACTACCTGTCGAGCTTCCTCGATTTCATCGGCCTGCAATACATCACCGCCGGGCTGGAGCGGCTGATCCTGTTCCTGACGCCGTCGTTCGTGCTGCTGGCCACCGCGCTGGTGTTCCGCCGACCGATCGCCATGCGCCAGTGGCTGTCGCTGCTGCTGGCCTACGCCGGCATCGTGCTGGTATTCGCGCATGACCTGGACGTCAGCGGCAGCCAGGTGTGGCTGGGCGGCGCGCTGGTGCTGGGCAGCGCCATGACCTATGGTATCTACCTGATCCTGAGTGGCGAGCTGGTGCGGCGCATCGGCTCGCTGCGGCTGGTGGCGTATGCGATGTGCGTCTCGACCGCCTGCTGCGTGATCCAATACCTGGTACTGGGCAGGCCGGTGGCGGAACTGGCGCAGCCGGCGCCGGTGATGTGGCTGTCACTCATCAATGCGGTGTTCTGCACCGTGCTGCCGGTGTCGCTGACCATGGTGGCGGTGTCGCGCATCGGCGCGCCGATGGCGTCGCAGGCGGGCATGATCGGCCCGGTGTCGACGCTGTTCCTGGCCTTCTGGCTGCTGGGCGAACCGGTCAGCGGCGTGCAGCTGGCCGGCAGCGCGCTGGTGATGGGCGGCATGTATTTGCTGTCGGCAAGAAAAACGTGATTCCAGGCCGGCCCCGGAGCTGGCCCGTCAAAGACAACAGACAAAGGAGAAAGACATGGATCTGGGACTGCGCGGCAAGCATGCGCTGGTATGCGGCGCCAGCAAGGGCCTGGGCTTTGCCTGCGCCGATGCGCTGGCGGCCGAGGGTGTTGACGTGGTGATCGTGGCGCGCGGCGCCGAGGCGCTGGAGAAGGCCGCTGCCGGCCTGCGCGCGCGCCATGGCCGCCGCGTGATCGCGGTGGCGACCGACATCACCACGCCCGAAGGCCGCAAGGCGGCGCTGGACGCCGTGGCCAAGCTGGGCGACCTCGACATCCTGGTGAACAACGCCGGCGGTCCGCCGCCGGGCAACTTCCGCGACTGGGAGCGCAGCGACTGGCTGGCCGCGCTCGACGCCAACATGCTGACCCCGATCGAGCTGATCAAGGCCACCGTCGACGGCATGATCGCGCGCAAGTGGGGCCGCATCATCAATATCACCAGCGGCGCGGTCAAGGCGCCGATCGATGTGCTGGGCCTGTCCAATGGCGCGCGCTCGGGCCTGACCGGCTTTGTCGCGGGCGTGGCGCGCGAAGTGGCACAGCACGGCGTGACCATCAACAACCTGCTGCCGGGCCCGTTCAACACCGACCGCCTGCTCAAGACCATGGAAGGCGGGGCCAAGAAGGCTGGCCTGACCGTCGATGAGGTGGCGCAGCGCCGCGCCGCGGCGAACCCGTCGCGCCGCTTCGGCGAGCCGGCCGAGTTCGGTGCCACCTGCGCCTTCCTGTGCAGCCGCCATGCCGGCTACATCACCGGGCAGAATATCCTGCTCGATGGCGGCGCCTACCCGGGCACCTTCTGATTCCGCTGCTTTCTCCTGTTTCCTGACGTTCACCGACCCCGCAACAAGGAACCCCTGATGACTCGCCCCCGCATCGCGCTGATCGCCCACGACCACAAGAAGGACGATATCGTCGCCTTCGCCACGCGCCACCGCGCCTTCCTTTCGCAGTGCGAGCTGCTGGCCACCGGCACCACCGGCGGGCGCCTGATCGACGAGGTCGGGCTGGAGGTGACGCGCATGCTGTCGGGGCCGTGGGGCGGCGACCTGCAGATCGGCGCGCAACTGGCGGAAGGCCTGGTGCGCGCCGTGGTGTTCCTGCGCGACCCGATGACGCCGCAGCCGCATGAACCCGATATCAACGCGCTGGTGCGCGCCTGCGACGTGCACAACGTGCCGTGCGCGACCAACGTGGCCACTGCCGAGCTGTTGATCGCCGGCCTGACGCGCGAGGCTGAAGCCGGCAACTGAATTCCCATCGACGCATCACCATAACGAGGAGCGACACAGATGAGCAAAGCCATCCGGATCGAGCAGACCGGCGGTCCCGAAGTCATGCAGTGGGTCGATGTCGAAGTGGGCGACCCCGGTCCCGGCGAAGTGCGCGTGCGCCATGAGGCGGTGGGCCTGAACTACATCGATGTCTATTTCCGCACCGGGCTGTACAAGCAGCCGCTGCCAGGCGGGCTGGGCATGGAAGGCGCCGGCGTGGTCGAAGCGGTGGGCGAGGGCGTGCGCCACGTCGCCGTGGGCGACCGCGTGGCCTACGCCGGCCGTCCCACCGGCGCCTACGCGCAGGTGCGCGTGATGCCGGCCGATATCGTGGTGCGGCTGCCCGATGCGATCCCGTTCGACACCGCCGCGGCGATGATGCTGCAGGGCCTGACCGCGCAGTACCTGATCCGCGACAGCTACAAGGTGCAGCCGGGCGACACGGTGCTGCTGCATGCGGCCGCCGGCGGCGTTGGCCTGATTGCCAGCCAGTGGCTCAAGGCGCTCGGCGTGACCGTGATCGGCACCGTCGGCAGCGACGAGAAGGCCGAGCTGGCGCGCGCCAACGGCTGCGCCCACACCATCGTCTATACGCGTGAGTCGTTCGTGGAGCGGGTCAGGGAGATCACCAACGGCAAGGGCGTGCCGGCGGTCTATGACTCGATCGGCAAGGACACCTTCCAGGGGTCGCTCGACTGCCTGGCGCCGCGCGGCACCATGGTCAGCTTCGGCAACGCATCGGGCCCGGTGCCGCCGTTCGATCTGTCGGTGCTGGGCAACAAGGGCTCGCTGCGGCTGACGCGCCCGACGCTGATGACCTACGTGGTGCACCGCGAACTGCTGGAGCCGATGGTGGCCGACCTGTTCGACGCCGTGGCCACCGGCAAGGTGAAGATCGACATCCGCCAGCGCTACGCGCTGTCTGAGGTGGCGCAGGCGCATCGCGACCTGGAATCGCGCAAGACCACCGGCTCGACCATCTTGCTGCCGAACTGAGCAACTGCCAGGCAGGCAAGCAAAAGCCCCGGGGCGGCAGTGCCGCCCCGGGGCTTTGTCATTGGCCGATGCCGTCAGTGCGGCCGGACCGTGGTGGCGGTGGCGCGCGTCTGCGCCTGGCGCAGGATATGCGGCGGCAGGCGCTTCAGGATCAGGTGCACTGCCAGCGGAATCAGGACCACGTCATCGACGATGCCCAGGCCCGCGACCACGTCGGGGATCAGGTCGATCGGCGAGATTGCGTAGAGCAGCAGCCCGATGGCGGCGGGCTTGAGCCAGGCCGGCGCGTCCGGATGGCGCAGCGCGTACCAGAACAGGCGGCCGTCGCTACGAACCAGCGTCCACAGGGCCGAAAATCGCTTCCACATGAGAGGCCTCCTTCACATTGCGGGCGCCGGTCACTGGCGCATGCACAGATAGCTTGGGCCGTTATCGGCGGCTTCAAGTTCCGGAGGTGCAGGGGGAGGCCTTGGGGATAGCCAAGGCTGGCGGTTTGCGCCCCTCTCCCGCTGAGGAGAGAGGGAGAACACCTTGCTTAGGCAGGCTCGGGCGGCTCAGGAGCACCGGCGATCAGCCCGGGATCTTGCCTTCCACGCCTTCGACATAGAACTTCACGCCGTGCAGGAAGCCATCGTCAGCCACCTGGTCCTTGGCCAGCTGTTCCTTGCCGGTGTTGTCCTTGATCGGACCCTTCCAGATCGGCGCGCTGCCGTCGGCGATGCCCTTCTTGCGCTCTTCGACCAGCGCCTTGACGTCAGCCGGCACGTCCGCGTTGAAGCCCTTCAGGTCGATCATGCCCTCCTTCAGGCCCCACCACGTGGTGCTGTTCTTCCACTGCTTGTTCAGCACGTCTTCCACCACCTTGTTGTAGTAGACGCCCCACGAGATCACCGACGCGGCCAGGTGGGCCTTGTCGCCGAACTTGCTCATGTCGCTGTCCCAGCCAAAGGCGTGCACGCCCTTTTCCTGCGCGGTCTGCACCACGGCGGCGGAGTCGGTGTTCTGCATCAGCATGTCGACGCCCTGGCCGATCAGCGTGGTGGCGGCTTCGCGCTCCTTGCCCGGATCGAACCACTTGTTGACCCACACCACCTTGACCGTGGCCTTGGGGTTGACGCTGCGCGCGCCCAGCGTGAACGAGTCGATATTGCGGATCACCTCGGGGATGGGCACCGATGCCACCACGCCCATCTTGCCGGTCTTGCTCATCTTGCCGGCGACCACGCCCGCCAGGTAGGCGCCCTCATAGGTGCGCACGTCGTACTGGGCCAGGTTCTCGGCCGTCTTGAAGCCGGTGGCGTGCTCGAACTTCACGTCCGGGAATTCCTTGGCGACCTTGAGCATCGACTCCATGTAGCCGAAGGTGGTGCCGAAGATCAGCTTGTTACCCTGGCTGGCCAGGTCGCGGAACACGCGCTCGGCGTCGGCGGCGGATTCGGGCACGTTCTCGACGAAGGTGGTCTTGACCTTGTCGCCGAACTTCTCTTCCACGGCCTTGCGGCCGGTGTCATGCGCGAAGGTCCAGCCGGCATCGCCGACCGGCCCGATATAGACGAAGGCGACCTTGAGCGGCTCGGCCTTCTGCCCGGCCGCGGGCGCGGAGGCCGCGCCTGCCGTCTCGGCAGGCTTGTCGGCCTCTTTCTTGCCGCAGCCCGCGAGGGCCAGCACGGCGGTGGCGGCCAGGGCCGCCAGGGTCTTCCTGCGCGTGACGATCATGATTTCTCCTTGTGATGAATTGTTGGTAGCTCAGGGATTTCCGTCAAAAAATCGAGGCTCAGGCATTGCCGGGCCGGAAGGGCTTGCCCAGCGAGGCCGGCATGTTCAGCCGGATCCAGGCCGGATTGCGCGAGATCAGCGCCAGCACCACGATGGTGGCCGCGTACGGCAGCATCGACAGGAACTGCGACGGCACCGACACGCCGATCCCTTGCAGGTAGAACTGCAGGATGGTCACGCCGCCGAACAGCCACGCGCCCACCAGCACGCGGCCCGGGCGCCAGGTGGCGAAGGTGGTCAGCGCCAGCGCGATCCAGCCGCGGCCGGCGACCAGGTTCTCGACCCACATCGGCGTGTACACCAGCGACAGGTAGGCGCCGGCCAGCCCGCAGCAGGCGCCGCCGAACAGCAGCGCGCCAAAGCGGATGGTGCGCACCGGGTAGCCCAGCGCGTGCGCCGACTCCGGCGCTTCGCCGATCGCGCGCAGCGTCAGCCCCGCGCGCGTGCGGAACAGGAACCACATGATGGCAAAGCACAGCAGCAGGCTGAAATACACCATCCAGTGATGCTGGAAGAAGGCCGGCCCGAAGAAGGGCAGGTCGGCCAGGCCGGGCACGGCCTTGGCCTGCGCCGGCATGGCGTGGCCGACAAAGCGCTGGCCCATGAAGGCCGACAGGCCGGTGCCGAAGATCGACAGCGCCAGGCCGGTGGCGACCTGGTTGGTGGCCAGCACCAGCGCCAGCCACGAGAACAGCGTGGCCATCAGCATGCCGGCGAGCGCGCCGGCGGCAAAGCCGAGCAGCGGCGACTGGGTCTGGTAGCCGACCATGAAGCCGGCCACCGCGGCGACCAGCATCATGCCTTCGGCGCCCAGGTTGAGCACGCCCGAGCGTTCGTTGATCAGCAGGCCGAGCGCGGCCAGCAGCAGCGGCGTGCCGGCGTTGATGGCGGTGGCGATGAGGGGAGCGAGTTGTTCCATATTGTTCGGTAGCTCCGCTCAGGCCGTGGTGGCGCGCCAGCGCAGGCGGTTTTCGATCAGCGTGTCGCAGGCCAGCAGGAAGAACAGCAGCATGCCCTGGAACACCCAGCCTATGGCCGACGGCAGGCCCAGGCGCGATTGCGCCATCTCGCCGCCGATATAGAACAGCGACATCATGATGCCGCCGAAGACCGTGCCGACCGGATGCAGCCGGCCGATAAAGGCGACGATGATGGCGGTGAAGCCGTAGCCCGGCGAGATCGACGGCAGCAGCTGGCCGATCGGGCCGGTCACTTCGAACGCGCCCGCCAGGCCCGCGGTGGCGCCCGAGATCAGCAGCGCGCTCCACAGCGCGCTGCGCGCCGAGAAGCCGGCGTAGCGGGCCGCCGCCGGCGCGGTGCCGCCCACCTGCAGCCGATAGCCCGCGAAGCTGCGGAACACGAACACGGTCATCACCGCCACCAGCACCAGCATCACCACGAAGCCGACATGCAGGCGCGAGCCCGACATCAGGTTGGGCAGCAGGTACGCGGACGAGAACACCTTCGACTGCGGGAAGTTCATGCCGTTGGGATCCTTCAGCGGCCCGTTGACCACCCACAGCAGCAGTTGCTGCGCGATATAGGTGAGCATCAGCGAGACCAGGATCTCGTTGGCGTTGAACCTGTCCTTGAGCACCGCCGTGAGCGAGGCCCACAGCATGCCGCCGATCATGCCGGCCAGTGAGGCCAGCACCAGCACCACGGTGCCGTTCATGGCCTGGCCCGGCACATCAAAGTAAAGCACGGTCGCGCCGGCGCAGATGCCGCCGGCAATCAGCTGCCCGTCGGCGCCGATATTCCACACGTTGGCGCGGTAGCACACTGACAGGCCGAGCGCGCACAGCACCAGCGGCACGGTCTTGAGCAGCACCTCGCCGATGGCGCGCTGGTCGCGCAGCGGATCGGCCAGGAAGACCTTGAGCGCAGCCACGGGGTCCTTGCCGAGCACCATGAACAGCAGCGCGCCGAACAGGAGCGTCAGCGCCAGTGCGATCACCGGCGAGGCATAGGCCATGGTGCGCGAGGGCAGGCCACGCGGCGCCAGCGAGAGGGGGGAGCGGGGCAGCAGTTGTCGCACATCAGTCATGGCTTGCCACCTCCTCGCCGGATGTCGCCTGGGCGGGTCCACCTTGCCACAGTCCGCTCATCCACAGGCCGACCTGCTCGCGCGTGGCGGTCTCGGTCGGCACCGAGGGCGACAAGCGGCCCTTGGCGATCACGTGCAGCCGGTCGCAGATCGCGAACAGCTCATCGAGCTCTTCCGACACCACCAGGATGGCGCAGCCGGTGGCCTTCAGCGCCAGGATCTCGTTGTGGATCTGCGCCGCGGCGCCCACGTCCACGCCCCAGGTCGGTTGCGCCACGATCAGTACCTTAGGGCCGCTTTCGATCTCGCGGCCGACAATGAATTTCTGCAGGTTGCCGCCCGACAGGCTGCGCGCCAGCGCCTCGGGCCCGCTGGCCTTGACGCGGAAGCGGCTGATCACCGCCGCGGCCAGCCCGGTGGCGGCCTTGGGCGAGATCATGCCCCGCCGCACGTAGGGCCGCGTCTGGTGCGACAACAGGATATTGGTGGCCAGGCTCATGCCCGGCACGGCGCCGCGGCCCAGGCGTTCTTCCGGCACGAAGGCCAGGCCGGCGCGGCGGCGCTGGCGTGCATCGCGCTTGCCCACCAGCCTGCCGCCGAGCTGCACCGATACGTTGGCCGCGCGCGTGTCTTCGCCCGACAGCGCTGCCAGCAGTTCCTGCTGGCCGTTACCGGAGACCCCCGCAATGCCGACGATTTCGCCCGCATGCACGTCCAGCGAAATCCGGTTCAGCTCGGTGGCGAAGGCATGCGCGCGCGGCAGCGACAGCTCCTGCACGCTCAGCCGCACCGGGCCGCGAAAGGCAGCCACACGCGTCTCGCGCGGGGGCTCGCCGCCGATCATCAGGCGCGACAGCGAGGCCGCGGTTTCCTGGCGCGGATCGCACACGCCAGTGACCTTGCCCATGCGCATCACGGTGGCCTGATGGCACAGCGCGCGGATCTCGTCGAGCTTGTGGCTGATGTAGAGGATGCTGGTGCCTTCGGCGGCCAGCTGGCGCAGCGTGACGAAGAGTGTTTCCACCGCTTGCGGCGTCAGCACCGAGGTGGGTTCGTCCAGGATCAGCAGCTGCGGATTGGCCAGCAGCGCGCGCACGATCTCCACGCGCTGGCGCTCGCCGACCGACAGCGTATGCACATGGCGGTTCGGCTCCAGCGGCAGGCCATAGCGCTCGGCGGTGGCGCGGATGCGCTCGGCCAGCTGCTTCATGTTGCCTTGCTGCCCGGCGGGCAGGCCGAGCGCGATGTTCTCGGTCACGGTCAGGGTGTCGAACAGCGAGAAATGCTGGAACACCATGGCGATGCCCAGGTTGCGGGCGTCGTGCGGGCTGTTGATCGTGACCGGCGCGCCGTTGAAGTGCATCTCGCCGGCATCCGGACGGACCGCGCCAAAGATAATCTTCATCAGGGTGGACTTGCCTGCGCCGTTTTCACCCAGCACGGCATGGATCTCGCCGGGAGCGACGCTGAGGCTGACGTCGTCGTTGGCGACGACGCCCGGGTAGCGCTTGCTGATATGGGCCAGCGCCAGCCTGGGAGGGAGTTGTGATGTCACTGAGGCGGCTCGGGTTGTTGTGGTGGCAGCAACGTGGGATGAGTCAAAGGCGCGGCAGTGCGTGGCGCAGCATCGCCGCGACGCATTGCAGCATTCATCATGGTCTGGTGATGCCCGATATTGGTGATGGATTATATAAGTGAGCGGGGACCGGGCGGGCCGATTCCGGCGTCATTCCAGTCCCTGCAACGGTTTGGGGGAGGTTGCAAGTCGCGTGCCGGCTACAGCACGAAAAAAACCGCCGGCTCCTTGCGGAGCCAGCGGCTGGGTTGGCGCGGCAGCAGCGGGCGGCCAGGGCGGCCGCTCGCTGCAGGGCTCAGGCGTCGATGGTGGCGGCGCTGGTGGCGAAGCGCCCGTCGCGGAAGTCCGCCAGGGTCTGGTAGATCTGCTCCTGCGTGTTCATCACGAACGGACCGTACTGCGCAATCGGCTCGTTCAGCGGCTGGCCCGCGATCAGCAGGAAGCGCGCGTCGGCCTCGGCCCTGACGATGACGCCGTCAGACTTGCCGGCGTTGTCCAGCACGCCCATGCGCTGGGCCTCGATCACGGCGCGGTCGTCGCCGCTGCCGATCGAGACCTCGCCCCGGTACACGTAGACGAACGCGTTGTGCCCGGCCGGCAGCGCCTGCGCAAAGGTCTGGCCGGCCGGCAGGTGCACGTCCAGGTAGACCGGCTCGGTCACCGGGCGCGTGATCGCGCCGGCCACGCCGTGCGTGGCGCCCGCCAGCACGCGCACCGTGCCGCCGTTGTCCAATGCCACCGTCGGGATCTCGGCGGCGGGCAGGTCGCGGTACCACGGCGCGGTCATCTTGTCCGCGGCCGGCAGGTTCAGCCACAGCTGGAAGCCCTCCATGCGGCCGTCTTCCTGCTCGGGCATTTCCGAGTGGACCACGCCGGCGCCCGCCACCATCCACTGCGCGCCGCCGTTCTGCAGCAGGCCCTCGTTGCCGGCGCTGTCGCGATGGCGCATGCGCCCGGCCAGCATGTAGGTGATGGTCTCGAAGCCGCGGTGCGGGTGATCGGGGAAGCCGCCGATGTAGTCGTCCTTGCTGTCGGTGCCGAAGGCATCGAGCATCAGGAACGGGTCCAGCCGGCGCTGCAGGTTCTGCGTCAGCACGCGGGTCAGCTTGACGCCGGCGCCGTCCGAGGTGGCGATGCCCCGCACGACGCGATCCACGGCGCGCGAACGTTGCACGGTTTCGGCAGCGGCGGCGGGAACGGTGGCGAGGGTGGTGGTAAGGGTGTCCATGTATTTCTCCTGTGGGCGGGTCCCGCGCGGCAATGGCCAGGCCGGGTTCCCGTCGTTTCAGCTACCTCGTCAATTTAGTGGTTTGGCGCGGAAAGAGTAGAGGGTCGCCGGGCAACAGATTGTTCTGCTGGCGTACCAATTGCCTGCGCTGGGTTCCACGAATTCAGAACGATCCGAGTGATCGCGATGTGCTGACTAATGCACGGCAGAAACTGCCGTCACAGTGCTGCCAATTCGCGCCAGATCGGCGCAGGAAGGCCGGAAGAATGCGGGAAGATGACAGGATCGATGAAGATCGCTATAATAGCGCTCTCTTTGTCATCCGTTGAAGCGAGATGCGGGGTGGAAAAACCTCGCTAGCCCTTGCCAGTCAACGGCCGATGGACCGGCGGCGCGTCGGAAAACTTCAATACTTGCGCTGCCACTGGCCAACCGATCGCAACATGCTTGCGTCGCCGGTTGCGCCGCTTCAGGGACTGCCATCCAACCCGGCATCCCGTCAATCGGACTTCCCGCCCACGGCGGAGGAATCCACAGACCGTCCGCCGGCAATCGTGCCGGTCATGGCGGCAATGCAATCTGAACCGGGACTGGTGGCGCCCCATCTCCGCACGCACCAGCCCATATTGTTTTCCATCGCCGGGAAGTGGCGTTCTGAGCGCTTTTCGGTTTCGGAAAGGGGAGAGTATGTCAAAACAACCGGCACGGGCCCTCGCCTGGGCAGGACTGACGCTTGCCGCGCTGGCCGCGCTGGCCGCGCTGGTGGCATGGATCGGCGTCGATGTGATTCGCCAGTATCAGGAACGACTGGTTTACGACGTGGCCGACCACCTGCGCCTGGTAGTGATGTCCATGGCGCTGGCGCTGGCCACCGGCGTCCCGGCCGGCATCGCGCTGAGCCGCCCGTGCATGCGCCGCTGGGCCGACCGCCTGATGCAGGTCTTCAACGTGGGCAATACCGTGCCGTCGCTGGCGGTGCTGGCGCTGGCCCTGGCCGTGCTCGGCATCGGCGAGCGGCCCGCCATCCTGGCGCTGTGGCTGGCCTCGCTGCTGCCGATCGTGCGCAACACCTACGAAGGCCTGCGCAATGTCTCGCCCACGCTGCTGGAAGCGGCGCGTGGCATCGGCATGACGCCGGTGCAGCGCCTGGTGCGCGTGGAACTGCCCAACGCGCTGCCGGTGATGCTGGCCGGCATCCGCATCGCCCTGGTCATCAACGTGGGCACGGTGCCGCTGTCGTTCCTGATCGGCGCCAACAGCCTGGGCGAGCTGATCTTCCCGGGCATCTACCTGAACAACCAGCCGCTGCTGCTGCTAGGCGCTGCCGCCACGGCGCTGCTGGCGCTTGCCCTGGACGCGCTCTTTGCCGCCGCTGGCCAGCTGTACCTGCGCCGCCGCGGCCTGGCGCGCTGAACATGGGGACCGAAATGGAAAACCAGATGCAATTCATCCGCCGCCGTGCCCGGCGCGTCGCCCTGGTGGTGGCTGCCGTCACCGCTTTTGCGGCGGGGCTGGCGCTGGCCACGGCGCCTGAGGCGCATGCCGAGGCCACGCCGATCCGCGTGGGCGGCAAGAACTTCACCGAGCAGCTGCTGCTGTCGTCGATGACTTCGAAGTACCTGCGCGCCAAGGGCCTCACCACCGAACTGACCGCCGGCCTGGGCAGCACGCTGATGCGCCAGGCAATGGAGAGCAACCAGCTCGACGTGGTATGGGACTACACCGGCACCGCGCTGATCGTGTTCAACAAGGTCCAGGAAAAACTGGGCGCCAGGGAAAGCTACGAGCGCGTCAAGCAGATGGACGGCGCGCGCGGGCTGGTGTGGCTCGATGCCTCGAACATCAACAACACCTATACGCTGGCGATGCCGAAGGAACGCGCGGGCAGCGGCGTGACCACGCTGTCGGGCTTTGCCGAGCAGATGCGCCGCGCCGGCCCCGACACCGGCCACCCGTTTGCGGTCGACATGGAATTCGCTGCGCGCCCCGACGGCCTGGAGCCGCTCAAGGCGCTGTACAAGCTGCCGTTCTCGCGCCGCGACGTGATCCAGCTCGACCCGGGGCTGGTCTACACCGCACTGAAGAACAACCAGGTGGAACTGGGCCTGGTCTATGCTACCGACGGCCGCGTCAAGGGTTTCGACCTGGTGCTGCTGGAAGACGACCTGCACTTTTTCCCGCCTTACAACGCCGTGCCCGTGGTGCGCAAGCCAGTGCTTGACCAGCACCCGGAGCTCGCGGGCCTGCTCAACGCGCTGGCGGCCAAGCTCGACAACGAGAGCATGACCGACATGAACTACAAGGTGGACATCGGCCAGCAGCCGGTGGACAAGGTCGCGGAGGACTTCCTGCGCAGCCACGGACTGATCTGAGGAGGGCCGCATGGACTTGATCTCGTACCTGCAGCACAGCTGGCCCACGCTGCTGAAAATGACCGGCGAGCACCTGGCGCTAGTGGGCTCGGCAGTGGGGCTGGCCATCCTGATCGGCGTACCGCTGGGCATTGTGATCACGCGCTTCCGCGCGCTCGCCACGCCGCTGCTGGCGTTGGCGACGATCGTGCTGACGCTGCCGTCGATCGCGCTGTTCGGGCTGATGATCCCGGTCTTCGCGCGCTTTGGCCATGCGCTGGGCTACGTGCCCGCGGTGACGGCGGTGTTCCTGTACTCGCTGCTGCCGATCATGCGCAACACCTACACCGCACTGGCCAATGTCGACCCCGGCATCCAGGAAGCGGGGCGCGGCATCGGCATGACCACCTGGCAGCGCATGCGGCTGGTGGACCTGCCGCTGGCGGTGCCGGTGATCCTTGGCGGCGTGCGTACCGCCGTGGTGATGAATATCGGGGTTGCCACCATTGCCGCCATCATCGGCGCGGGTGGCCTTGGGGTGCTGATCCTGCAGGCGATCAGCCAGAGCAACATGAGCAAGCTGGCCGTGGGCGCGGTCCTGGTCAGCCTGCTCGCCATCGTGGCGGACGCCTTCCTGCAGTGGTTGCAGCGGGCACTGACGCCAAAGGGAATCCGCATATGATCGAACTCGACCAACTCACCAAGTCCTTCCCGCAGAAAGACGGCACCGAAACGCGCGCCGTCGACGCCGTGTCGCTGACGGTGCCGCGCGGCGAGATCTGCGTCTTCCTCGGCCCCTCGGGCTGCGGCAAGACCACCACGCTGAAGATGATCAACCGGCTGATCGAGCCGACCTCGGGCACGGTGCGCATCGAGGGCGAGGATACGCGCGGCCTTGACGGCGTGACCCTGCGCCGCAAGATCGGCTACGTGATCCAGCAGATCGGCCTGTTCCCCAACATGACCATCGAAGAAAACATCATGGTGGTGCCGCGCCTGCTGGGCTGGGACAAGAAGCAAAGCCGCGAACGCGCGCGCGAGCTGATGGCGATGGTGCAGCTCGATCCCAACCGGCTGCTGACGCGCTATCCGCGCGAGCTCTCCGGCGGCCAGCAGCAGCGCATCGGCGTGATCCGCGCGCTGGCGGCCGACGCGCCGCTGCTGCTGATGGACGAGCCCTTCGGCGCGGTCGACCCGATCAACCGCGAGAGCATCCAGAACGAATTCCTGCAGATGCAGCGCCAGCTCGGCAAGACCGTGATCATGGTTTCGCACGACATCGACGAGGCCATCAAGCTGGCCGACAAGGTGGCGGTGTTCCGCCGCGGCAAGCTGGTGCAGTTCGATCACCCCGATGCGCTGCTGGCGCATCCGGCCGATGAGTTCGTGCAGGCCTTCGTCGGCCATGACAACACCCTCAAGCGCCTGCTGCTGGTGCGCGCCGGTGACGCCGCCACCATGCCGCCGAGCTGCCGCCCCGACATGCCGCTGGCCGAGGCGCTGGCCGTGATGGACGATGCCGACGTGCGCCACCTGCCGGTGGTGGATGACGCGCAGGTCGCGCTGGGCTACGTCACGCGCCGCGATGCGCGCTCGGGCCGGGGCCAGTGCAGTGACGTGATGCGCCCGTTCGCCGTCACCGCGGCCTTCGACGAGCACCTGCGCATCGTGCTGTCGCGCATGTACCAGCACAACACCAGCTGGCTGCCGGTGATGGGCGCTGACGGCGCCTACCTGGGCGAGGTCACGCAGGAATCGATCGCGGGGTACCTGAGTTCGGGACGTTCGCGCGGGCAGGCCGGGGCGCTGGCCGCCTCCGCTCCGGCGCCGCTGCGAGCGGCGGCCTGAGCCAGCAGCAGGGCGGCGGCTTCCGCGCTATGCTAGGTGCATGCTCCGCTATTGCCGCTCGCCCCTGTGCCTGGTCGTCGAAACCCGCTGGCTGGTCCCGCGCGGGTTTGACGGCTTCACGCCCGGTCCGCTGATCCTGCTGCGCCCCGGCGCCAGCCAGGCGCTGATCGAGCATGAGAAGGTGCATGTGCGCCAGTTCTGGCGCAGCTGGGGCCTGATGGGCGTGCTCTACCTGGCCAGCCGGCGCTGGCGCCTGCGCTATGAAGTGGAGGCGTACCGCGTGCAGCTGCGGCACAGCCCGCCGGGCGCGGCGCATGGCCTGGCGCGCGTGCTGGCGTGCAAGTACCGGCTCAGGATTTCAGAAGCCGAGGCGTACCGGCTGCTGACGCAAGACCCGCACGACGATGCCGAATGAAAACGGCCCGCACCAGTCACTGGCGCGGGCCGTTTCTCTTGTCTGGCGGAAGCGGTGAGATTCGAACTCACGGATGGGTCACCCCATCGGCAGTTTTCAAGACTGCTGCCTTAAACCACTCGGCCACGCTTCCTGGAAAGTGCGGGCATTGTAGCGCGAAAGGGCATGGGCCCCGCGCGCTGCCGCCTGCAGACCTGACGGTCAGGCCGCGCATTATACAAGGCTCGCGTGGATTGATGGTGGTCTTGTGTTGCGGCACGCAAGCGCGCGTAAACTTCCTGCCACATCCACCGCCACGGATGTCGGCGTCTGTCTGACATTACGGAACCTTCACACGCCGGCATCGCTCATATTGTCGTGCCGGGTGGCGCGGTGTGTGCTGCATCCCCGGCTTTCGCCTGGCAACAGAGGAGAACTCAAAATGCGAATCCATAGCAAGAAATGGCTGATCGTTCCAGTGGCCGCAGCGGCTGTGCTGGCCGGTTGTGCCGCGCCGTATGACAGCGGCTACAACACCGGCTACAACGCCCCGCCTCCGGGGTACCAGACTCCCAACACCTCGCAGCCCCCGGCTGGCGCGGTGTACTACGGCCGTGTGGAATCGATTGAACCGATCACCAACACGCAAAACAGCTCGGGCCTGCTTGGCACCGTGATCGGCGGTGCGGCCGGCGGCCTGCTGGGCCACCAGATCGGCGGCGGGCGCGGGCAGACCGCGGCGACCATCGGCGGTGCCGTGGTCGGCGCCGTGGCCGGCAACCAGATCGAGAAGCGCGCGGGCAGCAACACGCAGACCGCGTACCGCGTCAACGTGCGCCTGGATGATGGCCGCGTGGCCACGGTGACCCAGTCGAGCCTGGGCAACCTGCAGGTGGGCATGCGCGCGCGCGTGGCCAACGACATGGCAACGCCGTACTGATATGCCAGCCTGACGTTTGCCAGCATGTAAAAGGCCACGCATTGCGTGGCCTTTTTTTTGTTGCCGGTGCACGGCGGCGCTCAGTCCTTCAGGAACATCTCCTGCAGGTCGTTGAGGAAGCGCCGGCCCAGCTCGGTGGGGCGGATGGTGGTCAGGTCCGCTTCCAGCAGCCCTTTCTTTTCCGCCTCGGCCAGCTGCTTGCTGATGGTATGCAGCGGCAGTCCGGTGTAGTCGTGGAAGCTCGATGCCGGCACGCCGTCGGTCAGGCGCAGGGCGTTGAGCATGAACTCGAACGGCAGCTCGTCGGCGCCGACATCGCGCGCTTCCTGCACGGCATTGCCGGCCAGCGCCCGCTCCATGTAGGTGGCCGGATGCTTGTGCCGCATCTGGCGCAGTATCCGATGCGGGAACGACAGCTTGCCGTGCGCGCCGGCACCGATGCCGAGGTAGTCGCCGAAGCGCCAGTAGTTCAGGTTGTGGCGCGCCTCGCGATGCGGCTTTGCGTACGCCGAGGTTTCATAGTGCCGGTAGCCGGCCTCGGCCGTGCGCGCTTCAATCCAGTCCTGCATTTCGTACGCGCTGTCGTCATCCGGCAGCGCAGGCGGGAACCTGGCGAACAGCGTGTTGGGCTCCAGCGTCAGGTGGTACAGCGACAGGTGCGTGGTGCCGTACGACAGCGCGGTTTCCACATCCTGCCGGCATTCGTCCAGCGTCTGGCTGGGCAGGGCGTACATCAGGTCCAGGTTGATGTTGTCGAAGCTGGCCTGGGCAATGTCGATCGCCTTGCGCGCCTCGGCACCGCCGTGGATGCGGCCGAGCGCCTGCAGGTGCCGGTCATTGAAGCTCTGGATGCCGATCGACAGCCGGTTGATGCCGCTGGCGCGGTAGCTGGCGAACTTGTCGGCCTCGAAGGTGCCGGGGTTGGCCTCCATCGTGATCTCGGCGTCGGCATCCAGCGGCAGCAGCGCGCGGAGATCCGACAGCAGCCGGTCCATGCCCGCTGCCGACAGCAGGCTGGGCGTGCCGCCGCCGATAAAGACCGTATGCACCGGCCGGCCCCACACCAGCGGCAGCGATTGCTCCAGGTCCGCGCGCAGCGCGTCCAGGTAGATGTCTTCTGGAATCTCGTGGTTGTCGGCGCCGGGTGCGGCGTGCGAGTTGAAATCGCAATACGGGCACTTGCGCACGCACCACGGGATATGCACGTACAGCGACAGCGGCGGCGAGCCGGGCAGGCTGATCTGCCCGGGCTTGAGCCAGAGCTGCTTGCTGTCCACGGGCACGGACGCGGAGACCGGTACGATCGGGATCATCGGGTGGTGGTTTCCGCGGCATCGGCCTGCAGCCGTGCCACCAGCGCGCGCAGCGCCTGGGCCCGGTGGCTGACCGTGTTCTTCTCTTCGGGCGACAGCTCGGCGGCGGTCTTGCCCAGGCGCGGCAGCAGGAAGTGCGCGTCGTAGCCAAAGCCGCCCGCGCCGCGCGGCGCGTCGACGACCTCGCCGTGCCAGAGGCCTTCGGCAATGATCGGGCAGGGGTCTTCGGCGTGGCGCACGAATACCAGCACGCAGTAGTAGTGCGCGTGGCGGTTCAGCTTGCCGGCCAGTTGCGAGACCAGGTGCGCATTGTTGGCGGCATCCGACCTGGCCTGCCCGGCCATCTGCGCATAGCGCGCGGAATAGACGCCGGGCGCGCCGTCCAGCGCCTGCACGCAGATGCCGGAATCGTCCGCCAGCGCGGGCAGCCCGGCCAGCCGGCTGGCGTGGCGGGCCTTGGCCAGCGCGTTCTCGACGAAGGTGGCAAAGGGCTCTTCGGCCTCGGGAATGCCCAGTTCGCCCTGGGGCACCACGTCAAAGCCAAGCGGAGCCAGCAGCGCGCCGAATTCGCGCAGCTTGCCGGCGTTGTTGGAAGCCAGTACCAGCCGTTGCATCGCGGATCCCGCTGCTCAGGCCAGGCCGAGCGCTTCGCGCTGGTGCTGCACCAGGCGGGCGATGCCGGCTTCGGCCAGGCGCGTCATGGCGTCCAGGTCGGCGCGGCTGAAGGGCACGCCTTCGGCGGTACCCTGCACCTCGACAAAGCCGCCGCTGCCGGTCATGACCACGTTCATGTCGGTGTCGCAGCTGCTGTCCTCGGCGTAGTCCAGGTCCAGCACCGGCACGCCGTCGACCATGCCGACCGAGACCGCGGCAACGTGGTCGCGGATCGGGCTGGCGGCGATCAGGCCGTCGCGCAGCATGGTCGAAACCGCGTCATGGGCGGCGACAAAGGCGCCGGTGATGGCAGCGGTGCGGGTGCCGCCGTCGGCCTGCAGCACATCGCAGTCCAGGTGGATGGTGTATTCGCCCAGCGCCGCCAGGTTGAACACCGAGCGCATGGCGCGGCCGATCAGGCGCTGGATTTCCTGGGTGCGGCCGGTCTGCTTGCCGCGCGCGGCCTCGCGGTCAGAGCGGGTGTGCGTGGCGCGCGGCAGCATGCCGTATTCGGCCGTGACCCAGCCTTCGCCGCTGCCTTTCTTGTGCGGCGGCACCTTGGCCAGCACGCTTGCGGTGCAAAGCACCTTGGTGTCGCCAAAGGCACACAGGACGGAGCCTTCGGCGTGGCGGGTGTAGTGGCGGGTAAGGCTGATGGAACGCAGCGCATCGGCTGCGCGGCCGCTGGGTCGCATGGGATGGTTTGTCCGAATCGGGGAGAGACCGCGATTCTAACGCCGCCAGCCCTTGAGCGCTGCATAGCACCCCGGGGAGGGCATTACCGCATCAGGTTGCTGGTCTTGTCGATGGCGGCGCGGATCTCGGCGATCGAGCGCTCGATCTCCTCTTCGGACAGCAGGTCGCTGTCAGCGCCGGTGCGCTCCAGGATCGAGGTGGTGAAGGCGTTCAGCGGCAGGGTGTCGGTCATGACCGCATCCTGTCCCGCCGCATTGCTGTCCAGTTCCCACATCATGGCGATGCCGGTGGTGTTGTCGGCACCTTCGCCGGCGTTCTGCAGCGCCTGCTCGATCAGCGCCGGCACCGCCTGCACCACCGACAGGCGCGACAGCTTGTCCACCAGCGCGGGCTCTTCGAGCGCGCCCCACAGGCCGTCGGAGCAGAGCAGGGCCACGTCGCCCGGCTCCAGCCGCACCGGGCCGCCCAGGTCGATCAGCGGCAGGTTGGGCGAGCCCAGGCAGTTATAGAGCTTGTTGCGCTCCGGGTGGTTGGCCACGTGCATCGGCAGCACGCGCTCCTGCTGCAGCAGGTTCTCGATCTTGGAGTGGTCGCGCGTGCGCGTCAGCAGCCGGCCCTTGCGCAGCAGGTAATAGCGCGAGTCGCCGGCGTGGGCCCAGTAGATCTGGCCCTGCTGCACCAGGCAGCAGACCACCGTGGTGCGTGGCACGTCCGCCATCTGGTTGGCTTCGGCATAGCGGTGGATCTCGCGGTGGGCCAGCATGATGGTGTCCTGCAGGAACTCGGCCGGGTTGCGCACCGTGGGCCGCGCCTGCACCTGGAACTGGCGCGCCAGCGTCTGCAGCGCCTGCTGCGCGGCGACTTCGCCGTGCGCATGGCCGCCCAGGCCGTCGGCCAGCACCATCAGCAGCGCGTCGCGCGTGAAGCAATAGCCCATGCGGTCCTGGTTGACGCGGCGGCCGCCTTTCCTGCTTTCCTGGTAGACAGAGAATCGCATGTTGGCTTTCAGGGAATTCAGTGGACTGGCCGCAACCGGGGCGCCAGATTTGTGATTCAGTCGACGCTCGCGCCGGGGACGGGTTCGTCACGCCGGCGCAGCAGGGTCAGGAAGCGCGATGTCGCCGCGGGCCGCTCCGCCGGCGCCATGGCCGGGGCTTGCGTCTGTGGCGCCAGCGTCTGCTCGCCCAGGGCGTTGGTCTGCTCGCGCAACTCCTTCTGCAGCCTGAACACGCTCTGCGGGCGCTCGGCCGGCGTCAGTCGCAGGCACCATTCGACCAGGTCCACCAGCCCGTTGGTGTAGCTGCTGCGCAGCCGCGCCAGGGCTTCGCCCATGCGGTCTTCCTTTTCGCGCTGGTTGGCTTCCTGCGGCGGCATGCCGGCCATGCAGGCGTAGAGCGTGGCGCCCAGGCTGTAGACATCGGTCCACGGGCCCAAGTCGGAATGCTTGCCATAGAGCTCGGGCGCGGCAAAGCCGGGGGTGTACATCGGCTGGAAGCGGGCCGCTTCCATCGTCAGGGTCTGCCGCGCGGCGCCAAAATCCAGCAGGATCGGGGATTCGTCCTCGCGCAGGTAGATGTTGCCGGGCTTGATGTCCAGGTGCAGCAGCTTGTGGATATGGACCTCGCGCAGGCCGCTCATCAGGTCGTGGAAGACCTTGCGCATGAAATGCTCGCGCAGCACCTTGGGTCCGCCTTGCTGCCGGGCGGCCAGCACGTGCTCCTGCAGCGTCTTGCCCAGCTCGTAGTTCATCACCATGTAGACGGTGGAATTCTCGCGGAAGAAATTCACCACGCGCACCACGCTGGGATGGGAGATGCGGGCCAGCGAGCGGCCCTCTTCAAAGAAGTACTTCAGGCCCAGCCGGAACGCGGCGGCGTTTTCCTCGGGCACCACGGGGATGAGTTCGCCCGGGTTGCGCCGCGCCAGCGACGCCGGCAGGTATTCCTTGATGGCAACCGGTGCGCCGGTATCGTCGGTGGCCAGGTAGACGAAACTGAACCCCCCGCTGGCCAACTTCTTTACAATACGATAGTTGGACAACAGCGTGCCGACGGGCAGCGGTGCACTCTTCGGTTGTGTCGTGCCCTTTGGCTCTGTCATGGGAATAGGGACCTGATTTGCCTCCGGATTGTCCGGGCTAATCGGTCACTTGTAAAGAACACAAATAAGGGCATTGTTGCCCTCCTTTCAACGTATTGAGAGCGTCCCCGGGCTCCCGTGCGGGGCGCTCGAGGCGGGTGTGCGCGGGCCGCCAGCAGCCCGGGGCCGCCGCCATTCACGAGAACATCCAATGATCCACAGCATGACAGGCTATGGCCTGGCGACGCGCCAGGCGCCATTGACCAACGCGCAAGGCGAGCCCAGCGGGCGCTCCGCGTCCGTTTCGGTGGAATTCCGCACTGTCAATTCGCGTTTCCTCGACCTGTTGTTCCGGGCCCCGGAAGAGTGCCGCGCCTTCGAGCCGGCCCTGCGCGAGATGCTGATGGCCGAGCTGTCGCGAGGCAAGCTGGAGTGCCGCATCAACCTGCAGCGCACTGACGCCGGCGGCGCCACCCTGGCCCTCAATGAAGGGCTGCTGGCGCAGATCCGCGCGCTGGAAACCACCGTCGCCGCCACCTTCGCCAGCGCCGGCACCCTGCGCATGGGCGAGATCCTGCGCTGGCCGGGCGTGCTGGTCGAGCCGGAACTGTCGCAGGAGGCACTGCGCGAGGCGGTGCTGGGCGCCGCGCGCGAGGCGCTGGACCAGCTGCTGGAAGCCCGCCGCCGCGAAGGCGACGCGCTCAAGGCGACGCTGATGGAGCGCATCGACGCCATGCTGGCGATCGTCGAGCGCCTGACGCCGACCATCCCGCAGCTGATCGCCCATCACCAGGACAAGCTGACCGAGCGCCTCCAGGAGGCCTTCAACCTGGCCGCGCCCGCCGGCATGCCGTCGATGAGCCGCGACGAGATCGCCGAGCGCATCCGCCAGGAAGCCACCGTCTACGGCATCCGCATCGACATCGCCGAAGAGCTGTCGCGGCTGCAGGCGCACCTGAACGAGACCCGGCATATCCTGAAGAAGGGCGGCCAGGCCGGCAAGCGCCTGGACTTCATGATGCAGGAGCTCAACCGCGAGGCCAACACGCTTGGCTCCAAGGCCGCCGCCAAGGAGCTTGCCGACGCCTCGATGGAGCTCAAGCTGCTGATCGAGCAGATGCGCGAACAGGTCCAGAATCTCGAATAAAGACAGCCCCAGGAATCACCAAAGAATCATCATGAGCCCAACGCCTCAATCCGCGCCTCACACTGCCATCGATACCGTCTACCCCGGCAACCTCTTCATGGTGGTGGCGCCGTCCGGAGCCGGCAAGTCGACGCTGGTCAACAAGCTGCTGTCGCAGGACCCGGCCATCCGCCTGTCGATCTCGCACACCACGCGCGCACCGCGCCCGGGCGAGCAGGACGGGCGCGAATACCACTTCGTCACGGTCGACGCATTCCGCGCCGCGCGCGACCGCGGCGACTTCCTGGAATGGGCCGAGGTCCACGGCAACTACTACGCAACCTCGCGCGTGTGGATCGAGCAGCAGATGGCGCAGGGCAACGACGTGCTGCTCGAGATCGACTGGCAGGGCGCGCAGCAGGTGCACCAGCGCTTTTCCAACGCGGTCGAGATCTTCATCCTGCCGCCGTCGCTGACGGCGCTGGAAGAGCGCCTGAAAAAACGCGGCCAGGACGAGCCCAATGTGATCGTGCGCCGGCTGCTGGCGGCGGGCAGTGAAATGGCCCACGCCTCGGAGTCGGACTACGTCATCATCAACGAGGTCTTCGACGATGCTCTGGAGCAGCTGCGCAACGTGATCAGCGCCACGCGGCTGCGGTTTTCCTCGCAGAAAGCGCGGCATACGGAGCTGTTTATCGAGCTGGGCATCCACTGAACCGATGCCTGCCGATGACAGCCGCGCGGGGCGCCGCCGGCGTTTTCCGCCGCGTGCTGTAAAATGGCAACCCAACGTAAGGTTTTGTCCCAAGGTGGATTTGATATGGCGCGTATTACCGTCGAAGATTGTCTGAAACACATTCCGAATCGCTTCGAGCTCGCGCTGGCGGCCACGTATCGTGCCCGTCAGCTGGTGCAGGGCCACACGCCCAAAGTCGAAGCAAAGGACAAGCCGACTGTGGTGGCACTGCGCGAGATCGCGTCGGGCCAGGTCGGCATCGAGATGCTGAAGAAGGTCCCGACCTGATTGGTCAGGCGGCCCATGGCTTATCCTCGCATCGTGCCAGCACGTATCCAGCCGGATTCCAGGGGCCGCCGCCATGCCTTCGCCGCATTCGCCCTCCAAGCCTCCCTCCCAGCCGTCGCCGACTGCCGTGGCGCCGGCGCTTGGCGATGCGGCCCCGCCTACGGCGCGTAAGCGCACCATTCCGGGCCAACCCTCCGTGAACGCGCGCACTGGCGCTCCCAATCTTCCCGATCCGCTCGGCGGCGATGTCGTCGGCGAGCGTGCCGTCGCGCCCGCGCTGGCGCCGGGCAAGGCCAGGGGCGCGGCGCTGCAGGACGAGCTGGCCGCGATGCAGGATGTGGCGCCGGCGGCTGACAGCCTGTTTATCGACGCAGTGCTGGCGCAGTCATACCGGCACTTCTTCGGCCCGACCTCGCAGCCGGCGGTACCGCCGCGCCAGCAGGTCATCTCCATCACCCGGCTGATGGAGAAACTCGCATACCTGAAAGCGCCCGACCTGGCGCGCGTGCGCGAGGCCTTCCAGTTTTCCGACGAAGCCCACCTGGGCCAGTACCGCCAGAGCGGTGAGCCCTACATCACCCATCCGGTGGCGGTGGCCGAGCTGTGCGCGGACTGGAAGCTGGATGTGCAGTCCATCATGGCGGCGCTGCTGCACGACGTGATGGAAGACCAGGGCATCACCAAGAGCGAGCTGGCCGAGAAATTCGGCCCGAAGGTCGCCGAACTGGTCGATGGCCTGACCAAATTGGACAAGCTCGAATTCCAGAGCCGCGAGCAGGCGCAGGCGGAGAGCTTTCGCAAGATGCTGCTGGCGATGGCGCGCGACGTGCGCGTGATCCTGGTGAAGCTGGCCGACCGTACGCACAACATGCGCACGCTCGACTTCGTGCCGCCGGAGAAGCGCCGCCGCATCGCGCTGGAGACCATGGAGATCTATGCGCCGATCGCGCACCGTCTCGGTCTCAACACGATCTACCGCGAGCTGCAGGAGCTGTCCTTCAAGGTCGGCTCGCCGTTCCGCTACGCCACGCTGGAGAAAGCCGTCAAGGCTGCGCGCGGCAACCGCCGCGAGGTGGTCAAGCGTATCCTGGAAGCCGCGCAGAAGGGGCTGGCCGATGCTGGCATCGTGGCCGAACTGTCCGGGCGCGAGAAAACGCTCTACAGCATCTACCGCAAGATGCACGACAAGCAGCTGTCGTTCTCGCAGGTGCTGGACGTATATGGTTTCCGCGTGGTGGTGGAAACGCAGATGCACTGCTACATGGCTATGGGCGCGCTGCACGGGCTGTACAAGCCCATGCCCGGCAAGTTCAAGGACTACATCGCCATCCCCAAGATCAACGGCTACCAGTCGCTGCACACCACGCTGGTGGGCCCGTTTGGCACGCCGGTGGAGTTCCAGATCCGCACGCGCGACATGCACCAGATCGCCGAGGCGGGCGTGGCTGCGCACTGGATGTACAAGCACCAGGCCGACCACGCCAACGATATCCAGCAGCAGGCGCACCAGTGGCTGCAGTCGCTGCTCGATATCCAGAGCCAGACCGGCGATTCGCAGGAATTCCTCGAGCACGTCAAGATCGACCTGTTCCCGGATGCGGTCTACGTGTTCACGCCCAAGGGCCATATCCGCGCGCTGCCGCGCGGCGCCACCGCGCTGGACTTTGCCTACGCGGTGCACAGCGACCTGGGCAACCAGTGCGTCGCGGTCAAGATCAACAACGAGATGTTGCCGCTGCGCACCGAGCTCAAGAGCGGCGATATCGTCGAGGTGGTGACGGCGCCGTACTCCAAGCCCAATCCGGCGTGGCTGTCGTTCGTGCGCACCGGCAAGGCGCGCGCGGCGATCCGCCACTACCTGAAGACCACCAAGCTCGACGAAGCCATCCAGCTCGGCGAGCGCCTGCTGGAACAGTCGGCGCGCCAGCTCGGCTTCGAGCTCAAGGCGGTGCCGCAGTCGGTGTGGGACCGCATGATCCAGTGGACCGGCAACAAGCAGCGCGAAGACATCTTTGCCGACCTGGCACTGGGCCGGCGCGTGCCGGCGGTGGTGGCCAAGCGCATGGAGATCCTGCTACAGGAGCTGTCCGGCGATGTCGACAGCGCGCTGCTGGCGGCGGTGCAGACCTTTGCCGGCGAAGAAGCGCCCGCGGTGCCGATCACCGGCGACGAAGGCATGTCGATGATCTTCTCGGCGTGCTGCCGCCCGATCCCGGGCGATTCGATCGTTGGCTACCTGGGCAAGGGCGAAGGGCTGCAGATCCACGTGCAGGACTGCAAGATCGCCAAGCGCCTGCACAGCAAGGATCCTGAGCACTGGATCGACGTGATGTGGGCCAAGAAGACCACGCGCGCCTTCGATGTGTCGATCAAGGTGATGGTGCGCAACGTCAAGGGCATCGTCGCGCGCGTGGCGGCCGACCTGACCGCCGCCGATGCCAACGTGGCGCACGTGGCCATGGAGCAGCAGGACGCCGGCCACCAGGAAGCCACCTATATGCAGTTCATCATCCAGGTGCAGAACCGCCTGCACCTGGCGAACGTGATGCGGGGCTTGCGGCGCAACCCCGATGTGATCCGCATCTTCCGCGACCGCAACGACGGCTGAGCGCCGCTCGGCGGCGCGTGATTACTCGGCGCCGCGCGGCGACGGGTAGCGGACTTCCAGGATATCGATCTGCTCGACCCCGGCCGGCGTGCGCAACGCCACGGTGTCGCCCTCGCGCGCCTTGATCAGCGCCTTGGCGATCGGCGAGATCCAGCTCACGTGGTTGCTGTCCAGGTCGACTTCATCCATGCCGACGATGGTGATGGTGGTTTCTTCGCCGGCGCGATTGGCGTAGGTGACGGTGGCGCCGAAGAAGATCTGGTCGTTGTCGCCCTGCAGGGACGCGTCGACCACTTCCGCCTTGTCCAGGCGGCGCGTCAGGAAGCGGATGCGGCGGTCGATCTCGCGCAGCCGCTTCTTGCCATAGAGATAGTCGCCATTCTCCGAGCGGTCGCCATTGGAGGCCGCCCACGACACGATCTGCACCACATCGGGCCGGTCGACGTCGATCAGCTGCATCAGCTCATTGCGCAGGCGGTTGTAGCCATCGGCGGTGATGTAGTTCTTGGTGCCGGGAGGTAGCGGCGTTGCGCCTTCGGGGAGATCGTCGTCCTCGTCGCCGGACGACTCTTTGACAAATGCCTTGTTCATGTTCCGGATCACTTCTTGGGTCTGTCATTATAGGAAAACGCCACAGGCGAACCTCGCCGGCGGGCATCTGCTGCGCCCCTTCCAAGGAAAGATCACAAAAAAGTTGCGAAGGGGCTTCCCAAAAATAAAAACTGGGTTATAATCTTTTTCTCGCGTGCGGCTGTAGCTCAGTTGGATAGAGTACTTGGCTACGAACCAAGGGGTCGTGGGTTCGAATCCTGCCAGCCGCGCCACCTATGCAGAAAGAAAAGGGCTTCCGGAAACGGAAGCCCTTTTTCGTTTCCGTCCTCTCGCCGTCGTGCCGTTCGACCTGCGCGCTGCGGCTACCGTTCCCGCTTTCCACCTGCACCCACGCTCGCCTGCGATTGCTGCGTCACGCCTTGCGGTCGCGCGTGCGGCCTCCTAGGCTCGAATCAGGCACAACCTCGACCCTGGGAGCTGAGCGCATGGAAAACGCAGAGTGGCGCGTTGAAGAGTACCGCGGCATGGATGTCTATGTCCTGGTATCGCCGCAAGGGCAGGACAGCATCGGCCGTTGGGGCTATGAAGTCCGCGTGTCGCAGGAAGGCGCCGACCCGGCCGACGCGGGCGATACCGAGTTGCTTGCCAGCGGCCCGCAGCAGTTCGCCACGCGCCATGCGGCAGAGGTGGCTGCCTTCGGCGCGGGCTATGCCCTGGTGGACCGACTGCTGGGGCCCGCCGAATAAGGGCTGCGCCTCATTGTGGTTGGCGCAACGGCTTATATCATGCCGTGATCTATTGCTATTGACGCGGATTATTTTTGATCCGGCCCCGGCACTCCTACTCTGGAAATGAAGCGAGCGAAGTCTCGCTCGCCATGAACCGGACGGCAAAGCCAGGCGCATTGCATGACGGCGCGAGGCACGAACGAACGATTTCATGCGCACGGCAAAATAGCGCTTGCCATGCGCGGGTGAATCGCCCATAATCCGTCTCCTTCAGACGCGGGGTGGAGCAGTTGGCAGCTCGTCGGGCTCATAACCCGAAGGTCGCAGGTTCAAGTCCTGCCCCCGCAACCAACGCCTTATATCAGTATCCAGCGGCATTCGCCGCAGTCCTTCAAGGCGTTGTTCTCAAGGCCGTCCGGCCTGACTCACTCACAGCTCCGATGTAATTCCGCGCAAGCCAAAGGCATGCCTTGCAGCGTTCGTGCGCCTGCTATGTGCGCACCAGTTCTGCCGCACGCCTGAACGTATCGCGCACCAGCGGCTGGTCTTCACGCTCCGCAGCGTCGGCATGCTCACGCAGCCGCGTGGCCAGCACCGTCAGTGTGCCTTGCGCCTGCGGCCCGCCCGCGGCCTGGCACTTGGTTACCGCTTCGCGCATCACCGCATCGAGCTCGCCGCTGACATCGGCACCATCGAAGGCGCTCACCGAGAGAGCCGAGATGCGTTCCAGGTAGAGATTGACCAGCGCTTCATCGTGTAGCGGTTCGGACATGTCGGCTCCTTGTCGGTGACGGGGATACAAAACCCATTGTAGTGAAGCCGCCGCCTGCACAGGATCCAACGGTAGTGATTTCGGCCAGGCGCATGAATCGGTGATCGGCCTGACCGGCGTCTATCACACCCTGCTGCGCCGCTGGGCGGACGCCTGAACGCCGGCGGCGCCCTCTCGAGGGCGCTGCATCACGTCAGCCAGCAAGCAGGCGCGGCTATTCGTCGCGCCGTCGCTGCATCTGCAACAGTTCGATCGGAGAGGGCTGGATACGCCGCCGCGCCGGACGCAGCGCGCGGTTGGGCCACAGCACGTAGTTGGTGTGCGGATCCAGCGGCTTGCCGAAGTACGAGACCCAGACCTGTACGCCTTGCTCGGTTTCGGCAATGATGGCCGCGACGGCGCGCGCCGCGGCGGAAGGGGACTTGAGCAGCTCCGCCAGGGCTTCGACGCCCTGCACGACATGGTGCTTCACCCCGGCAAACCATGCGTACTGACGCATGGCGGACAACAAACGCTTGGTCATGAACGCGACTCTGGTTGTGTGGAAAGTGCGAGTGAGACCCGCACGCTTCCGATTTGTTCACGGCAGTTTGCGAAATACCAGCGTGACTGCGGCGCCATCTCGCCGGGATGGCATGCGCGCGGGATGCGTCACCTGGTATCGCTTCTGTGCCGCCCGCGTCACGTGGCGTGCGGCGGCTCAGGTACCAGTGCAGAGAGTACCATTGCCAGCCGGTCCAGGGCAGGATCGATATCCAGCAGGTCGATGGCGCCGAAGCCCAGCAGCAGCCCCGCGCAGGTAGCGGGAGGCGTGGCATAGCAGGGGTCGAGCGTGGCAAGTTCAAGGTCGGCCAGGCGCGCCATCGAGACCAGCGCCTCGGACGCCACCGGCACGCGCAGCCGTGCCGCCAGGTGGAAGCCCGCCATCGCCGGCAGCGGCTCCAGCCACGGCGACAGGTCGCCCTGCAGCCGCGCCAGCAGGCGGGCGCGGCGCTGGGCGTGGCGCGCGTGCGAGCGCCGGATATGGCGCAGCAGGTGCCCCTCGGACAGGAAGCGCGCCAGCGCCTGCTGGATCAGCGTCGGCGTGTACCAGTCCATCAGGTGCTTGACCTTGCGCGCGGCCGGCATCAGCCAGGGCGGCACCACCAGGTAGCCGCCGCGCAGGTTCGCCACCAGCGTCTTCGAGAAGGTGCCGAGGTAGACCACGCGGCCATGCCGGTCCAGGGTCTGCAGCGCGTCCAGCGCCTGGCCGCCATAGCGGAATTCGCTGTCGTAGTCGTCTTCCAGGATCACCGCGTGGCCGCGCGCCGCCCAGTCCAGCAACGCCTGGCGCCGCGCCAGGCTCATCGGCACGCCCAGCGGCGACTGGTGCGAGGGGGTGACATAGATCAGCGTGGCATCGTTCGGCAGTGCGTCCACCGCCAGCCCTTCGCCATCGACCGGCACTGGCACCACCCGTGCGCCCAGCCCCTGGAACAACGAACGCGCCATCGGGTAGCCGGGATCCTCCATCGCCACCACGGCGTCGGGCCCGAGCACCAGCCGGGCCAGCAGGTCGATGCCCTGTTGCGCGCCGCCTGTGACCAGGATGTCAGTCGGCATGCTCTGCACGCCGCGCGTGAATGCGATATGGCGGGCAATGGCCTGGCGCAGCACCATCTCACCGGCCGGATCGGCGGCGCCGGGCGGACGCTGGCGCTCGGCGGCCAGCGCCGCGCGCACGCAGCGCGACCAGGCTTCATGCGGAAAGCGCGTGGTGTCGGCCTGCCCCGGCTGGAACGCATAGCGCGCGCCGCCGGCGGCGTCCAGGAACGGCGTCGGCACTGCCATCCAGCGCTGCGCGGCGGGCGGCAGCACCGGCGCCGCCGCCATGCGCGCGGCCGGGCGGGACAGCCCCTCGGCCACATAGGTGCCGTCGCCGACGCGCGCGTGCAGCCAGCCTTCGGCCACCAGCCGTTCATACGCCGTGGTCACCGTCTTGCGCGCCACGCCCAGCTGCGTGCCAAGCAGGCGCGTAGGCGGCATGCGCGCGCCGGCCTCGAGCCGTCCGCCCTGGATCGCGTCGCGGATCTGGTGGACGATCTGCGCGGTCAGGTCGCTGGCTTGGTCCAGTGCGAGATGCAGTTCCATGAGGGTACGCGTCGATCCAGAAATTGGTCTACTGATTCTGCCGGAAATTGGCGGTGTACGGGGCCAATCGATGCGTCTATCTTTCATCCCAACGGGCGCGACACCAGTGCCCGCCAAATCCAACCTGTCAAATCGGAGATCGATCATGGAAGAACGGATGAACTGGCAAGACGTGGCCCCTGACGCGTACAAGGCAATGATCGGCCTGGAGGTCTACCTGGCGCGCTGCTCGCTGGAGACCACGCTGAAGGAACTGGTGAAGATCCGCGCCTCGCAGATCAACGGCTGCGCGTTCTGCCTGGACATGCACATCACCGATGCGCGCAAGCATGGCGAAAGCGAGCGCCGCCTGAACCTGCTGCCGGCCTGGCGTGAAGTGAGCTGGTTCACCCCGCGCGAGCGCGCCGCGCTGGCATGGACCGAGGCGCTCACGCTGCTGCCGCAAAGCCAGGCGCCGGATGCGGACTACCAGGCCTTGCGCGAGCAATTCTCGGAAAAGGAAATGGCCGACCTGACGCTGCTGATCTCGGCCATCAATGCATGGAACCGCTTTGGCGTCGGTTTCCGGCGCCAGCCGCCGGCGCTCTGAGCCACGGTGCACATTCGCATGACCCCAGCCTGACCCCTGCCGCGGCCTGCCGATTGACAAGCCGCGGCGCAGTACATTAGCTTCTGTTGCAGATGCCGCACAAATGGCAACAGCCGGCGCAGCGACCGCATGGCCGACGTGATGGTAGGCTATGCCAATGGCTATGCCGACCAGGTCGAACGCGACTACGATCAGTTTGTCGCCGCGTGCCGTTCGGGGCGCCTCGAGGCGCGCACCGATGCCGACATGGCTGCTGATTTCCGCGTGTAGCCCACGCATCTTGCCTGGCCAGGAGTCTGCCCATGACAGAAGACACCCTGCTGCAACTGATGACGGAAGTCGAGAAGGAAGACCCCATCGACTATGCCGACCTGCCGTTCGACGACGCCGCGCTGCGCCGGCTGGCGTGCCGGCTGATCGCCGAGCGTTCCAGCGAGATGGAGGCGTCCGGCCTGCCGGTGGAAGCACTGCTGGCCACGATGTGGGCCTCGACCGCCAAGCTGGTGCTGGAAAACCTGGTGCTCAACGCGCGCCTGCTGACGCTGCAGGGCCTGCCCGACGACGCCCAGGCACTGATCGAGCGCATCGCGCGCCAGTCGCGCGGCGGGGCCTGAACGCGCCAGCCTGACTGCGCGGCCCGCACCCCGGGCCATGTGCCGCAATCGTCTCAAGCTGCGGCGGCTCTGCCATTTCGCTAAAATACGCGTTTTCACCCAGCCGGTCCGCGCTGTGACTGACACGCGGCGGAGGCGGCTGACCAGGAGAATTTCGGTGATCAAGTGGATAATCGTCGCGGGCTACCTCGGTGCCATCCTGTATGTGCACTTCCGCGGCAAGGTGCGCCTGCGCATCTGGCGCCAGCTGCTGGACCATTCGGCCCTGGTGGCCCCGATCAATTGCTTCATGTATGCATTCTCGGGCGTGCCCCGCACGCCGTACATCCCGGTCGACAACTTCCCCGACCTGGAAAAGCTGCGCGCCGCCTGGCCCGAGATCCGCGACGAAGGGCTGGCACTGGCCGCGATGCGCAAGATCAAGGCCGCGGACAAGAACGACGACGCCGGCTTCAATTCCTTCTTCAAGTACGGCTGGAAGCGCTTCTACCTGAAGTGGTACGAGGCCCAGCACCCGTCGGCCGAGCAGCTCTGCCCCAAGACCGTGGCGCTGCTGCGCGAGCTGCCCACGGTGAAGGCGGCGATGTTTGCCGAGCTGCCGCCGGGCGGCAAGCTCAACCCGCACCGCGACCCGTTTGCCGGCTCGCTGCGCTACCACCTGGGCCTGGCCACGCCGAACGACGACCGCTGCTTTATCGAGGTCGATGGCGAGCGCCACAGCTGGCGCGACGGTGAGGGCGTGGTCTTCGACGAAACCTACCTGCACTGGGCCGAGAACCGCAGCGATGCCAACCGGCTGATCCTGTTCTGCGATATCGAGCGTCCGATGCGCTACGGCTGGGCTGCGAAGTTCAACCACTGGATGGGCCGCAAGGTCATGACCGCGGCCAGCTCGCCCAATGACGAGCACGACCAGACCGGCATGATCAACCGGCTGTTCCGCTTTGTCTGGCTGGGCGGCCAGTACCGCCGCCGCTTCAAGGCCTGGAACCGCCAGCTTTACTACGTCACCAAGTTTGGCCTGATCGTGCTGGGCGTGGGGCTGATCGTCTTCCTGTAAGCAGCAAGAGAGCCGGCGCAAGCCGGCTCTTTGCCTTGGGCGGGCAGCGAGCGCCGTTCACATCCCGCTTTGCGACCCTGTTCCGGAGATCCCGATGCGCGTCCGCTCCGCACTGTGGCTGGCCGCCGCCCTTGGCGCCGCCGCCTGCACCACGACACCTGAAGAACGAGCCGCCAGCAGCGCCGCTGCCGTCGGCAAGCCCAACCCCGCCTCCGTCAACTGCACGCAGCGCGGCGGCAAGCTGCAGATCGTGTCGACACCGGCCGGCCAGTCCGGCATCTGCACTTTCCCGTCGGGCAAGCAATGCGAGGAGTGGGCGCTGATGCGCGGCCAATGCACGCCGGGCTGAGCCGCCAGGCTTCAATCGCGGCGGCGTTCGATTGCCAGCGTGGTGTAGTAGTCGCGCTTTGCCTGATACACGTTCAGCCGGTCGCCTTGCCCAGTTCTACCCGGGCGCACGCCTGAGCCTTTCCATCGGCCAAGCTACCTGCCTGCGGTTGTTCAGCTCCACCAGCTTGCCGATCTGCTCGCGAGATCGTCAAGCTGGCCGACAGCCGCATGTAGGCGAGGCGCCGGCAAAAGGGGAGGGATATTGCAGGCAGGCGCCAAGGCTAGCCTGCCAGCCGCTGCACGATGGCGGCCAGCGTGCCCAGCGCCCGCTCGATCTGCGCCGAGCGCGGCGTGCCGCAGTTGACGCGCAGGCAATGGTCGAAGCGGCCGGCGTTAGAGAACATCACGCCCGGCATCACGCGGATGCCGGCCTGCAGCGCCTGGTCGAATACGGCTTCGGACGATACCTGCGCGGGCAGCTCCACCCACAGGTGCATGCCCCCGCGCGGCGAGCCCAGCCGCGTGCCGGCGGGGAAGCTGGCCGCGATGGCCTGCGCGAACCATTCGCGCTGCGCGCGCAATCGGGTGCGCAGCCGGCGCAAGTGGCGGTCGTGCGCGCCGGAAGCCAGGAAGTCAGCGGCCGCCATCTGCGACAGCATCTCGTTGGGCCGCGACAGGCCGAACTTGAGCATCTCCACCCGCGCCTGCCATTTGCCGGCGGCGATCCAGCCCAGCCGCATGCCGGGCGCCAGCACCTTGTGCAGCGAGGCGCAGTGGATCACGTTGCCGCTGCCATCCCAGGCCTTGGCCGCGGCGGGCGGCGCATCGCTGTCGGCGGTGGCCGAGAAGCAGTCGTCCTCGATCAGCGCGATGCCGCGCGCTTCGCACCACTGCACCAGCCGCGCCTTGTGCGCGTCCGGCATGATGCAGCCGAGCGGGTTCTGCAGGTTGGGCACCACTGCCACCGCGCGGATGTTGTCGTAGTGCTGCGCGGCCAGCTCCAGCGCCTCCAGCGAGATGCCGGTCTGGGGGCTGCACGGGATTTCCAGCGCGCGCATGCCCAGGCTTTCCAGGATCTGCAGCAGGCCATAGTAGGTCGGGGACTCCACCGCAATCACGTCGCCCGGGCCTGCCACCGCGCGCAGGGCCAGGTTGAGCGCCTCGGTGCAGCCGTTGGTGATAACGATTTCTTCCGGCGCGAGTTGCACGCGCGCCCGCAACGCCTGGCGCGCCAGCGCGGCGCGCAGCGGCTGGTAGCCTTCGGGCTCGACCGCTTCGCCGAACAGCATCGGATGCCGGCGCAGCGCACGGGTCGCGGCGCTGCGCAGCGCCTCGGTCGGATACAGTGACGGCGCGCAATAGGCGCCGCCAAGGTTGGTATGCACATGCTGTTGCTGGCCACGCGCCAGCAAGCCGGAAATGCGCTGGTGGATGCCGACATACTGCGCCGGATCAGGCAAGGCCGCGGCCGGCTCGGCCAGCGCCACCAGCGGCGAGCGCAGCGGTGCCGCGACGAAATAGCCCGAGCGCGGCCGCGCTTCCAGCAAGCCGTCGCTCTCGAGCTGCCTGCATGCCTGCAGCGCAGTGGACAGGCTCACGCTGTGCAACGCCATCAGCGCGCGCACCGACGGCATGCGGTCGCCGGCGGCGAGCGTGCCGGATTCAATGGCGCGGCGGTAGTGGCCGGCAACCTGGCGGTAGAGCGGGGTGGTGTCCATGGGGGGATCGTGGCGTGGTCGGCCGCATCGGTACAGATACAGAAGCGGGGCCTCTGTATCGTAACAGCCAGAAATCCTGGTTGCTGTTCCGGTCCAGGCGGTACGCCGGTGTGCCTGCCGCACGCGCTGGCCGGTCGATAGGCTGGAGTCCTGTGCCTGTTACCGGAGTCCTGTCATGCAAAGCGATCTCAACGACACTTCAACCATAATGCCGCTTTCGGCCGGCCAGTGCCTGCGCCTGCGCGTGGCGGCGGGCACCGTGCTGCATGCCGGCGTGGGTGAACTGGAGGTAGCCGGGCCGCCGCAATGGCTGGCCGATACCTGCTACATTCCGCGGCGGCGCCTGCGCGCGGACGACACTTGGATCGTGCCCGCGCGCGGCTGGCTGGCGGTGTCGGCAAGCCGCGCCGGCGCGCTCTCGGTCACGGCCCCACCGGGGTGGCTGGCCCGGCTGCAAGCCTGGCTGGCGTTGTCCTGGCGCCGCACCGGCCCGGCCCGCCAGCCCGTATCCCGCCCGATTCCCGACTCCGCGCCCGAAAGACTATAAAATTGCGCTCCGGCCGGCCTGGCACATTGGTGTGCCCAACCCCCCGGCCGCAGTTCTCGGGTTCCCCATGCTACGTCTAAGTGAAGTCAAACTCCCGCTCGACCATACCGAAAGTGACCTGGACGCCGCCGTGCGCGCCAGCGCCGCGCAGATCGGCGTCAAGGGGGACGGCCTGATCGGCTATACCGTGTTCCGCCGTGCCCACGATGCGCGCAAGCGCTCGGATATCAAGCTGACCTACATCATCGATATCGAGGTGCGGGACGAGGCCGCCGCCATCCAGCGCATGGCCGGCAAGCCGCACTGGAGCGTGACGCCGGACATGGCGTACCACTTCGTCGCGCGTGCCCAGGCGGGCAGCACGCATCCGCGCCCGGTGGTGATCGGCATGGGCCCGTGCGGCCTGCTGGCCGGGCTGATCCTGGCGCAGTCGGGCTTCCGCCCCATCATCCTGGAGCGCGGCAAGGCAGTGCGCGAGCGCACCAGGGACACCTTCGGCCTGTGGCGCAAGAGCGTGCTCAATCCGGAGTCGAACGTGCAGTTCGGCGAAGGCGGCGCGGGCACGTTCTCGGACGGCAAGCTGTACAGCCAGATCAAGGACCCGAAGCACTATGGCCGCAAGGTGCTCAACGAGTTCGTGCGCGCCGGCGCGCCGGAAGACATCCTGTACAAGGCGCGCCCGCATATCGGCACCTTCCGGCTCGTGAGCATGGTCGAGAAGATGCGCGCGGAGATTACCGAGCTCGGTGGCGAGATCCGCTTCGAGACGCGCGTCGACGATATCGATATCGACGGCGGCCAGGTGCGCGGCCTGAAGCTGTCCACCGGCGAATACCTGGAAGCCGACCACGTCATCATGGCGGTTGGCCACAGCGCGCGCGACACCTTCGAGATGCTGCATGAGCGCGGCGTGTTCATGGAGGCCAAGCCGTTCTCGCTGGGCTTCCGCATCGAGCATCCGCAGGGGCTGATCAACCGCAGCCGCTTCGGCAAGTTCGCCGGCAACAAGCTGCTGGGCGCGGCCGACTACAAGGTGGTGCATCACTGCAGCAACGGGCGGTCGGTGTACAGCTTCTGCATGTGCCCGGGCGGCACGGTGGTGGCGGCTGCTTCCGAGCCGGGCCGCGTGGTGACCAACGGCATGAGCCAGTACAAGCGCGCCGAGCGCAACGCCAATGCCGGCATCGTGGTCGGCATCACGCCCGAGGACTATCCCGGCGGGCCGCTGGCCGGCATCGAATTCCAGCGCAAGTGGGAAGAGCGCGCGTTCGAACTTGGCGGCAGCAACTACTGCGCGCCGGGCCAGCTGGTGGGCGATTTCATCGCGGGCCGGGCATCGACCTCGCTGGGTTCGGTCGAGCCTTCGTACAAGCCCGGCGTGACGCCGACCGACCTGAGCACGTCGCTGCCTGACTACGTGATCGCGGCGATCCGCGAGGGCATTCCCGAGATCGACAAGAAACTGCCTGGCTTTGCCCTGCATGATGCCGTGCTGACCGGGGTGGAAACCCGCACCTCGTCGCCGCTGCGCATCCGCCGCAACAACGATGACTACCAGAGCATCAATGTGAAGGGCCTGTACCCGGCGGGCGAAGGCGCGGGCTATGCCGGCGGCATTTACTCCGCAGCGATCGACGGCATCGAAGTGGCCGAGGCCGTGGCGCTAAGCATCGTCGGCGGCAAGGCCGACTAAGCCTGCTGCAGGTAAGCCGCGGCGCCGAGCGCCGCGGTGCGCCCGCTGGCAAAGCACGCCGTCAGCAGGTAGCCGCCGGTGGGCGCTTCCCAGTCCAGCATCTCGCCCGCGCAGAACACGCCCGGCAGCGCGCGCAGCATCAACCCTTCATCCATCGCTTCGAAGCGCACGCCGCCAGCGCTGCTGATGACTTCGTCGATGGGCCGCGGGCGCAGCAGCCGCAGCGGCAGCGCCTTGATCGATGCGGCCAGCGTGTCGGCGTCGTGCATCGCTTCCCTGGACAGGCATTCACGCAGCAGCCCGGCCTTGACGCCGGTGAGGCCGAGCCGGCTTTGCAGGTGGCTCGACAGCGAGCGCGCGCCGCGCGGATGCTTTACCTGCGCGCTGACGTGCTCGGCGCTGTGCGCCGGCAGCAGGTCAAGGTGGATGGTGGCGTCGCCATCGGCTTCGATGCGGTCGCGGATCGGGGCGGACAGCGCGTAGACCAGGCTGCCTTCGATGCCGGTTGCGCTGATGACGAACTCGCCCTGGCGGTAGTGCGCTTGTCCGTCGCGGTCAGTCAGGGCGATGGCGACGGGCTTGACCGGCTCGCCGGCAAAGCGCTTGGCAAATGCCTCGCTCCACGCTACATCGAAGCCGCAGTTGGCGGGCCGCAGCGGCGCAATCTCGACGCCGCGCTCGGCCAGCCGCGGCACCCATGTGCCATCCGATCCCAGTCTTGCCCAGCTGCCGCCGCCCAGCGCCAGCACCACCGCGCGTGCCTGCACGACCGTTTCACCGTGGGGCGTGGCAAAGCGCAGCGCATGCCGCGCGCCCTCGTCCCAACCCAGCCAGCGGTGACGCATATGGAACTGCACGCCGGACTCGCGCAGGCGGTGCAGCCACGCGCGCAGCATCGGCGCGGCCTTCATGTCGGTCGGGAAGACGCGGCCGGAACTGCCGATGAAGGTTTCGATGCCAAGCCCGTGCACCCAGTCGCGCAGGGCCTGCGGGCCGAAGCCCGCCAGCATCGGCGCGATCTGCGCCGTGCGGGCGCCATAGCGGCCCAGGAAGGCCGGCTCCGGCTCCGCATGGGTCAGGTTCATGCCGCCCTTGCCGGCCATCAGGAACTTGCGCCCGACCGACGGCATGGCGTCGTAGACGGCCACGCTGGCACCCTGTGCCGCCAGCACTTCGGCCGCCATCAGCCCGGCCGGGCCGCCGCCGATGACGGCAACGTCGAGGCTGGCTTGGGAAGGGGGGGAAGTGGCGGAAGAGGGCATCAGGAGGCTCGGCAGGGGGCGGGGTGTTTCCGCCGCGGATTATAGAGCCTGCGGCAGCGCTAGAATGACGGTTTGCCGCGCCTTGCCATCATGACCTCCGCCACTCACTCCGCAGACACCGTCATCGCCGCCACCCGCCACTGGCTGGAGCGCGCCGTGATCGGGCTCAACCTGTGCCCGTTCGCCAAGAGCGTGTATGTGAAAGAGCAGGTGCGCTACGTGGTCAGCACCGTCACCGAGGCGCCGGACGTGATGGACGACCTGGAGCGCGAACTGCGCCTGCTGGCCGATGCCGATCCCGATCAGATCGACACCACGCTGCTGATCCTGCCTGATGCGGTGGCGGACTTTCTCGACTTCAACGACTTGCTGTACTTCGCCGAGCGCCTGCTCGGCAGCCTCGGCCTGGAAGGCACGCTGCAGATCGCCAGCTTCCATCCGCAGTACCAGTTTGCCGGGACCGAGCCGGACGATATCGAGAACTACACCAATCGTGCGCCGTATCCGATCCTGCACCTGCTGCGCGAGGATTCCATCGCCCGCGCGGCGGCGGCGTTCCCGGATGCGGCGGACATCTATGAGCGCAACCAGGCCACCATGCGCCGCCTGGGCCACGACGGCTGGCAGCGCTGGATGGCGGGCGAGGACGAACCCGAAAAAGGCTGATTACGCAGCCGGCGCCGGCGCGGTAAAGAAGCGTTCGCGCATCTCTTCCAGCCCCAGTCTTTCCAGCACCTCTTCCAGCCGCTCGGCGGGGCGGCGGCGCGGCAGGTCCTTGTACTGCGCGATGATCAGCTCGTTCTTCATCGAGTGTTCCCAGCCCACCAGCTCGGTCACGTTGACCTGGTAGCCGTGCGCCTCCAGCTGCAGGCAGCGCAGCACATTGGTCACCTGGCTGCCGAACTCGCGCGTGTGCAGCGGGTGGCGCCAGATCTCCGTCAGCGGATTGCCCGCCAGCAGCTTGCCTTTGTGCTTGCGCAGCACGCTGGCCACCTCAGCCTGGCAGCACGGCACCAGCACGATATGGCGGGCCTGCTTGGCCAGCGCAAAGCGGATCGCGTCGTCGGTCGCGGTATTGCACGCATGCAGCGCGGTGACGACATCGACGGTGGGCGGCAACTGCGGCGACGTGATCGAATCCGCCACCGACAGGTTCAGGAATGACATCCCCGGAAAACCCAGCCGCGCGGCCAGCGCCTGCGAGGTCTTCACCAGTTCTTCACGGGTTTCGATGCCGAAGATGTGTGAGTCGTCCTGCAGCGCCTTGAAGAACAGGTCGTACAGGATAAAGCCCAGGTACGACTTGCCGGCGCCGTGGTCCACCAGCGTGACGCGGCCGCGCTCGGCCTTGACCTCCTGCAGCAGCGGTTCGATGAACTGGAACAGGTGGTAGACCTGCTTGAGCTTGCGCCGGCTATCCTGGTTCATCTTGCCGTCGCGCGTCAGGATATGGAGTTCCTTGAGCAGTTCGATGGACTGGCCGGGGCGGATTTCGTGGGTATTTGACATGAAGGGGACTGCGCAGGCTGCGGGACGCGGCGCGTCCCGGAATGCCGACAGTTTACCGAAAAGTCCGGCGGGTTCCCCTGAAGACGAGTGGCGATGATGCCGTCGGGGAGTGCTGTGCGCTAAAGTTCTCTGCGCTGCTGCCGTTGGTTTATGGATCGATAACAAGCGGAGCGCCGGCACCCGCCGTGCGGCTGCACAAGACGATTCAGGGGACGCATGACGCATGAGTCGGGTTTGCGCCTGGAACTTGCCGAGCCAGGCGAGCAGGTGCATGCGCGCTACACGCCGCAGCCAGGCAGGCTGCCGCCGGACCAGGCCAGCCTGCGCCAATGCCTGGACAGCCTGGGCTGGGCCGGGGCGCGGCTGGATGCGCGCGCGGTGGCGCAGTTCCTGGCGCAATGCCAGCGGGCCGAGCATGAGATCGATGCCACCATCGGTGCGCTGATCGACGGCGCCTTCGAGCTCGACATCACCGCCGACGGCCTGGCCGTGCGGCTGACGCTGCTGCCAGCCGAAGGCGGCCGCCCGGTCAGCGCGGAGGACATCCGCCGCGCCGTGGCGGAACGCGGCGTGGTGGCGCCGATCCAGACCCTGGCACTGGACGCCGCGCTGGCCGAAGGCCGTTGCGAGCTGCGCACCATTGCCGCCGGCGCCGCGCCGCGCCAGGGTGAGCCGGCGCGCTTCATCAACCTGCTCGAACCGCGCAAGCCGGCGCAGCCTGAGGACGAGGCCGGCAAGGTCGACCTGCGCGACCTGGGCAACCTGCTGCTGGTCAGCCCCGGCACGCCGCTGATGCGGCGCATCCCGGCAGTGCATGGCAATGACGGCATCGACGTATTCGGCAAGCCCGTCGCCGCCGATCCGGTGGATGATCCGCCCTTTGCCGAAGGCCTGACTGGCGCTGCCGCCGATGCCGACGATCCGGAGCTGCTGCGCGCGGTGATCGCAGGATCGCCGGTGGTGGGCGTGCACGGCATCGCGGTCAGCCCGGTGGTGCAGGTGGACTCGGTCGACCTGCACTCAGGCAACGTGGCGTTCGACGGCACGCTGCGCGTTTCGGGCGATATCCGCACCGGCATGTCGGTCAATGTCAGCGGCGACGTGGTGGTCGAGGGCACCATCGAAGCCGCCAACGTCGAGGCCGGCGGCAATGTCATCGTCAAGGGCGGCATCATCGGCAAGGCCGACACCGGCCGCGCCGAAGGTGGCATCAGCCGCGCCAGCGTGCGCTGCAAGGGCGCGGTGAAGGCGCGCTTTATCGAGAACGCCGTGGTCGAGGCCGGCACCGAGGTCAACGTCGAAAGCGGCATCCGGCAGAGCGATGTTGCTGCCGGCGAGCGCATCGTGGTGGGCGGCACCGGCGCGCAGGGCAGCATCAGCGGCGGCCGCAGCCGCGCCTTGCTGGCGGTGCGCGCCGCGGTGCTGGGCGCACCGGCCGGCACCGCCACCAGCATCCAGGTGGGCCTGAATCCATTTGCCGACGCACAGCGCGCCGCGCTGGAAGCCGAGCGCCGCCGCATGCTGGCAGAGCAGAACAAGGTCAAACAGCTGGTGGATTTCTTTGCCAAGCATCCCGAGAAGGCCGTTGGCGACCTGCGCGAGAAGGCGCGCGCGACACTGTTCAAGCTGTCGCGTGACCTGTTCGAGCTGGAGGCACGCTTGACCGAACTGGGGCAGCAGATGCAGCCGGCCGCCGAGGCCGTGATCGACGCCGCGCGCCGCATCCATGGCGGCGTCACGCTGCAGGTAGGCAGCCGCGTGCTCAAAGTGATGGAAGACAAGCCTGGCGGCCAGATCCGCCTGGTCGACGACCGCATCGCCGTCAACTGAACGCGCGCTGTTATCCGCGGGGATTTGTACTATGCTGCAGTTATGTCCTGGGGTGCCGCAGGATGGGCGAGAGAGCTAGAGTCGGGCAGTGAATGAAGAAGCGGATCAGCACTCTGCGGAAGCGTTACACGGAACCAACTCACGTGGCACTGGAATAACCGAAAGGCCAGCCATCAAGGCTGGCCTTTCTGCTTTCTGTGACGGCTGCCAGGCGAACTACACTGAAGGTGCAACCATTACCCAAAGGAGGTTGCTATGGCCGCGACCTTGATTACCGCGCTGGTCCTGATCGCCCTCGTTGCGTGCGCCGCATTTGCCATCTGGATGTTGCGGGAAAAGAACCCGACGCTGCTGCAGCAGCAGGAGCAGTCAGTGCGCACATGGTTTGATCACATGATCCATCGCCACTGACGCCTGGCGATTGGCTTTCGTGCAGCCCGCCGCAACGGCGGGCTTTTTCATGGGCTGGGGTTTATGCCGCCCGCAAACGCAGTTCATGCAAGCCGCTGCGCTCCACCCGGGTGCCGAGTGCCCGTCCCTCGTCTTCGAACATGGCCTGCAGCCACGCCATATCCACTTCGCGCGCGTAGGCCAGACGGAAATGGCTGCGCCGCAACGGCACCAGCCGCAGGTCGGCGCTGCCGCCGGCATCGAAGCTGACAAAGGCCATCAGCGCCAGGTCCGGCCGGTATTCGTCGTAGCCACCGATGCCTTCGTAGTCGTTGATGAAATCGCCGCAGCCATACAGGATCGGCTTGCCGGCATGCAGCTCAATCCCCAGCGGATGATGCGAGGAATGCCCGTGCACGATGTCGATTTCGCCGCTTTCCACCAGCCCGCGGGCGAAGGCGCGTTGCGCGGGGTCGATGTGGTAGCCCCAGTTCGGGCCCCAGTGGATCGATACCACCACGACGTCGCCGGCACGCCTGAACTTGCGCACCTGCGCGGCAATGCGTTCGCGCGATGCAACCGACCAGTCTTCCAGCAGGTTCACGCCGGAATGTCCGGCGCTGGCGCGCCAGGCCGCCGGGGTGCCGGCATTTTCCATGGCGAGGGCCAGCACCAGCACGCGGCCGCCGCCGGGCCGCTGCAGCAGTGCGGCGTGCGCCGCGCTTGCCTCGTCGGGGCCGGCGCCGGCATGCGCGATATGCGCGCCGTCGAGCGCTGCCAGCGTATCCGTCAGGCCCGCGCGGCCCCAGTCCATCACATGGTTGTTGGCCAGCACGGCGCAGTCGATGCCGGCGGCCTGCAGGCAGGCGACATTGCCCGGATGCATGCGATAGTGCACCGCCTTGCCGGGCCAGGCATCGTCGCTGGTGGTGATGGCGGTTTCCAGGTTGACGATGCGCGGCCGCGCAGCACGGCTTTCCAGTTCCGCCAGGGCATCGCCCCACGGGTATTCCGGCGAGGCGGGGCGCGCGATCGGGCCGGCCTTGTGCTCGGCCAGGCGCACGTAGTCGAGCGCGGAATGCACATACGATTCATGCAGCAGCGGCTGGCTGGGATGCGCCAGGATCTGGTCGATGCCGCGCCCGGTCATTACGTCGCCGCACAGGAACAGGGGAGGGTGGCTGGCTGTGTTCATGGCGCAGACGGACGGCGAGAGGGCGCCGTGCCGGCTGTTCATTCATGATAGGCCGGCAGGGTGGCGGCGCGGCATGATCGCGTTGCGGCACTTGCCATGGAGATTGTGCGCGTGGGGCCAGAGGCCCATTTACATTCGAGCGGTGCCTGCCTTAAATGATGTAGTCATCGGTCCTCGTGGCCATTTCCCTGCACCCGGATGCCGCGCGCCGTCCGATGTTTCCAACCAGCATCGGGAGGCACACTATGGCCCAGCCATCGCAGGAACACATTGAGGCACTCAAGGCGCAACTGCGCGGGCGCCTGCTGCAGCCGGACGACAGCGGCTACGACGAAGCGCGCCGCATCTGGAACGCGATGATCGACCGCCGTCCGCCGCTGATCGTGCAGGCCGCGGGCGCCGCCGACGTGATCGTCGCGGTCAACTTCGCGCGCGACCATGGCGTGCTGCTGTCGATACGCGGCGGCGGCCACAATATCGGCGGGCTGGCGATCTGCGAGGATGGCATGGTGCTGGACCTGTCGCAGATGAAATCCGTGCGGATCGATCCCCACGCGCAACGTGGCTTCGTGGAGCCTGGCGCCACACTGCGCGATTTCGACCATGAAGCGCAGGCCTTTGGCCTCGCCACGCCACTGGGCATCAACTCCACCACCGGCGTGGCCGGGCTGACGCTCGGCGGCGGCTTCGGCTGGCTCAGCCGCAAGTTCGGCACCACCGTCGACAACCTGGTGTCGGCACAGGTCGTGACTGCGGACGGCAAGCTGGTGCGCGCCAGCGCCGACGAGAACGCCGACCTGTTCTGGGCGCTACGCGGCGGCGGCGGCAACTTCGGCGTGGTGACAATGTTCGAGTTCCGGCTGCACCCGGTCGGCCCCGAGGTCTATGGCGGGCTGATCGTCTATCCGCTGGAACAGGCCGCCGCGGTGCTGCCAGCCTACCGTGAGCTGTTCAAGTCGATGCCGGACGAGCTGACCGTCTGGGTGGTGCTGCGCCAGGCGCCGCCGCTGCCGTTCCTGCCGCCCGAGGCGCACGGCAAGCCGATCGCGGCACTGGCGATCTGCTATATCGGCCCGCCTGACAAAGGCCCCGAACTGGTCGAGCCATTACGCAAGCTCGGCACGCCCTATGGCGAGCATGTCGGTCCCATGCCGCTCACGGCATGGCAGCAGGCGTTCGATCCCTTGCTGACGCCGGGCGCGCGCAATTACTGGAAATCGCACAACTTCGCCGGGCTGGACGACGGCCTGATCACGATGCTGATCGAGCAGATCGGAAAGCTGCCCTCGCCGCAATGCGAAGTCTTTATCGGCGCCATGGGCGGGCAGACCAACCGCGTCGCGCCTGACGCGACTGCCTACGCAAGCCGCGACGCCAACTTCATCATGAACCTGCACGGGCGCTGGGACGTGCCCGCGGACGACGACAAGTGCATCAGCTGGGCCCGTGAAGTGTTCCGCGCGGCGGCGCCCTTTGCACTGGGCAGCGTCTATGTGAACTTCCTGACGCAGGAAGAAACCGACCGCATTGGCGCGGCCTACGGGCCCAACTACGACCGGCTGGTCGAGGTGAAGCGGCGCTACGATCCGGACAACCTGTTCCGCCACAACCACAACATCAATCCAGCGGCGTAACTGGCGTAATCTGCAGGGACAGGCAGGAAGGCGGGGCAGGGCGGGTTGCCTGCCCCGTTTTCACGCGGCTGCAATACTGGCATGCGAGTATCGCCGCGACCGCGTTGTATCCACAGGGAGAGCAGATCAGATGAGACCGGGCGAAGCAGAATTGGTGCGGCGCATCCACAACGAGGTGGCCGACTACTACGACGAAGAGATCGAACTGGAACTGGACGACCGCGAAGCCAGCGAGGCCTTCGGCGATCCGGTGCACCTGGACGACGAGGCCGAGCAGGACAGTCGCCGCCACTATTTCCGCGAGCTGTTCCGCCTGCAGGGCGAGCTGGTGCGGCTGCAGAGCTGGGTGGCCGCCACCGGGCACAAGATCGTCATCATCTTCGAAGGACGCGACGCCGCCGGCAAGGGCGGCGTGATCAAGCGCATCACGCAGCGCCTGAACCCGCGCGTCTGCCGCGTGGCGGCGCTGCCCGCGCCCAACGACCGCGAACGCACCCAGTGGTACTTCCAGCGCTACGTGGCGCACTTGCCCGCCGCCGGCGAGATCGTGCTGTTCGACCGCAGCTGGTACAACCGCGCCGGCGTCGAGCGCGTGATGGGCTTCTGCTCCGACGACCAGTACGAAGAGTTCTTCCGCTCCGTGCCCGAGTTCGAAAAGATGCTGGTGCGCTCCGGCATCCAGGTGATCAAGTACTGGTTCTCGATCACGCACGACGAACAGCGCTTGCGCTTTCTCAGCCGCATCCACGATCCGCTCAAGCAGTGGAAGCTGAGCCCGATGGACCTGGAATCGCAGCGCCGCTGGGAGGACTACACCAAGGCCAAGGAAATCATGCTCGAGCGCACGCATATTGCCGAGGCGCCGTGGTGGGTGGTGCAGGCCGACGACAAGAAGCGCGCGCGGCTGAACTGCATCCATCACCTGCTGAGCCAGGTCCCCTATGCGGAAGTGGAGGCGCCCAGCGTGGTGCTGCCGGGGCGCGAACGGCATGAGGACTATGTGCGGCAACCGGTGCCGAAGGAGATGATCGTGCCGGATGTGTATTGAGGGAACAGACCCTAGGGTTTGCACGGGGTGCGCCATCGTCCCCCTGCGGTAGACGGCTACCTATAATGAAAACAGCCACCTGTAAATCCAAGGGTGGCCGTTATCGTGGAACTGCTAGTTTTTTGGGCGGCCATGCTTGCTGCCTACCTTCTGATGAAGCGTGCCGGCTGCTTCAGCCAGCCGGTGCTTTATCCCGATTTAGATCATCCCTTCCGCTACTGGTGGGCGCAACGGCTGGGGCGCCCGCTGCTACCGCCGGCTTTGCCCGATCACAGGCAACAAAAAACCCGGAGAGCGTGACGCTGTCCGGGTTGGCTTGTGTGGGCGATGCCCTGGAATTCCGTGGTGCCGAAGAGAGGAATCGAACCCCCGACCTTCTCATTACGAATGAGCTGCTCTACCGACTGAGCTACTTGTGTGTAGGTGCTGCAAAAACGCTAGTTTAAGCGGGTTTTCGGGCAGCAGCAAGGACAGAGCTATCGGGACATTGGGGGACCCTGTGGTACTGCCTGAGGTCCCATTGTGGTACCGCAATGCCCCCTATCCCGGGATGGCCAACCAGTGGCAGATACATTGTCGACCGCCAAAATCTGAGCCGTATGAGAAAGACAGGCCTTCTTTATCCATAGGTTACTGGCACCTTAGCGACTGCCTATGGTTTCCGGACGTGCTGCCGGGCCGCTAACGGAACCCACAAGCGGCTGTGTTGCTATGAATCATGCGAAATCGATAGTCCGTCTGCAATTCAGGGATCTGGCATTCCATTCTGCCTCTTGTAAGATGGAGCCCCAAGAGCGTTCCTGATTGAAGAAGACATGGCCGATAGCCGGAAGTTGGTAAAGGTATTCCTAGGGTCTCCTGGCGATTTGACTGCCGAGCGCCAAGCGGCAAAAGCAGTTGTTGACGAGTTTAATGCGCTGTGGGCCGACGAATTTGGATACCAGGTTGAGCTTGTCGGTTGGGAGGACACTGTTTCGACATTTGGGCGCCCACAAGCGACCATCAACCGCGAGCTAGAGCGTTGTGAGCTTTTCGTTGGGCTTATGTGGAAGCATTGGGGGACACCGCCCAGCACTTCTGGTCCATACACTTCGGGATTCGAAGAAGAGTTTCGGACTTCGGTAGAGCGGCGCAATAGCCAGGGAGTGCCTGAAATTAGTCTGTTCTTCAAGACAATTGAGCAGGAGTTTTTGCGTGACCCGGGGGATGGATTAAAAAAAGTGCTTGCATTTAGGCAAGAACTAATCGATAGAAAGTCTATTCTTTTCGAAAATTTCTCAAATCTCAAAGAATTTGAGACAAAGTTCCATCGTTGCATAGCGCATCATGTTAAGGCTCTTAGAACAAAGGAGCTGGACCAGATTGCTGACCTCAGTCAAGCTCCGACAACTGGAGGGAAACAACAAAGTTCCTCCGGAACCGCCGGCACGGCAGCGGAGTCTCCTTTCTCCGGAGAAGCAGCAAAGTTTCTCAGGGATTTTATTTTACGGATCGAAAATGATCCTGGCAAAGAAGAAACCAAAGCAGTGGAGGTGGCTAGATTTCGACTACTCGCCAATCTGGTGGGGAGTCAAGGAAACGATGCGCAGCCCATTGGCGTTCATGATTTGAATCTGCTCTATACCGCGGGAAGCTACTTCAACTTCGGAAATAGAGAATATCTGGGCATAATAGGAAGCAGTCTCGAGTATTATCCAAATGAGAATGCGCCGCTGTGGGGTTGGTTTGATAAGATTAATGGTTTCGAGCGCCACCTACTGCCAATTCTCACCTTGATGGGTCCCTCAGTAGATCGCCATATTGGTGCATTGAGGGCCATGACCATAATTGCCGAGCCTCTCCATGCTGATCTAAAATTAGATCGGGGGGGCTTCCTCGACGCATGGTTCGCAGAGGACAAAACTGCACCTTTAAAATCAGCCGCTTTAGACTATCTCACGGATTGTGGGATCACCGCAGACCTTGAGGCTGTTCGCAAAGTCGTTGACGGTAATGATAATCAAATCGCTAGATCAGCAACGGAGACATTAATCGCCATTAGCCTTCGGGACAGCCGAGAAAAGGCAATTCGCGTGCTCTACGAACTTCAACCGACATCAATTAGGCGTAGCCTACTAAGGGCCCTTTTCGGTAAGGGTGACACAATTAGTACCGATCTATTGATGGCAGGAGTCGAAAATCAGAGTGCCGAGGTGCGTCAGACTGTGGTCAGCTTACTGAGCAAGCGGCAAGCTTTATCCCGTGAGGTCGCAGAGAGGTTGCTTGTGGATAGTGATGCCGATGTGAGGTACCTGGCAATGCGATCCCTCCTCGCCGAAGGCCGCCATTTCTCTGAGGCTGAGGCCAAGGCTATATTGGTCAAAGAACTTCCTGGCAATGCCTTGAGCCTACTTAGCTTCGGGGATCAGAGTGGTAAGCGTTGTTTAGAACAATTCGAAATTGATCAACTCAGGTCATTATCAGACGAGGAATTGGAGAGGGCCGTCGAGTCCGATTCAATTTTCGACCTCTCGGCAACTTTTGTGCTCGCGGAGCGTCATTTCAATGTCTATGGAGAAAAGATACGAAAATCGATTGACGATCGGTATCAGACGGAATTTCGGGCTGCCTTGGCGCGAATGGAGGCGAGGTATCACGGAGACAGTGATTTGCTAAAAAAAACTCGCGGCTTGGAGACCTTCACCCGCACACGACACACCCGCCGCGCTTTAGATCTAGTTTGTCGCCAACGCTCCCCGCAGGATCTTAATCGGGTAAGGCTCGCCTTGAAGAGCGGAACCCTCGATTACTCTGCAGATGATGCTGAATATTTGTCCAGCTTTGGCGAATGGGAAGATATTCCCCTGATCATAGAATCAACAACTCGCTCTGGTGGAATGACTGCCAGTTTACTTCTGTCAGGTAACGTTGATTCGAAATACGAGAAGGCAGCGCACGCTATATATGCACTAGGCAAGAATCGGCTGTCCGAAGTATTGGCTTTGTCCATCCAAGATAGTCTGCTGGTGCAATTTGTCGGTGTAATCCCAGATATAGAATTCGCAGATCTTGCTGATGTTACAATTGCGCGACTGCTACGATCAGATAGCGACCGGATACGGAAATGTAGCGCTCTGAAAAGTGTCGTCTCTCTCTCAAGGGAGAGGTTACGCGGTCTTCTGGATGCCTACATCTCAAGCGATGAGCAACATTTCTACAATGTTATTCACTGGCTGGATTTTGGGATTTTCGTACCGCTAGAGCGTCTAAGAAGATCCGCACGAATCGCATTAAACAAAGAGATATACCACAACAACGACTGGCTTTGACCATCTATTTTCAGTTCATCGCCTTGGTGCAGGTGATGAATAACAATCAAATCAAGTCGCTTTCGAGGCTCCAATGCGGAAATAACAGAAACATACTGCAAAATGACGTTTAACTCTCTGTTTTGAAGTTGATCTCTCGCTTCTGCCTCGGGTCACCCTTGTGGCAAACATGGCCCCCTCTCTTCTGCCGAAGCTCCCCGGGGGGGCAGGGGTCTATTTCTTGGTGGCGGTCTCACTCGCACAAGGCCGAACAACAGCAATACAGCAAAGGCTTTAGCGGCTTTTTTGAAGTGAGGGCTGGGGTAGTGGGGGGGAGGGGGTACTTTGCCAGCCAGCATCAGCGAGCGAGCCAGCGACCCTCCCCAGCGGCAGCAGCCCTCGGCTTAGTTATCGACGTCGACGCAGCTCCCCCTCAATTGCGTGCTGCGTGCTTCAGTTGCTCTTTCAGTCTCTCAATTTGATTTTTTAGCAATCCGTTCTCATCCTCTAGGCTCTTAATTCTATCTTCCTTCCTGTTGCTCATCTTCGGAATTGATAGAAGCATATCAAGCTCATCCTTGAAGGGCATTATGGGTTGATAGAGTTTATGGAACGCTCGCCCGACAGCGCCTCTGAATAACTCCAACATCGGCGCATGCTCACCGGATGAGAGCACGTGACTCGTCGCAATTCCCGGGTAGGGGTCAATATAGACGATTTTGCTAATTCCGAGCTGATAAGCTTTCTTTGCACACAGCTCACAAGGGCTTGCTGTAGTAAATAGGACGCCACCCTGCAACTGCTGACCACCGTATTTCGAGATTTGAAGAAAAGCATTTTCTTCGGCATGAAGTGATCGAGTGTGAACTTGATTTTTTTCCTTGTCCACCTCATTCTGTAGGTCCTTAAAACAGAAGCAAAGATTCCTACCATTCAGTGTCTTTGTGCCCAAGACCCCCGAAAATTTATGTGAGAGCACTGCTCGGAAGGTGTCATCATTCTTTTCATAGTGGCTGTATGCTTTCTCATCGATGCCATTGAGCAGATCATCGGCACTACGCAAGAGGCATGGAACCTGACCCTGAGCAGAATTATTCCACCCCACTGCCTTTACCGAATAGTTTGCATCCGTAACTACCGCGCCGACTTGCCTTGAAATGCATCCGGAATTGTGCTTAACGCTGTAGGCGATTTGCATGCCACTCTCAATCGATGTAGGCATAATCAAGCCGGGATGCATCATTAATGATACATACCATGCCAATTGACATCTGAGTTGGCTGTGCCCGTACTGATCGGTACGTGGATTGTTTACGTGAATATCCGATACCTCAATGCACTTCTGGATATTCTGGGATGTATATTTTCTGTAGCCACTCAGCTTATCAGGATACTCCTTGGCATCGAGATCGAGAATCTGCTGATCGGAGAATTTTCGACTATTACGCAAATGCGAAAGTCGATTTTCATTAGCTGTATTGACGGCAAGCAAATGAAAGTCTGCGTATCTTTCCTTGAGGAACATGGCCTCATAGGGATTCCGGATTGCGTCGATCACTATATAGCAAGGCTCGCCCTCTTGGTGAGACACAAAGCGAGCCGACTTGATGACCTTATTGATCGTTACGGAGAGGCTAAATATCTTATCAGGATCAAACTTGCTATTGTTAGCGCAGCCTGATGTCCTGATATTGTCTCCCACTATCTGATAGACCCTCGTATAGGCATCAATAGAGAGTTTTCTCAAGTGCTCCCTGAGCTTGTCAGAGAAAATGGGGAGCCATTCAAAATATATTTGATAGGCTGCCTTCTTCTTGTTACCTTGAGACTCAATTGTGTCGTCTTTGGCGCCTAAGTAATCCTTTATCCTTACGTGCGCTTCCTCATACTCTGGCTTGAAGTTCTTGAGCTTATCCCTAACATCGGAAAGATTGTCCCCGAGAATTTCGGCGACAAGTTTTGTAAACTCAGCAAAGCTCAATACAAGGATATAACGCGTAATAACAGATCTCACCTGCAGCCATTTGAAAGGGTGCCAATGGGGTTCAATGTAACGCTTAACTATTCTGAACTTTCGTGCCTCATTTCCGGTGTAATGTGAGGCTCCAGCTTCTGGCAAATTCAGTAGATCACCCGATAAAATCTGAGCAGCGGTGGAGCACCCGGACCCAGTCCTACCTGTCAGTCCAATAACTATAAAATTACTAGACTCCTTAAATACATTCTCCAAGGCAGCCGAAACCTTTTCCACATCCTCCAGCATTATCCATCTCCTTGTTGCTTCTTTTGCACTCAAAGCATTCTAGCAGCATTGACAGCCAGCGGGATCTTTCCGAATTTACCTTCTTGCGTGGCTAACAGGGACACCTCTCATACTGAAGCCGCCACGCTTAGCTCGGAAAGCTGCGGTAGTTAAGGGTGACGGTGATACGGGAGCACCTTTGCTTCTACTCATATCAAAATCCTACCTGTGCCCCCCAGCGTGAAGGCGGAACAACAAACAATCAGAAGGGTCTTTAGCGGTCTTTTTGAAGTGCCTTTCCTCACCACCCGTACGGGGTACCTTGTCTGCTGAGTAGGTACCATCCAAACAAGCCTGATGGACCGCTCGGTATGGAGCGAGAACCTGACCTGCAGCCATAGCACTGGTGAAGGGGGAGGAATCCCTGGCCGGTTCTCTTGGTATTAGGCCAGTGGGCCCATTGAGTTGGATCGTTGGGGTATACAAGCTGAGCCATGGCAAAAGTCCTCATTAACATGGATCATTAGGGTTGACTGTTTGTGATCCACCCCATAGTATTGATCCACCAACCAATTGATCCAGGTGAGCTAGGGGCAGGAAATGAAGACGGTCTACTACGGGCGTATCAGCACCACAGAAGGGCAGACCTCTGCCAGCCAGTATGAGGATGCAGCTAAGCAGGGTGTTGCTGCCAAGCATGTCCATATTGATGAGGGTGTCAGTGGCTACCACGTAGCACCAACAGACCGGGCTGAATGGTCACGGGTCATGGACAAGCTAAGCGATGGAGGGGTTCTGTATGTGCGCTGGCTGGACCGTATCTCACGCCGCTACGATGAGCTGCACAGGACCATGCGGGAGCTGATGGATATGCGCGTGAAGGTGGTCTGTACGCTTAATGGCATGGAGTTTGATGGTCAGGCTACCGATGCCATTGCCAAGGCCACCAGGGACGCTGTATTGGCCTTTATGGCGGCCCAAGGTGAAGCGGATTACCTGAACCGTAGGGAGATGCAGCGCCGGGGGATTGAGGTTGCCAAGCGGGAGCGCCCTGAGAGCTACCAGGGACGTGCCAAGGCTGCTGATGCGGCTGAGGTAGCAGCCTGGAGAGCTGAGAATGGAGCCAGCATTGCCCAGACTGCTGAGAAGTTCGGTATTGGTACGGCTACGGTAAAGCGGTATATGCGGGAAGTGAAGGCTTAGCCATTAGTCCACTACAGATGCGAGCCATTCTCAATACGGAAATTAGGCACTACTCCGCACACGGCCTTTGATGAAGAAAGATGGACAGGTGAGTATCAATCCCCACAGCCCTCCCTCCCGCTAGCTAGCCAACGCACTTGAACCTGACCTCAGCCTCCAAGGGTGTCCAGCCATGGGCCCCACGGGTCTCAATGTCTCCAACGAGTTCCATTCCTTTACCCTGCTCCCGGCAGTAGGCGTCTGCTCGCTTCACAGCCAGCCCCTTAATCTCAGTCCAGGACTTCGTGGGGTTCCCTGCCACACGGCTTTCAACCACGTAGGTCCCACCGCCCCACGGGGTCACGTCCGATACAGATACGCACCCAGCCAAGGACCGCGCCCAGCCACAGCACCATTCTCATTTTTATCCTCATTGAAAGACCGATTTAATCTGGGGCGTATTCTGCCTGAGATGATCCTGAAAAGGGTGGCCAAGGCTGAGAGAGCGCACATGGCTCCAAGGTATGCCGGAGTACCGGGGAACCCCCTAGGTTGCCGCATTCAACAATGAATTGGCCATATGGGCACTCAACGGCGCTTTCAACTCCACCCAAGTCCATAACTCCAGCGTGGGTTTAGTTTTTTTCAGCCACCAGTTTCGAGCCACCCAGCTTTAAGGTACAACTTAAATACTCTTGCTCCCTACCCGAATCATCTTCTTCCTCTGCGCTCTTAATGTGGTTAACGAGGGGGCCGCCAAGCGGATTCGCCGGAAAATGGCATTTTAAGCTAAGCCTAAAAAAGCGGTGGATAATGCGGCTCATTATGCACAATTAGGCATTTTTCGGGGGGTTTACACCTCAACAGAAAACCGATTACATTGCCGCCTCGCGGCAGGAAAGAGCTGTGTATCAGATCAGGCCGCCCTGTATTCATATCGACCGAAAATCACCTAGTGAATAAGTAACCATGTTTGATAACTCCCGCTTTACCTCTGGTGACCTGGAAGCCCTTGAGGTTTTGCTTGCCAAGCTCAAGGAGCAAACCCTGCTCACTGAGAAGCCCGCAACGGAAAAGGCTGAAGAGCAAACCAAGGAGGTCAATTACGCAGAACCTCAGAAGAGTCTCAATTTCCATGAACCTGCTGTATCGGAAAACAGCTTCCAGCAAGGGGCTGCAACTCTTGGAACGCCTGAAGGGGGTCTGAAAATCGATAATTCCACGCACGAATACCCTTGGCACGGTATGAAGGACGCTGAGACCCACAAGGACCGCATTGGCTATGGCTTCAAGCTGGACCCGAAGCTCCATGCAAAAATCCAGTGGATCATGGCCAACTATGGAGGCTATCACTCCATCCAACAATTCTTGGAAAAAGCTGCCAAGGAACACGCCAAGAAAATCCTGAAAAACCATGGCATTGAGTGAATTATTCTACTTGACTCAATGAGTGAGGCTGCAAGGAAAAATGAACGAGCGATGATTTAAATGGAATTTGTAGCCCCCGAGTTCAAGCTTGGGACGAAAACCGAACTCACCCAAGCGCCGAGAGATCGTCCATTCAATGGTTTTCGTATCGCCAAGAGCACGGGGGCTCACGCCTTAATCGTGGATGTGCGGAATCAGATTCAAAATTTGGAATGGCATGACAAGCTGAGGAAACGGGCTCGCAAGCCGTTAGATCAGCAAATGTTCGAGCGTCAAATTGAAGCGCTAGTTTGTGATCTTGCCCACAGGGAACTTACCGTGCCTGGAGGAAAAATCGCAGTGCCTTTCTCAAAGCGAGTCCTGGGCAGCAATGACCGCTACCGCCCTAGAGTGCTGGGGAAAACGCTGCCGGACGTGGCCCGCAAGATGGCGAGACCAGAAATGGAGTTTGCGGAGTTAGAGATTGGCTACCAGAATCCATTTTTAATAGACGGCAACCGGCAAACGATGATGCGGGCTGGCTCAAGACTGAGGGACCGCATTATCGAGCATGGCCTGGGCTTGGAAGATTTCGGCCTGGAGCCAAGCGAGGAAATCATCATCCTCAAGGCAGACAAGGAAGACCATTTCGACAAGGGCAAATGGATTCAGTACGATGACACCCCACAGACCATTGCATTCAGGGAAGAACTGGGGCGCATTAATGGCTGGCTGGAGCGGGCGGACCTGGAATATGTTCCCCTCAATGAAACAAAGAAAGCAGTTGACACATCTTCCCGCAGGCTTCTCCGTGTGTTTAACAATGGGAGCTTTGAGCAAGGTGGGCGATTCTTCGGGGGATTTTGGCTCAGCCTGCCCAAGGATGAGCGGCGATATGGATTGCTGATTGATGGTTTGCCAATAGCGACACTGGATTATGGCCAGATGTGTCCACGGATTCTGTATGGACTAGCTGGTATCCAGCCTCACTTTGAAGACGCATACAGCGTACCGGGTCTGCTCGATCACCGGGACGGGGTAAAGAAAGTGATGAATGCAATGATACACACAGGCAAGCCCCTAGGCAGACTTCCCCAGGGCTCCAAGGCTGGTCTACCGAGGGGGATGACAGTGTATCAAGCGACTAGCCTTATCAGGGACTTCCATAAGCCAATAGCAGAGTCCTTCAATACGGGCGTAGGGCTGCGGCTTTTCTACGAAGAGAGTCGCATTCTGATAAAGGTGCTGACCCGCCTAATGGAACAGGGTATCATCGCATTACCGATTCACGATGCCGTGATGGTATCGGAGGACCACCAGGAAGACACCAAGGACATTATGCTGTCGGTATTCAGGGAATTTACCGGCTTTGAGGGTGTAGTTGGAATCGAAGTGTAATGGTAGTGTTGAGGGGGCTAGGAAAACCAGGGGTCTGCCTAGGTACGCCCCTACTATGCCAGTATTGGCAATGCCATGGACATTGATGTAGGGATACAGCCTAGTCCTATGTCTCTGTATTTATCCATTCCTGTACCATTCACTCACTCACCACACAACCATCCATAGGTACATTCTATTCGATATTAATATAGTGTTGTTAATGGTAGTAATCCTTACCTTCCCCTTATGAGGGGCCCATAACCATATCAATAGACGGAAACCGGGGGCTGCCACTATCTGGCAACAGGATCACCACGGCCCAGCCTATGCGACATAAAGCGCTGTCGCCTTGTCCAGCCACTCCCTCAGCCTCTCCAGAGAATACCCTGACCCGTATCTAGCCCCCATCCCCTGAGCTTTCCAGCCCTGGAGTTGATCGGCTACTGAATCGGGGGCGTGAACTTCTCGTAACAGGTCTCTCATGCCATGGCGCATGGAGTGGATATCCAACCCAGTTGCATCGATACCAGCGGCCTTGAGCCTGGGCCTGACCCATTTAAGCAAAGTGGCGGAGGCAGAATCGGACTTGCATTCCTGGTCGTCCGTGTAGCGAGGAAAGAGGTATGGACTGGCCCCCCGCAGCCGCACAGCCATCTTTACCACCTCCTGAGCCTTTGCCGTTAAAGGTACCTTTCTGGCGCTTTGGTCGGTCTTGAGGCTGCGCCCTGAATGAGGCTTGAGGTCGATGTACGGTACTGCTGCATGGAGGTGGCAGTCGCTCACCGCCAGACCAACAATCTCACCCAACCTAGTGCCGGTCTCTGCAACCAGAGCGATCATGCAGCGAAGGTCATCCAGCCCGGTAGCGTCTATGGCTGCCATGAGAGCCCTGTATGCCGGGACCGTGAATGACTCCCTCTTCTGGGCGTCCTTGCCTAGCCTAGGTATCTCGATGGATGCCCAGGGGTTCTTCAGGTCAAGTTCGTTTTCCTTGGTAGCCAGCCCCCAGGCTGCTTTAAGGGTGTTCAGGTAGCGCTGTACGGTAGTGGTAGCGATTGGCTTCTTACCGTTACCGCCAGTGAGCAGGTGCTTGACGAATTCGTTAGCGTCTGCCCTTCGGTACTTCCTGATGTCTCTATCGCCTAGGTGTTCTATCAAGTAGTTGAAAGGGAAGGTGGCAGTCTTCCTTGCCCTGGGGGTGTGTGCCCGCATCCGAAGGTACATGTCCAGGCAGTCAGAGGCCAGGAATTCCATCCCTCCCTGGGCCATAACCAAGGCTGCTGCCGTGGTTGGTGACAGGTGTTTGTCAATGTCCTGGGGTCCGACCGATATGCCTTGCGTCTGGTCTTGGTACAGGTCATCCCTGGCCTTGACCGATAGCAGGCTTTTTCTCTCGTCAAAGAACGGGGCTAGGGCCTCTTCATGGACCTTGGGGGTGCTGCGATCTACCCCGAACTGTTGCGGGAGCTGTTCGGCCTGTTCAATGGTGGACGGGCGGGTAGGTGATCGCAGGTGAGCCCATGCCGTGTTGGTCTTCTGAACCAGCCTAGCAATCTTCCTGGCGGCCTCCTTGGGGTCTCTGGTATGCAGACACTCCTGGATGAAGGTCTTGCCGCCAAGGTAGGGCTGTATGTCTTCGGGGATTCTGCGCTTGAAATAGAACGAACCCGTTGGGCTCTTCAGCCAGAGGTATCTGACCTTGACTGACAGGATTGCGGTGAGGGGGATGATAGCCATAGCCGTGTGGTACTCCTGAGGTACTCGAAGTGGTACCCACACACAGCGTCGGAATCCTTGGAACCCTTGCCAGGACTGGCTTTCGGGTCAGTGTAGACCCTTTGCGATGGTGCCGAAGAGAGGAATCGAACCCCCGACCTTCTCATTACGAATGAGCTGCTCTACCGACTGAGCTACTTCGGCAACATGTTCCGGTGAACTGGAACAGCCCGCAATAGTAGCAGCGTTTTTCCGCCTTGTGAACCCCTTTTGTGTCGCCCGTGCCATCCGGCCGGGGCCGAAAGAAAACGGGGCGCCACCTGGGCGCCCCCCGTCCTGTTGCCGCGCGGCCGGAATCAGGCCTTGCCTTCGGCTTCCAGGTGGTAGCGGGTGACGCGTTCCACTTCGTTCTTGGAGCCCAGGATCACGGAGACGCGCTGGTGCAGTTTTTCGGGCTGCACGTCCATGATGCGCTGGTGGCCGTTGGTGGCGGCGCCGCCGGCCTGTTCAACCAGCATGGCCATCGGGTTGGCTTCGTACATCAGGCGCAGCTTGCCGGGTTTTTCCGGCTCGCGCTTGTCCCACGGGTACATGAAGACGCCGCCGCGGGTCAGGATGCGGTGCACGTCGGCGACCATCGAGGCGACCCAGCGCATGTTGAAGTTCTTGCCGCGCGGGCCTTCTTCGCCGGCCAGGCATTCGTCGATATAGCGGCGCACGGGCGGGGCCCAGTGGCGCATGTTCGACATGTTGATGGCGAATTCCTTGGTGTCGTCCGGGATCGTCACGTTGGAGTGCGTCAGCACGAAGCTGCCTGCCTCGCGGTCCAGCGTGAACATGTGCACGCCGTTGCCGACGGTCAGCACCAGCGTGGTCTGCGGGCCGTACACGGCGTAGCCGGCGGCGACCTGGTGGGTGCCGGGCTGCATGAAGTCGGCCTCGGTCACGGTCTGGCCCGGCTTGGGCATGTGCAGCACCGAGAAGATGGTGCCGATCGAGACATTGACGTCAATGTTCGACGAGCCGTCCAGCGGGTCGAACATCAGCAGGTATTCGCCCTTCGGGTAGCGGTTGGGAATCTCGTAGAACGATTCCATTTCTTCCGACGCCATGGCGGCGAGGTGGCCGCCCCATTCATTGGCGTCGAGCAGCACTTCATTGGCGATCACGTCCAGCTTCTGCTGGGTTTCGCCCTGGACGTTGCCGGTGCCGGCCGAGCCCAGCACGCCGGCGAGGGCGCCCTTGCTGACGGCGTTGGAAATGGCCTTGCAGGCGCGCGCGACCACTTCGATCAGCAGCCGCAGTTCGGGCTGGATCGTGTTGTGCTTGCGCTGCTCCTCGACCAGGTAGCGGGTGAGGCTGATGCGAGTCATGGTTGGTTCTCCTTGGATGGCCGCAATTCTACATGCCCGGCCGCGCTTGGCCGGGCAAAGGGGGCGTTGGCGCGCCTCCTTGTGTCGTTCCCGCCGCTCAGGTGGCCAGCGCCTTGCCGACGATCTCGCGCACGTCGCGCGACAGCGTGCTGCTGGCGGCGACGCGTTCCAGTTCGGCGCGCATGCGGTCGCGCAGCGCCAGTTCGTACTTCTGCCAGCGGTCCATCACCCGCGCCAGGCGCGCCGCCACTTGCGGGTTGATGGCGTCTAGCGCCAGCACCTGGTCGGCCCAGAAGCGGTAGCCCGAGCCGTCCTGGGCGTGGAACTGGGCCGGGTTGCCGGAGCAGAAGCTGAAGATCAGCGAACGCGCGCGGTTGGGGTTGCGCAGGTTGAAGGCGGGGTGCTCCATCAGCGCGCGCACGGTGTCGATGGTGCGCTTGCCGGCGTGCGGGCCGACTTCACCGCGCTGCATGCCTTGCAGCGAGAACCATTTGTCGATCACCAGCGGGTCGTCCTCGAAGCGCTCGTAGAAGTCCGCCAGCGCGTGCTCGCGTCCGGGGGCGAAGCTGTTGACCAGGGCCGACAGCGCGGCGAAGCGGTCGGTCATGTTGTCGGCGTTCTGGTACTGCTGCTCGGCCAGCGCCTGCATCGCGGCATCGCCGCTGTCGGCCAGGTAGCTGAGCGCCAGGTTGCGCAGTGCGCGCCTGGCGGCGGAGGTGGCATCGGGCGAGTAGGTGCCCGGCGTGGCGTTGCCCTCGTAGGCGGCGAGCCAGTCGGCCTGCAGTGCGCGCGCCAGGCCTTCGCGCATGAACTGGCGGGCGCGGTGGATGGCGGCGGGATCGGCCACGCCCATGCGCTCGGCCAGGTAGGCCTCGGCGGGCAGCACCAGCGCCTGTTCGCGGAAGGCGGGGTTGAGCGTGTCGTCGGCCAGCACGGCGCCCATGGCCTGCACCAGCGCGGGCTCGAGCTTGAGCTCGCGCCCGGCCTGCACGTCTGCCACCAGCTGCAGCAGCGCGCGCGTGGCCAGGCGCTGGCCGGCTTCCCAGCGGTTGAAGGCGTCGCTGTCGTGCGACAGCTGGAAGGTCAGCTGCGAGTCGGTGTACTCGGCATCGACGATCACAGGCGCCGAGAAGTTGCGCAGCAGCGAGGGCAGCGGGGCACTGGCGCCGCGCGGCAGGTTGATGAAGCGGAAGCGCTGCTCGGCCTGCGTGAAGTCGAGCACGCGCGTGGTGGCTCCGGGCGTGCTTTCGCCTTCGAGCTGCAGCGGCAGGTCCTTGCCGTCTGCGCCAAGCAGCCCGAGCGCGAACGGGATATGGAAGGGCTGCTTCTCGGGCGTGCCGGCGCGGGTCTCGATGCCGACCTTGGGGCAGCGCTGCGACAGCGTCAGCGTCAGGCTGCCGTCGTCGCCGTTCCAGTCCGTGCGCGCCGTCACCACCGGGGTGCCGGCCTGGCTGTACCACAGGCCGAACTGGCTCAGGTCGCGGCCGTTGGCATCGGCCATCGCCGCGCGGAAGTCGTCGCAGGTGACGGCCTGGCCGTCATGGCGCTGGAAGTACAGGTCCATGCCCTTGCGGAAGCCGTCGCGGCCGAGCAGGGTCTGGTACATGCGCACGACTTCGGCGCCTTTCTCGTACACGGTGACCGTGTAGAAGTTGTTGATCTCTTCGTAGCTGTCGGGGCGCACCGGGTGTGCCATCGGGCCGGCGTCCTCGGGGAACTGCACCTGGCGCAGCACGCGCACGTCCTCGATGCGCTTGACTGCGCGGCCGGATTCCGAGCCCATCATGTCGGCGGAGAACTCCTGGTCGCGGAACACCGTCAGGCCTTCCTTGAGCGAAAGCTGGAACCAGTCGCGGCAGGTCACGCGGTTGCCGGTCCAGTTGTGGAAGTACTCATGGCCGACCACCGCCTCGATATTGGCAAAGTCCGTGTCCGTGGCGGTCTGCGCGTTGGCCAGCACGTACTTGGTGTTGAAGATGTTCAGGCCCTTGTTCTCCATCGCGCCCATGTTGAAGTCGCCCACGGCGACGATCATGAAGCGATCCAGGTCCAGTTCCAGCCCGAAGCGGCGCTCGTCCCAGCGGATCGAATGGACCAGCGAATCCATGGCGTGGCGGGTCTTGTCAAGGTCGCGCGCCTCGACCCAGACCTGCAGCAGCTTGTCCTTGCCGGAGGTGGACTGGATCCGTTCCTCGATGCATTCGAGCTTGCCCGCGACCAGCGCGAACAGGTAGGCCGGCTTTCGGAACGGGTCTTCCCATACGGCTTCATGGCGGCCGTCGGGCAGTTCGCGCTGGCCCACCAGGTTGCCGTTGGACAGCAGCACCGGGTAGGCGGCGCGGTCGGCGCGCAGCGTGACGCGGTAGGTCGCCATCACGTCGGGGCGGTCCAGGAAGTAGGTGATGCGGCGAAAGCCCTCGGCTTCGCACTGGGTGAAGAAGTTGCCGTTGGATACGTACAGGCCCGACAGCGTGGTATTGGCCGCGGGCTGGCACGCGGTGGTGATCTCCAGCGTGCCCTGCGCCGGCAGGCCGGGGATGGTCAGCGTGCCGGCATCCTGGGTCGCGTTGGCGACCGGCTTGCCATCCAGGCTGACGCCGATCAGTTCGAGTTCCTCGCCGGCCAGCACCAGCGGTGCGTCGGGCGCGCCGGCCTGGCGCGCGAAGCGCAGCGTGCTGGTGACCATGGTGCGCTGGGGATCGAGGTCCAGCACCAGCTCGGCGTGGTCGATGGCGAACGGCGGCGGGGTATAGTCCTTGCGATAGACGGTAACGGGCGTGTCGGTGCGCAGCATGGAAAGATCCTGTCTTCGGAAGACCGTTAGGAAAGGGGGGCGGGCCATGCGCGCGGCAGCGAAGCATGGCGCTGAAGTCCTCATTGTAGCCAAGGGGTCGAGGCGCGGCCCGGCGCAGCACGGCATCGGCATGCTGCGGGGAATTCCGCGCCGGCGGCGTGGTCTCAGAGACACGTGGATATTCAGAGGAAAGCGAGGTAGCACTATGTGGCAGCGCGCAGGCGGTGTCGGCAATGCAGGAGCGGCGGGGCCGCGCAGGTGGTGGGGGGCGATGGCGTTCCTGGCGGCGCTGTTGCTGTCAGGGTGCGCCAGCACGGTGATGACCGATGTCACGGCGTTCAGCCAGCCCGGCTGGCAGAACGATGCGCCGCGCACCTACAGCTTCGAGCGCAGCGCCGAGCAGGCCGCGCAGCTGGACCGCCAGACCTATGAGCAGTGGCTGGCCACGGCGCTGGCGGGGATCGGCTTCGAGCAGGTGCCGGCGAAACAGGCGCGCTATCGCGTCAGCATGGACTTCGATGCCGCGCCCGGCATCGTGCGCGTGGCCGAGACCGTCTACCCGGACCCGTGGTACGGCCCGTGGGGCCCGTACTGGGGGCCTGGCAACTACCGCCCATACGGGCCCTGGGGTCCGTGGGGCCCATGGGGGCCGGGCTACTGGCCGCCGCAGACCGTGGTGCGCGACGTGCCGGTGACGTTCTCCAGCCTGCGGGTGTATTTCAGGGATGCGGCCAGCGGCAAGCGGATCTACCAGGTCACCGCGCAGAACCAGACCGAGAACGGCAGCCTGCCGGCGGTCATGCCCTACCTGATTCGCAGCGCCTTTACCGACTTCCCGGCCGAGAGCGGCCGTCCGCGCCGGGTGACGCTGGAGGTCGAGAAAAACGCAAAGTAGGGCGACCGGAGCCTGGCCGCGCCGTCCCGGTAAGGCGCTGCGTGCGGATGCATGCAGGGGCATGCGTCTGCACCTGCATTGCATACGCAATGGTAAAAGCTGTTTAACTGGAATAATCCACTCAAAAAACGGCCTGCAGGCGGGCTCTGGTGGTACTTTGCGCGGACACGTGGGCTAGAATGGTTGCTCGATTTTTCCGGCCTGTCTGCCGGAATCGCCAGTTTCGCTGCCAGGCGTTGTCCTTCGCTGCCGGCCCGTATCCTGAGACTTCTCGATCGGGGCCGAGCCGGTTCTTGGCGGGAGAGCGGCGCTTCCGGTTCGGGCCATTTTCCGGACGAGCCAATGAGCAGCAAGAAAAGCGGTGATGCACCGCAACATGCCCCGAACAGTCCTGAAGCGCAACTGCGCCTCGCTGCGCTGGAATACCACCGCAGCCCCACCAAGGGAAAGATCCAGGTAACCGCGACCAAGGCGCTGTCAAACCAGCGCGACCTGTCGCTGGCCTACTCGCCGGGCGTGGCCTATGCCTGCGAGGAAATCGCCAAGGACCCCGCCACTGCCGCCGAGTACACCTCGCGCGCCAACCTGGTGGCCGTGATCACCAACGGCACCGCCGTGCTGGGCCTGGGCGATATCGGCCCGCTGGCCGGCAAGCCGGTGATGGAGGGCAAGGGCTGCCTGTTCAAGAAGTTCGCCGGCATCGACGTGTTCGACATCGAGCTCGACGCGCGCGACCCGGACAAGATCGTCGAGATCGTCGCCGCGCTCGAGCCCACGCTGGGCGGCGTGAACCTGGAAGACATCAAGGCGCCGGAATGCTTCTACATCGAGCAGAAGCTGCGCGAGCGCATGAACATCCCCGTCTTCCACGACGACCAGCATGGCACCGCCATTATTTCGACCGCGGCGCTGCTCAATGGCCTGAAGGTGGTCGGCAAGGACGTCGGCAAGGTGAAGCTGGCCGTGTCCGGCGCCGGCGCGGCTGCCATTGCCTGCCTGGACACCATGGTCAGCCTCGGCGTGAAGCGCGAGAACATCTCCGTGGTGGACTCCAAGGGCGTGATCTACGTTGGCCGCGACGCCAACATGGAAGCCAACAAGGCGCGCTACGCACAGGACACCTCGGCGCGCACGCTGGCTGACATCGTCAAGGACGCCGACGTCTTCCTGGGTTGCTCGACCGCCGGCGTGCTGACCGCCGAGATGGTCAAGACCATGGCCGACAAGCCCATCATCCTGGCGCTGGCCAACCCCGAGCCGGAAATCCGCCCGGAAGTGGCCAAGGCCGCGCGCCCGGACTGCATCATCGCCACCGGCCGTTCGGACTACCCGAACCAGGTCAACAACGTGCTGTGCTTCCCGTACATCTTCCGCGGCGCACTGGATTGCGGCGCGACCAAGATCACGGAAGCGATGAAGCTGGCCTGCGTCAAGGCCATCGCCGAGCTGGCCGAGGCCGAGCTGAACGACGCCGTTGCCGCCGCCTACGGCGGCCGTGAGCTGAAGTTCGGCCCGGACTACATCATCCCGACCCCGTTCGACCAGCGCCTGATCGAGAAGATCGCGCCGGCGGTGGCCAAGGCCGCCGAGGAATCCGGCGTGGCCACGCGCCCGATCAAGGATCTCGAAGCGTATCGCCAGCAGCTGTCCACCTATGTCTATCACACCGGCCTGATCATGAAGCCGGTGTTCTCGGCCGCCAAGGCCGCGCCCAAGCGCGTGGCCTACGCCGAGGGCGAGGAAGAGCGCGTGCTGCGTGCGGTGCAGACCGTAGTGGATGAAGGGCTGGCCCGTCCGACCCTGATTGGCCGTCCGCACGTGATCCAGATGCGTATCGAGAAGGCCGGCCTGCGCCTCAAGGCCGGGGTGGACTTCGACCTGGTCAATCCGGAAGAAGACCCGCGCTACCGCGCCTACCACGAGGCCTACCACGCGCTGCGCGGTCGCGACGGCGTGACGCCGGACATGGCCAAGGTGGCGCTGCGCCGCTCCAACACGCTGATCGGCACGATGCTGATGCACATGGGCGATGCCGATGCGCTGCTGTGCGGCACGGTCGGCCGCTTCGAGGCTCACCTCGAGCACGTGCGTGACGTGATCGGCCTGGCGCCGGGCGCCAAGGTGTTCGCCGCGATGAACGCGCTGATGCTGGAGAAGCACACGCTGTTTATCACTGACACCTTCGTCAATGACGATCCCTCCGCCGAGGAACTGGCCGCGATCGCACAACTGGCCGCCGAGGAAATCGCGCGTTTCGGCCTGATCCCCAAGGCCGCGTTGATGTCGCATTCGATGTTCGGTTCCTCGACCCGTCCGTCGGCGCGCAAGATGCGCGAGGCTGCGGCGATCCTGGCCAAGGTGGCACCGCACCTGGAAGTGGAAGGCGAGATGCAGGGCGACGCCGCACTGGACGAAGACGTGCGCCGCCACTTCCTGCCGTCGACCAAGCTGGCCGGCAGCGCCAACCTGCTGGTGATGCCGACGCTGGACGCGGCCAATATCGCCTTCAACCTGCTCAAGATCACGGGCGGGCAGGGCGTGACGGTGGGCCCGATCCTGCTGGGCGCGGCCAGGCCGGTGCACATCCTGAACCCGCAGGCGACCACACGCCGTATCGTCAACATGACGGCGGTGGCCGTGGCGGAGAGCAGCGCGGTGCGCTGATGCGCTGAAAACGCAGTCAGCAAGAATGCAAAAAGCCGGGTCGTCTGACCCGGCTTTTTGTTTGATGCTGCCCCGCGGCAATCGCGAGGGGAGGGCACTTGACGTGGTTGCTATTGCAGCACGTTGTACTGCTCGCGCATCACGACGATGATCGACTTGGCCGCGGCCAACTGCGTGTCGAGATTTTCAACATATTCCTGCGGGAAATCGACCTCGGCGCTCCAGTTGCATCCGGTATGGTCAGGCTGGTGCATTCGCACCGCGTGCAGTTCGCATTCGCCGCACTCGGGGTTGTTGTCGAGGCACTGGTTCAGGATGGCCATCAGTTCGGAACGGGTCTTCGGGTATCGCCGCATGAATCACCTCTCTCAATGTCGTTTTGAGGGTCCGGAACACCAATCTAGGAAGCGTGAAGGGGGGCTTCCAATTGAATCCATCTATGAAATGTTGGCTTTCGATCCGTATTGCCTGACGGCATGCGATGGCGCGGCGCAGCATTGCTGCGGCAGATTTCCGCACGGTGTGATGCGAACGCGGCAATGAAAAAGCCCGCCGGAAGGGCGGGCTGCAGGACTGCCGGTGAGGCGGTTACGTCATCAGAACTTGTGACGCACGCCCACGCCGAAGGTATCGCCGTGCTCGATGCCGGTGATCTTGTCGTAGTAGTAGGCGGCGTACACGTCGGTGCGCTTGGACAGGTTGTAGTCGTAGGCGACGGCAAACGTGTTGCGCTTGAAGTCACCGATCGCGTTCTCGGTCTTGCCATAGGCGTAGGACGCCAGCACGTTGCCGGCACCGATCGGCACCGAGGCGCCGACCTGACCGTTGGTGTGCTTGATGTCGCCGCTGGCGGCCGTGCTGGCCTTGGTCTTGATGTACTGGCCCTGGGCGAACAGCTTGACCACCTTGAAGTCGTACGTGATGCCGCCCAGGACGGCGTCCTGGCGGCTGAAGCCCGCGCTCGACAGGTCGTCGGGAACCGCGTTGAAGCGGACCTGCTGGTACGCGACGGTCGCGGCGAACGGCCCATTGAAATACATCAGGTTGCCGCCCCACTTGTTCTGGCCCGCGGCACCTGCCTTCTCGCCTGCCGAGTAGATCAGGTTCGCGCTCAGGCCGCCGAAGTTCGGGGTGGAATACAGCACCGAGTTGTTCCAGCCCGAGTCGCCGATGATGCCCGGGTCCACCACGCCATTGCTGGCGGAACCGAAGTAGGTGTGGAAGATGGTCGGCGAGAACACGTACGAGTCGACCAGCGGGTTGAACAGGATGGTCGAGATGAAGTACGGGGTCGTGTTGCGGCCCAGCTTCAACGTACCCAGCTTGTCATTCTGCAGGCCGACGTACGCATTGCGGCTGAACATCGAATCCCCGTTGAAGCGGCCGCTGTTGCCGCTGTCCGTGCGGAAGAACCCGTTCAGGTCGAAGATGGCCTTGGTGCCGCCGCCCAGGTCTTCGGTGCCCTTGATGCCCCAGTAGGACGTCTGCATACCGCCCGAGTTGGCCACCCATGCGCGCTCGCCCGAACCCGGGCTCTTGACGCCGCCGACGAACATGTCAGCCTGGCCGTACAGCGTGACGCTGGACTGGGCCATGGCCGCGCCGGAAAAAAGGGTAGCCGCTACCACCGCCAGCTTTAGTGCCGGCTTGTACTGCTTCTGCATTGTTAGACCTCCGTGGTTTGATCGATCCTGCTTGGAACGTTGTGTACTGGGTCCCTGTCGGGTTCTTCTAATGTCTTGGTGCTTTTATTCGTGCCGCCTGGCCTGGCTCGGTGATGGGTGGTGCATGGGGTGCCGGCGGCATCGGGTACAGCGTTTTTTGTTATACAGGTGACGCTTTTTTGCTCAGGCGGATACTAAGTCGTCAAGCCGGAACTGCGCAATGCGATGGATCTGGTTGATGCACGTTTGCAACTCTTGCTGCGGCGTGTTTTCCAGGCGGCGCGCGAACTCCGCGATGATCCCGTGGCGGTCGTAGCCGCGCACGGCCAGGATGAACGGGAAGCCGAACTTCTGGTTGTAGGCCGCGTTGAGCGACTGCAGGCGGTCGAACTCCTCGGGCGTGCACAGGTTCAGGCCGGCGCCGCTTTGCTCGCGCGTGGATTCGGCGGTCAGCTCGCCGCGCACGGCGGCCTTGCCGGCCAGCTCCGGGTGGGCGCGCACCAGCTTGAGCTGGGCCGCCTCGCCGGCTTCATCGACGGCCTTGCGCAGTGCCTGCGCCAGCGCGGCACCGTCGGCGAAGGGCCGTTGCGCGGCAGCGGCCTCGGCAAACCACGGCGAATGTTCGTAGATGCCGCCCAGCACCTGCACGAACTCCGCGACAGGCATGGTGTTGAGTTGGGCGATGGTGCAGGTCTGGCTCATGCTTGGTTCCGGGGGGTGTAGGGGTGGGTATCGGCCCAGTGGCGGGCTATGTCGACACGGCGGCAGATCCACACCTTGTCGTGTCCCTGCACATAGTCGAGGAAGCGCTGCAGCGCGCGGAAGCGGCCCGGGCGGCCGAGCAGGCGGCAGTGCATGCCGACCGACAGCATCTTGGGGCTGTCCTGTCCGTCGGGGTCGCCTTCCTCGTACAGCACGTCGAACGCGTCCTTCAGGTACTGGAAGAATTGTTCGCCGGTATTGAAGCCCTGCGGCGTGGCAAAGCGCATGTCGTTGGAGTCGAGCGTGTACGGCACCACCAGGTGCGGCTTCTTCTCGCCGCCGGTGACTTCGACTTCGGTCCAGAAGGGCAGGTCGTCGCCGTAGTAGTCCGAGTCGTACAGGAGGCCGCCGTGCTCCACCACCAGCCGGCGCGTGTTGGGGCTGTCGCGGCCGGTGTACCAGCCCAGCGGCAACTCGCCGGTCAGGTCCTTGATGATCTGCATGCCGATGCGCATATGCTCGCGCTCGGTGGCTTCGTCGATGCCCTGGTAGTGGATCCAGCGCCAGCCGTGGCAGGCGATCTCATGGCCCAGTTCGACAAAGGCGCGCGTCAGTTCCGGGTGGCGCTGCAGCGCCATCGATACGCCGAAGATGGTCAGCGGCAGGCCGCGCTTCTCGAACTCGCGCAGCAGGCGCCAGACGCCGGCGCGAGAGCCGTATTCGTAGATGCCCTCCATGCTCATGTGGCGGTCGGGGTAGGCCGCGGCGCCGACGATCTCGGAGAGGAACTGCTCGGAGGCGGCGTCGCCGTGCAGCACGCAGTTTTCGCCGCCTTCTTCGTAGTTGAGGACGAACTGCAGCGCAACGCGCGCGCCGCCCGGCCAGCGGGCGTGCGGCGGCCGGGCACCGTATCCGATGAGATCGCGTGGATAGTTATCTTTGGTCATGTGTCTTTGCTTGCTTCAGGAAAACTTCCGGCACCGCCGCGCCGCCCGCAAGCGCCGACCATCACGCAATGTACGTGCCAGTCGTGCCGGCGGCGGTGCCGGATACTTCGATACCGTTGCTTCGGTTACTCGGTGCCGTGCGAGTTGGCGGCGGCGTTGCGCATGGCCTCTTCGCGCGACTGGATGCCGTTGTAGAACAGGTTCAGCGCCACGGCCACGATCGTGCCCAGCACGATGCCGCTGTGGGTGAACGGACCGGTCCACTTCGGCAGGTACTGGAAGAAGGTCGGTGCCAGCGTCGGGATCATGCCGGCGCCGATCGAGATGGCGACGATGAACAGGTTGTGGCGGTTGCGGTTGAAATCGCATGAACCCAGGATGCGGATGCCGGTGGCGGCCACCATGCCGAACATCACGATGCCGGCGCCGCCCAGCACGAACTGCGGCACCGAGGCCACCACGTGGGCCATCTTGGGGAACAGGCCGAACGCGATCAGGATGATGCCGCCGGCCGCCGCCACGTAGCGCGAGCGCACGCCGGTCACTGTCACCAGGCCTACGTTCTGCGAGAACGAGGTGTACGGGAAGGTGTTGAAGATGCCGCCGATCACGGTGCCCAGGCCGTCGGCGCGCAGGCCGCGGGTCAGGTCCTCGTTGCTCAGCTTCTTGCCGGTGATGTCCGACAGCGCCAGGAACATGCCGGTGGATTCCACCAGCGTGATCAGCATGACGATGCACATCGACAGGATGGCGGTCACTTCAAAGGTCGGGATGCCGAAGTGCAGCGGCGTGATGACAGCCATGAAGCTGGCTTCATCCAGGCCTTCGAACGACACCTTGCCCATCGCCATCGCCACCAGCGTGCCGGCGATGATGCCCAGCAGCACTGCGCAGTTGGCCACCAGGCCGCGGCCGTACTTGGTCAGCAGCAGGATGATCAGCAGCGTCAGGCCGGCAATGCCGAGGTTGGCCAGGTCGCCGTAGGCGAGGTTGGGCACCTCCTTGACCACGCCGTCGATCACGGCACGGGTGGTGGGCTGGCCGCCGGCCGCCCAGTTGATGCCCACGCGCATCAGCGACACGCCGATCAGCGTGATCACCGTGCCGGTCACCACCGGCGGGAACAGCCCCAGCATGCGCCCCATCATCGGCGCGATCAGGATGCCGAAAATTCCCGACGCGATCACCGCGCCATAGATGCCGAGCAGGCCGACATTGGGATCGGTGCCGATGGCGATCATCGGCGCCACCGAGGCGAAGGTCACGCCCATCATCACCGGCAGGCGGATGCCGAACTTCCAGAAACCAAAGGCCTGGATCAGCGTGGCCAGGCCCGCGGCGAACAGGTCGGCGTTGATCAGGAACGCCAGCTGGTCCTTGGGCAGCTTGAGCGCGCCACCCACGATCAGGGGCACGGCAACCGTGCCGGCGTACATCACCAGAACGTGCTGCAACCCGAGCGCGAGCAGGCGCCCGGAAGGCAAACGCTCGTTGGTGAGGTCCGTCGGGACCGTGGTGCTTGCGGAATTCATGGGTGCGTCTCCTCTCCTTTGGTTTGATGGGAACACCACTGCCATGGCCCTGGTCCTGGATGCAGGAAGGTCTCCGGACCGTTATCTGCCGGTCGTGTCAGCACTCTCGTCGGTGAGCCGGGTGCTGTTTGCCGACCGGGTCTGGCCTTGTATTTGGGGGCAGGGGCGGGAACACCGTGCTAGGTGGAGCGGCCTAGCACGCTGCGAAGATCAAAGTTGCCCGGCTCGTCCGGCTGCACGCGGTCGGCGCAGGCGCCAAGGTGGTGCGCCATGCGTGACTGGGCCAGCGCGGCATTGCCCTGTTCGAGTGCGTCGAGGATCTCTTCGTGTTCATCGAACGAGCAGGCGTTGTTGCCCGGGGCTTCCACGCTGGCGATCATCAGCGTGGTGCGCGACACCAGCCGGCGCATCATGTTGACCAGCAGCGCGTTGCCCGACAGTTCCGCCAGGGCCGTATGGAACTCGGCGGACAGGCGGATCCATTTGGGCCGGTCATGCGTGAGGAAGGCCTGGCGCTCGCTGGCCACCATCTGGCGCAGCGGCGTGATCACGGTCTTGACGTCGGGCATGCCGGCAAGCTTTTCCAGCACCGCGCGTTCCAGCATCTGGCGCAACTCGAACATGTCGTGCGCCTCGTCGGTGGAGGGGCTGGCGATAAAGGCGCCGCGGTTGGGTTCGAGATCGACCATGCCGTCGGCGGCCAGGTGCGACAGCACCTTGCGCACCGTGTGCCGCGCGGTGGCATAGATCTCGCAAAGGGAATGCTCGGTCAGTTTGGTGCGCGGCGGCAGCCGGTGCTCCATGATCGCGTCGTAGATCTCGTGATACATGCGCTCTTCGACCGAGCCCTTGCGTGCGGGCTTGGCGGGCTTGCCCGCCTGGATTTCAGTCGGCTCGGCGTCGGCCTTGGTTTCGGCGTTGGCGGCAATCAGCTTCAGGCTCTTGGACATCGTGGCACCAGCAGTCAGGCAGGGCACCGCAAATCCTGGACATCAGGCAGCGGTGATCCAAAAATTGTTGACAATTATTTGGTTACTGCTTCAATATTGTCAACAAAACCGACTCAGGTTTTCGACAACTCAGGGAAATCCCTGAATTGCCAACCGGGTAGTGCAGGCGCATTGTCGCCACGCACCACCCAGCGCCGGGATGCGTTACCAGACGTACCGAGCGGGCACCATTCCCACCAATGGTGCTAGTGAAGGCAGCGGCGCCCCTCACAACCCAATCGCCTAAGGAAAAACACGATGGGACGCTTGACCACACACGTACTCGACACCGCTGCCGGCACGCCCGGCAAGGGCATGTCGGTTACTCTTCATAAGATTGTCGACAATCGTCGCGAAACCCTGAAGACAGTCGTGACCAACCACGACGGCCGTTGCGACCAGCCGCTGCTGGAAGGCGCGGACTTCGCCGTTGGCGTGTATGAGCTGGAATTCGCTGCGGGCGACTACTTCCGCGCGCAAGGCACGCAGCTGCCCGAGCCGGCTTTCCTGGACGTGGTGCCCCTGCGCTTCGGTATTGCCGATGTCAACGCGCACTACCACGTGCCCCTCCTGGTTTCGCCCTGGTCGTACTCGACCTACCGCGGCAGCTGAAGCGGTGGCATAGGGAAACAGGAGACAAGACATGGAAGGCTATATTCTCGACTGGGCCAATCTGCTGCTGCGCTGGGTGCACGTCATCACGGCGATCGCGTGGATCGGCTCCTCGTTCTATTTCGTCTGGCTCGACAACAGCCTGACCCGTCCCACCGATCCTGACCTGCAGGAGAAGGGTGTCGGCGGCGAGCTGTGGGCCGTGCACGGCGGCGGTTTCTACAACCCGCAGAAATACCTGACCGCGCCCAAGACGCTGCCTGAGAACCTGCACTGGTTCTACTGGGAGTCGTATTCCACCTGGATGACCGGCTTCGGCCTGCTGGTGGTGCTGTACCTGTTCAACGCCAGCACGTTCCTGATCGACAAGAACGTCTACGACATGTCGCCTGGCGCGGCGGTCGGCCTGGCGCTGTCCTACCTGGCCGCGGGCTGGGTGGTCTATGACGTGATCTGCCGCGTGTTCGGCAAAAGCGACAAGACCGTGGGCGTGCTGGTGGCGATCTACGTGGCCGTAGCTGCCTACGTGGCGTGCCACCTGTTCTCGGGCCGTGCGGCGTTCCTGCTGACCGGTGCGATGATCGCCACCATCATGAGCGCCAACGTGCTGGTGTGGATCATCCCGGGCCAGCGCAAGGTGGTTGCCGCGCTGCGCGCAGGCCAGCCGGTCGATCCGGTCCATGGCAAGAACGCCAAGCAGCGCAGCGTGCACAACACGTACTTCACGCTGCCGGTGCTGTTCGCGATGCTGTCGAACCACTACAGCATGACCTACAGCTACAAGTACAACTGGGCCGCGCTGATCCTGATCATGCTGGCCGGTGTGCTGATCCGCCAGTTCTTCATCCTGAAGCACAAGGGCAAGATCAACGTGGCCTGGCCCGCGGCCGGCGTTGCCGTGCTGGCCGTGGTCGCCGTGCTGATCGCACCGCAACCGCGCCCGGCCGTGGCCAAGGCAGAAGGCGGTGACGCCGCCGCCACCGTCAGCTTTGCCAAGGTGCAGGAAGTGCTGAACGCGCGCTGCGTGCAGTGCCACGCCGCGCAGCCGAAGATGATGCCGACCGCGGCCAAGGGCATCAAGCTCGACACCGCGGAAGACATCAAGGCCCACGCCCAGCTGATCTACCAGCAGGCCGTGCAGCAGAAGGCGATGCCGCTGGGCAACGTGACGCAGATCACCGACGACGAACGCGCCCTGCTGGGGCAGTGGTTCGAAGGCGGTGCCAAGACCACCAACTAAGGCTGTGAAAAGCATCAGGGCCGGCGCGTGCAGCCGGCCCGCGAAATCCGAGCATCGGTGATCGACGGTCCGGAGGGTTGTGCAGTTGGCAATCGTCAGTACCGGACCGGCGAGGGTTTGAACGGGGCCTTGCGCCCCGTTTTTTTTCGGCGACTATCCGCCGATATTCAGCAGCGCCAACACCCCCAGCACCAGGAAAATCCCCGCCGCGATCTTGTGCACCAGCGCGATCGGCATCTTGTTGGCAAACTTGTCGCCAAGCAGGACCGCCGGCGCATTGGCGACCATCATGCCGAAGGTGGTGCCGGCCACCACGGCAATCACCGCATCGCTGAAGCGCGCGGCCAGCGCCACGGTGGCGATCTGGGTCTTGTCGCCCATCTCGGCGAAGAAGAAGGCCACGATGGTGGTGCCGAGGATGCCGAGGGCGCCCTTGACCGGCTTGGCCTGTTCGGCGTCGTCGAGCTTGTCGGGGATCAGCATCCATCCCGCCATCGCGATAAAGCCCAGGCCCAGGATCCAGCGCAGCAGGCTTTCGCCCAGCACATGCGTGATCCAGCCGCCGAGCGCGCCGGCAAAGCCATGGTTGAACAGCGTGGCGATCAGGATGCCAAGGATGATGGGGATGGGCTTGCGGTAGCGCGCGGCCAGCACCAGCGACAGCAATTGCGTCTTGTCGCCCATTTCAGCGAGGGCGACGATGCCTGTGGAGACGAGGAAGGCTTCCATTTTGGTTTTGTGGGGTAACCGGGCCGCAATGCATCGCGAGATGCCAATGACGCATACCTTTCCCGGCCCGGCCAGAAAGGTATGGTCATCGGTCTCGCCAGGCTGGACGCTGCCGGGTCCGTATCAGTACACGGCCGGGCGGGTCCGGAGCTGCGCACGCCATAACCGCAAGCGGTCAAGTCTGTTGACGTACGCCCCTGTCTCCCGGAATCCGCATTGCGCGGCGCGGTGAGAGCAGGGCGGCTACTCCCCAATGGAGGCGGCAATTATAGCGGCAGCGGGGGCAGGCGTCCACCTGCCCCCGCCACGTGGCCTGCACTCTCAGGCGGGTACAGGCGCGTTGTCGCTGGTCTGGCGGCCGCGGAAATCGGTCCAGCACAGGGCCTTGAAGTCATAGAGCTTGCAGCGGCGCGCAGTGTCGAAATACCAGCGCCAGGAGAAGTTCTCGATGATGATGCGGCCCGGCAGCGCATGCTCCAGCAGCGCCTGGGCGCGCTTGAGGCGGTACAGCGGCACGCTCATGTCGACGTGGTGCGCGGTGTGTTCCATGATGTGGTGCAGCGCCGCGCCGATGCCGTGGCGGAAGCGCAGGTGCACGGTGGTCGAGACAAAGGGCTGCGCCTTGGCCCACATGGCCTTGGTGTCATACCAGGCCACGCTGGTATGGGTGTGGTGCACGTACAGCACGAAGCCGACTGTGACGTTCCAGACCAGGAAGGGCAGCACGAAGCCGGCACCGATGAGCATCCAGACGGACTGGTCCGTGGCCAGTGCCAGGCCAGCCAGCGCGCCGATCCAGGCCAGCCCGAATGCGGCTACCAGCACACAGTCGCCGGTGAAGATCGGGCGGCGCGTGGCCATCTGGCGCTTGCTCGGGAAGAACATCTTGCACCACCAGATTTCCACCAGGTAGTACAGGCCCGGGCCGAAGCCGGTGCGGTAGATGCGCTCCATCACGCGGCGCCAGCGCGGCAGCGCGTTGAATTCTTCCAGCGAGTAGGGCGCCCAGACGAAGTCGAAGCCCTTCAGGTTGGTGTAGCCGTGGTGCACCACGTTGTGGCCGACTTCCCACAGGCTGTACGGCGTCAGCGAGGGCAGGAAGGTGAGCCGGCCCAGCCACTTGTTCAGGCCGCGGCGCGGGGTCAGGCTCTGGTGGCAGGCATCGTGGCCGATGATAAACAGGCGCGCGATGATCAGCCCGGCCAGCACGCCCAGCGCCAGCTTGGCGGCCCAGTGCTGCGCCAGCACCACGCCGGCCAGCACGGCGCCGAACAGCAGGTAGTCGAAGGCGAACAGCAGCAGTGCGCGCGGGGTGCTGCGCTGGCCCAGCGGGATCAGCCAGCCGCGGATGATCTTGCGCGAGGGCAGCGGGGCGTCCGGTGCGATCGGCGCCGGAAGCGGGGCGTGGTTGGGCGCACCCTTGCGCGCGGCATGGGGCACATCATGCGGGCCATGGGCGCGCTCAGGGGCGTGAGCGGCGGATTGGGATGCGGTCATGCAGAACCTTCTGATTGCGGTCGGATGGGTATGGGCGCACGGCACGCAGAACGGCCGCGGCGGAACCGCAAGGTTAGAAGGCTTTGTGGGAGACGGTCTTGACGCTCGTCAAGCCGGAGGCGGGGGCGAAGCGGTAAAAGCGCGCCCGCCGCATGGCGGCGGGCGGCTGCTGGCCAGGTGACGGATCAGGCGGCCGGCACGTGGGCGGCCTCGCCCATCACATAGACGCTGTCGATGAGGCGGTCGTCGCCCAGCATGGCAAAGGCGAACAGCTCCTCTTCCAGCGTTTCCGAGCGGTTGCTGCGGCGGGCGATCAGCGGCGTGGCCTTGGGGTCCAGCACGATGAAGTCGGCCTCGCAGCCAACGCCAAAGCTGCCGACGCGGTCGGTCCAGCCCAGCGCCTCGGCCGCGGCGCGCGTGGCCAGGTAGAACATGCGCAGGGCGGTCAGGTAGTAGCCGCCCATGCGCGCCACCTTGTGCGCGGCGTTCATGGTGCGGAACATCGAGAACGAAGTGCCGCCGCCGACGTCGGTGGCCAGCGTCACGTTCAGGCGGTTGGCGTCGGACTGGTGGAAGTCATAGAAGCCGCTGCCCAGGAACAGGTTGGAGGTGGGGCAATGCGCCACCGCGGCACCGCTGTCGGCCAGGCGCCGGCGGTCGCCCTGGTCCAGGTAGATGGCGTGGCCGTACATAGCGCCCGGGCGCAGCAGGCCGTAGCGGTCGTATACGTCCAGGTAGCTGCGCGCGTCCGGGAACAGCTCGGCGACCCATTTGACCTCGTCGCGGTTCTCGGCCACGTGGGTCTGGATAAAGGCGTCCGGGTAGGCGCGCGCCAACTCGCCGCAGGCGGCCAGCTGCGCCTCGGTCGAGGTCGGGGCAAAGCGCGGCGTGATGGCGTAGGCCAGACGCCCCTTGTTATGCCAGCGCGAGAGCAGGTCGGCGGAGTCCCGGGCGCCGGTCTCGGCCGTATCGCGCAGGAATTCCGGGCAATTGCGGTCCATCATCACCTTGCCCGTGACCATGCGCAGGTTGCGCGCCTCGCTTTCGGCAAAGAGGGCCTCGGCCGAGGCCTTGTGCACCGTGCTCCAGACCACCGCGCTGGTGGTGCCGTTGCGCAGCAGTTCCTCGGTGAAGAAGCCGGCCACGCCGCGCGCGTAGTCGGGGTCGGCAAAGCGGCGCTCTTCGGGGAAGGTGTAGGTCTCGAGCCAGTGCAGCAGGCCCGGCGACGGCGACGCGATCATGTCGGTCTGCGGGTAGTGCACGTGGGTGTCGATAAAGCCGGGCACGATCAGCTTGCCGCGGTGATCGACGATCTCGGCGTCGGCCGGAATTCGCGCAGCCAGCTGCGTGTAGTCGCCGGCGGCGGCGATGCGCCCGTTGGTGACGATCAGCACCCCGTCGTCCCAATACTGATACGCGTCCTCATGGAATTGCGGATCGCGCAGGAAATGCAGCACGCGGCCGCGAATGGCACGGGTGAGGGAGTCAGTCTTGGGATTGGTCGTCATGGTTTGTCTCTTGTGGCCGGCCCGCGCGGAACGGCATGGTTCAAGCAGCGGGCCGGGCTATTGGCATGCGCCGCGCTCAGGCCGCTGAGGTCGTTGCGGGCGGGGACTTGGGCGGGCTCGACCAGAAGTGGTCGACTTCCGCCAGGAATTCGGCCTTCTGCATGGCAGGCAGGAAGGCCGCTTCAAAACTGTTGCGGGCAAGCTTGTGGGCATCGGCCGCGTCCAGCGGCAGCGCGTCGAAGGTGGCTTCCCAGTTGGCGTTCATATAGCCGCCGAAGTAGGCCGGATCGTCCGAATGCAGCGTGATCACCACGCCGGCATCGAGCATGCGCTTGAGCGGGTGGTCGCGCAGGTCCGGGTAGACCTTGAGCTTGACGTTGGACAGCGGGCACACGGTCAGCGCCACGCGCTCGCGCGCCAGGCGTGCCACCAGCGCCGGATCGTCGATGGCGCGCACGCCGTGGTCGATGCGCTGCACCTTGAGGATGTCGAGGGCGTCGGTGACGTATTGCGCCGGACCTTCCTCGCCCGCGTGGGCCACCAGGTGCAGGCCCAGCTCACGCGCCTTGGCAAATACGCGCGCGAACTTCTCGGGCGGGTTGCCTTGCTCGGACGAATCCAGGCCCACGCCGACAAAGCGGTCGCGGTAGGGCAGCGCCGCTTCCAGCGTGGCGAAGGCGTCTTCCTCCGGCAGATGGCGCAGGAAGCACAGGATCAGGCTGCTGGAGAAGTCATATTCGGTGCGCGCCTGGGCCAGGGCATCGGCGATGCCGTCGATCACCACGCCGATGGGCACGCCGCGCGCGGTATGGGTCTGCGGATCGAAGAAGATCTCGGCGTGGCGGACGTTGTCGGCGACGGCGCGCTTGACGTAGTCCATGGTCATGTCGAAGAAATCTTCCTCGGTCAGCATCACGCTGGCGCCGGCGTAGTAGATGTCCAGGAACGACTGCAGGTCGGTAAAGGCGTAGGCGGCGCGCAGCGCCTCGACGCTGGGGTAGGGCAGCGCCACCTGGTTGCGCTGCGCCAGCCGGAAGATCAGTTCCGGTTCAAGCGTGCCTTCGATATGCACATGCAGTTCGGCCTTGGGAGTGCGGCGGATCTGTTCCGCGAGCGCGGCATCGATGGTCATGGGGGCCTCGTTTCTGGGCATTTCTGTGCCTGCCGGCGGGGCCGGCGGCACGGGTTCAGGGATGCACCGCCTCCGGGCGGCCCAGACGCAGCGCGGCAAGGCGCTGTTCGCGGACCTGGAGCAGCTGGGCGACGATGGCTACCGCAATCATAGCCGGAGCCTTGTCGGTAATCCCGGGAACCCCCATGGGGCATGTCATTTCCGCAAACCGGGCCGGGTCGATGCCGTGCTCGGCCATGCGGTGTTCAAAGCGCGCGCGCTTGGTCTTGGAACCGATCAGCCCGAAGTAGGCAAAGTCGGTGCGCTTGAGGATTTCCTCGCACAGGGTCTGGTCCAGCGCGTGGCTGTGCGTCATGACCAGGAAGTAGCTGCCGGCGGGCGCCTGCGCCACTACCGCCTCGGGCGTGTCGCTGGCCTCGGCCTCGACATTGTCGGGCAGCCCGCCGGGGAAGAGCGTGTCGCGCTCGTCGACCCAGTGCACGCGGCACGGCAGCGTGGCCAGCACCTTGACCAGCGCATGGCCGACATGGCCGGCGCCGAACAGCACCACGTGCATGGTGTCGGGCACCAGCGTATCGGTCCAGCTGCCGTCGGCGTGCAGCGTTACGCCGGGGAGCACGGCATGGCTGTCGCCATGGGTGATCGCGCCGCTGGCCGGCACCTGCCGCTGCAGTGCCTTGCCGGCGGTGAAATTGCGTTCGACCGCGTCAAGCCAGTGCAGGTCGGTTTTGCCAAGGACCTCGAACGCCAGCTGCACCACGCCGCCGCAGCACTGGCCCAGCGCCGGCCCGAGCGGAATGCGCTCGATCCGGCGTTGTTCACCGCGCACCAGCATCTCGCGCGCGATATCCATGCCGCGCCACTCCAGGTGGCCGCCACCGATGGTGCCGACCAGGTCGTCGGCGCTGACCAGCATGCGGATGCCGGCCTCGCGCGGGGCCGAGCCCTTGACCTCGACGATGGTGACCATTGCCACCGGCACGCCGGCGCGCACCATGCGGGCAGCGTCGGCGAAGCGGAAGGGTTTGAGCGGTGCGTTCTGCATGTCGGGGGCCTTGTCGGTGTTGCCTGGTTGCTGCTTGATGCTGTGGTGCTGCCTGCGCTAGGTCATCGCAAGGGTGGCGCGCGCCTGCTTCTTCCACCGGCCCCTTGCCCGTCAACGCGGGCAAGGGGGGAAAGTCCGGCGGCGCCCGCAGGCGCGCGCTTCCTGCGATCGTTCAGCCAGCTCAGGCTGGCTGCGCCGCGGCTTCGCGCACGGCGTCGACGGCGTCCAGGATCGCCTCGCTGGTGGCCGGGGCCTTCAGCGGCGGGTTGATGCGGTAGTCGCCAACGGCAGCCACGGCGTCGCGGATCGCGAAGAACACCGAGAACGGCAGCAGCAGCGGCGGCTCGCCCACGGCCTTGGAGCGGTGGATGCTGTCCTCGACGTTGCGGTTCTGGAACAGGCGCACGTTGAATTCCTCCGGGCAGTCGTTGACCGTCGGGATCTTGTACGTGGACGGGGCGTGCGTCATCAGCTTGCCGTCCTTGTTCCACCACAGTTCCTCGGTGGTCAGCCAGCCCATTCCCTGGATAAAGGCGCCTTCGACCTGGCCGATGTCGATCGCCGGGTTCAGCGAGCGGCCGGCGTCGTGCAGCGCGTCGGCGCGCAGCAGCTTCCATTCGCCGGTGAGCGTGTCGACCAGCACCTCGGAGCACGCGGCACCGTAGGCGAAGTAGTAGAACGGGCGGCCCTGCAGCTTGCTCTGGTCCCAGTGCAGCTTGGGCGTGGTGTAGAAGCCGTCGGACCACAGCTGCACGCGCGCCACGTAGGCTTCGCGCGCCAGCTCGCCGAACGACACGCGCAGCTCGCCGGCGCTGACCAGGTCATCGTTGAAGCGCACCTCGGACGGCTCCACGCCGGCCTTGCGCGCGGCAAACACGGCCAGGCGCTCGCGGATCTGGCGCGCGGCGTCCTGCGCGGCCTTGCCGTTCAGGTCGGCACCGGTGGAAGCGGCGGTGGCCGAGGTATTGGCCACCTTGCTGGTATCGGTCGCGGTCACGCGCACGCGTTCCATGCGGATGCCGAGCTCATGCGCCACCACCATCGCCACCTTGGTGTTCAGGCCCTGGCCCATCTCGGTGCCGCCGTGGTTCACCAGCACCGAGCCGTCGTTGTAGACGTGCACCAGCGCGCCGGCCTGGTTGAAGTGGGCCACGTTGAACGAGATGCCGAACTTCACCGGGGTGATGGCGATGCCCTTCTTCAGCACCGGGCTGGTGGCGTTGAAGGCGCGCGTGGCTTCGCGGCGGGCGCGGTATTCGCTGCTGGCCACCAGTTCATCGATCAGCTCGTGGATGACGTTGTCTTCCACGGTCTGGCCGTAGGGCGTGACGTTGTTCTCGGTCTTGCCGTAGAAGTTGGCGCGGCGCACGTCCAGCGAGTCCTTGCCGACCGTGCGGGCGACATTGTCCAGGATGTATTCGACCGCGAACGCGCCCTGCGGGCCGCCGAAGCCGCGGAAGGCGGTATTGCTCTGCGTGTTGGTCTTGCCGCAGTAGCCGTCGATCTGCACGTTCGGCAGCCAGTAGGCATTGTCGAAGTGGCAGATGGCGCGGGTCATCACCGGGCCCGACAGGTCGGCCGAGAAGCCGGCGCGCGACACCATCTCGACCTTCACGCCCTCGATATGGCCTTCGTCGTCGTGGCCCACGGTGTAGTCGAACACGAAGTCATGGCGCTTGCCGGTGATCATCATGTCGTCGTCGCGGTCCGGGCGCAGCTTGACCGGGCACATCAGCTTCCAGGCGGCCAGCGCCGCGCAGCAGGCGAACAGCGCCGATTGCGACTCCTTGCCGCCGAAGCCGCCGCCCATGCGGCGGCATTCGACCAGCACCTGGTGCGCTTGCCAGCCGAGCATATGGCACACCGCGTGCTGCATCTCGGTCGGGTGCTGGGTCGAGCACCACACTTGCATGCCGTCGTTCTCGCGCGGCGCGGCGTATGAGATCTGGCCTTCCAGGTAGAACTGCTCCTGGCCGCCCAGGTGGATCTTGCCGCTGTCCTGGTGGGCCGCGCCGGCAATGCGCGCGGCGGGCTCGCCGCGTGTCAGGTGCATCGGCGGCAGCACATAGCTGCCGGCCTCGTGCGCCGCTTGCGGCGACAGCACCGGGGGCAGGTCTTCGTAGTCAATCGTGCCCAGGCGGGCGGCGCGGCGGGCGGCGTCATGCGAGGTCGCCACCACGATAAAGATCGGCTGGCCGATGAACTGGACCACGTCGCGTGCCAGGATCGGGTCGTCGTGGATGATAGGGCCGCAGTCGTTGGTGCCCGGGATGTCGTCCACCGTCAGCACGTCGACCACGCCGGGCGCGGCGCGCACCTTGTCGAGCGAGACCGACTTGATGCGGGCGTGCGCGCGGGTGCTCATGCCGAGCGCGGCGTGCAGCGTGCCGGCCAGCTCGGGGATGTCATCCGTGTAGGTGGCGGTGCCGGCCACGTGCAGGTGGGCGGATTCATGCGGACGCGAGATGCCGACCTGCGGGACCTGTTCGGCGGTGGCGTCGAGCAGGAAGGGTTCGGTTTGCTTGTTCATGCCGATGCTTTCCTATTTCTCTGGCTCAGGCCGTGGCGGTTTCAATGGCGCCGGCGCCGATGGCGCGGACGTTGACGGCTGCCGCGGGCAGCGCTTCGGCGCGGGTCTCCAGCCAGAAGCGGTACAGCAGGTTGGCGGCACCGCGGCTGCGGTACGACGCGCTCGCGCGCATGTCGGACAGCGGCGTGAAGTCCTGCGCCAGCGCGGCCATGCCGGCGCGGGCGGTGGCTTCATTCCAGGGCTGGCCGGTCAGGGCCGCCTCGGTAGCGGCGGCGCGCTTGGGCGTGGCGGCCATGCCGCCGAAGGCGATGCGGGCCTGCGTGACGATGCCGTCCTGCACGGTGATGCCGAATGCGGCACACACGGCGGAAATATCCTCATCAAAGCGTTTGGACAGCTTGTAGGTGCGGAAGTGCTGCGGGCCGGCCACCGGCACGCGCAGCGCGGCGACGAATTCGCCCGGCTGCATCGCGGTCTTCTGGTAGGCCAGGTACAGGTCTTCCAGCGGCAGCGTGCGGCGCGTTTCGCCGTGCTGCAGCACCGCTTCCGTGCCCAGCGCGATCAGCGCCGGCATCGAGTCGCCGATCGGCGAACCGTTGGCGATATTGCCGCCCAGCGTGCCGGCATTGCGGATCGGCAGCGAGGCAAAGCGCTTCCACATCTCTTCCAGCTCGGGGTGCGCGGTGTTGAGTGCGGCGTAGGCCTTTTCCAGCGTCACGGCGGCGCCGATCTCGACCATGCCGTCGCGCTCCTCGATGTGGTTCAGGTCTTCCACCTGGCCCACGTAGAGCAGGTTGCCCAGCTCGCGGAACTGCTTGGTGACCCACAGGCCCACGTCGGTGCTGCCGGCCAGGATGCGGATATCGGGCTGTGCCGCCTTGATCGCGCCGAACTCGGCCGCGGTGCGCGGGGCAAAGAATTCCTGGCCCTGGGCGCGGTAGCGGAAGGTCTCGCCGCGCTTCAGATTGCGCAGGGTGTCGGCGATCTGCTTCGGGTTGAGCTTGTCCGCGGTGGGAGCGGGCAGGGCCATCATGCGCTCGCCGGCGTCGATGATCGGGCGGTAGCCGGTGCAGCGGCACAGGTTGCCGGTCAGCGTGTCGCAGATGGTCTGGCGCGAGGGGGCTTCGCCGCCCGGGGTGTGCTGCTGGTACAGCGCCCACAGCGACATCACGAAGCCGGGGGTGCAGAAGCCGCACTGCGAGCCGTGGCACTCGACCATGGCTTCCTGCACCGGGTGCAGGTTGCCGTCGGCCTGGCGCAGGTCCTCGACCGTGATCAGGGCCTTGCCGTCGAGCGTGGGCAGGAACTGGATGCAGGCGTTGACCGCCTTGAATTCGACATCGCCGCCGTCCTGCAGCTCGCCGACCACGACGGTGCAGGCGCCGCAGTCGCCTTCGGCGCAGCCTTCCTTGGTGCCGGTACAGCGCGCGTCTTCACGCAGGTACTGCAGCACGGTGCGGGTAATGGGGGCGTCGGATACTTCCTTGACCTGGCCGCGGTGGAAAAAGCGGATGGTTTGCGTCTCCATGGTCTTCTCTCTCTTGGTGATGGCGGAAACATAGCACCCTGGCCTTTCATGCAATATTCGGCCCAGGTGATATGCCCCATCAGCGCGCGGCCCCGATTGGTGCCCCGCCGCACCGGCGGGCGCCCCCCTGGAGGAGGTGATTTGACCGTTTGTGGGGCGCCTGTCATACACTATGCGCCGTTCCCATCCCCCACGCCACCCATCCGGCCCCCGCCGGAGGGCCGCCATCGCCATGCACGGACGCGACCATCTCGATACATATTTGCTGCGGGTGCTTCACACCTTGCTGACCGAGCAGAGCGTGACCCGCACGGCCGTGCGCCTGGGCCAGTCCCAGCCCGCCATCAGCAATACGCTGAAGCGCCTGCGGGAGATCACCGGCGATGCTATTTTGGTGCGGGGCAAAAACGGCATGGTGCCGACCGAGCGCGGCCGCGAACTGCTGGCGCTGGCTGAGCAGAGCCTGGCGGCGATGGACCGCATTGCGCGCCCGCCGCAGCAGTTCGACCCGGCCACCACCACGCGCACCTTCCACCTGGGCGCGCCGGACTACCTGGACGCCTTCTTCCTGCCCAATATCGTCGAGCGCGTGCGCCGCCTGGCGCCGGGCGCCAAGCTGTTCGTGCATCCGATGACGTCGTCGTCGGACTTCCTGGACGACCTGGAGCAAGGGCAGCTGGATATCGTGGTCGGCAACTGGCTTTCGCCGCCGGAGCACCTGCATATCTCGCCGCTCTTCGACGACGAGGTGGTGTGCATGCTGGGCGCGCAGCATCCGCTGGCGCGCAAGGGGCTGACGCTCAAGCACTACCTGGAGATGCCGCACCTGGCCCCGGCGCCCTATGCGTCGATGCAGCGCAGCATGATCGACCAGGCGCTGGCCGAGCAGGGCTACAAGCGCAATATCCAGGTCACGCTGCCGTATTTCGGCCTGGTGCCGTATGTGTTGATGAAGACCGATATGGTCTTTACCACCGGCCGCCAGTTTGCCGCGCACTACGCGCAGTACCTGCCGATCCGCATGGTGCCCTCGCCGGTGTCGTTCCCGCGCATGCGCTTCTACCAGCTGTGGCATGAGCGCTGCCACGCGGCGCCGGATGTGATGTGGATCCGGCGGATGATCGCCGAGGTGGCGGCGGATCTGCCGCAGCTGCCGCGGCTGGAGGCTGAGGCGGGCTGAGGGGGCGGGGCAGCAGGCGAGGGGCTTGAACTGCCGCAAACGTAGTTGCGCATTCCTACGCAGTTATGCACAATTTGCGCATGTCACGCACGATGGTCAGCATACAAGAGGCGGCGGAGTTTCTGGGCGTCTCGGCTCAAACGCTGAGGCGCTGGGAGCGCGAGGGCAAGCTCATTCCGGACGAACGCACAGCGGGCGGGCGTCGTCGCTACGATCTGGCGCGGCTGCGGCCCGAACAATT
>NZ_JBWKQZ010000016.1:0-171631 GCF_059419025.1 Cupriavidus sp. GW821-FHT07C08
AGCTTTCTTCGTTTCGTCAACCGTTTCAGCAACTTTTTTCGCTGCGGTCAGCGCTGCAAACTTCGCTGCGCCAACCTTCCGGTCGACCCCGCAACCCTTGCTGCGTCTGCTTTGCAGCGCCGCGTTGTGTGTTGCGAGGGGGCGAATATTAGGCCGGATTCGCGCACCTTGCAACAACTTTGTCACAACGATCCGCTAGGGGTTCCGGGGATTATGTCGTAAGCCGTTGAGTAGCAAAGGAAATCCCCGAAATGACGAGTGCGGGAGAAACATAATACCCCCGCACTGCCCTCGGGTATTCCCTGATCCGGGCCTTAGCGATGCTGGAAATTCGGGCTGCGCTTCTCGACGAAAGCGGCCATGCCTTCCTTCTGGTCTTCGCTGGCGAAGGTGGCATGGAACAGCCGGCGCTCGAAGTGCACGCCTTCGGCCAGCGTGGTCTCGTAGGCAGCGTTGACCGACTCCTTGATCATCATGACCACCGGCAGCGAGAACCCGGCGATGGTCTCGGCGGCCGCCAGCACTTCGTCCAGCAGCTTGTCGGCCGGCACCACGCGCGACACCAGGCCCGAGCGCTCGGCTTCGGCGGCATCCATCATGCGCGAGGTCAGGCACAGGTCCATGGCCTTGGCCTTGGACACCGCGCGCGGCAGGCGCTGGGTGCCGCCGGCGCCGGGCATGGTGCCCAGCTTCACCTCGGGCTGGCCGAACCTGGCCGAATCTGCCGCAATGATGATGTCGCACATCATCGCCAGCTCGCAGCCGCCGCCCAGCGCATAGCCGGCCACGCCGGCGATCACCGGCTTGCGGATCTTGCGGATGGTTTCCCAGTTGCGGGTGATGTAATCGCCCTTGTACACGTCCATGAAGGAATACTTGGCCATCATGCCGATATCGGCGCCGGCGGCAAAGGCGCGCTCGCTGCCGGTAATGACGATGGCGCCGATGCCCTCATCCTGGTCGAAGGCGGTCAGCGCGGCGCCAAGCTCGTCCATCAGCGCGTCATTGAGCGCGTTCAGGGCCTTCGGGCGGTTCAGCGTGACCAGGCCAACACGGGCACGGGTCTCGACCAGGATGTTTTCGTACGGCATGTCTTCTCCTATGTATTTGCAGGCGGATGGCACCGTCGCCACCGGCTGCGGGCTATTCTGCCACCGGTTGCGGCGTGGCGGCGCAGGCGCCGCCTAGAGCATGTGCGCCAGGAATTCGCGGGTGCGCGCGTGAGCTGGTGCCCCGAACACTTCCTCAGGCAGCCCTTCCTCCAGGATCCTGCCCTCATCCATGAACACGACGTGGTTTGCCACTTCCCGCGCAAACCCCATCTCATGCGTGACAACCAGCATGGTCATATGTTCTTCAGCCAGTTGCCGCATGGTGCGCAGCACCTCCCCGGTCAGCTCCGGGTCCAGCGCGGAGGTCGGCTCGTCGAACAGCATGATGTCGGGCTCCATGGCCAGCGCCCGCGCAATCGCCACCCGTTGCTTCTGGCCGCCTGACAGGCGAGCCGGGTAGCTGTCCCGCTTGGCCAGCAGGCCAACCTTGCGCAGCAGCTCCTCGGCCTTGGGCACGACCGCATCGCGCGCCAGTCCCTTGACGGTCATGGGGGCTTCGATAATGTTCTGCAGCACCGTCATGTGCGGAAACAGGTTGAACGACTGGAACACCATGCCCATCTTCCGGCAGATGCGGCGCACTTCCGCGTCCGCCACATATCTGGCTGCGCCGTCAGGGCCGGCGGCCGCCAGCGCCTCGCCTTCGATTTCAAGGGTGCCGCGGTCGATCACCTCAAGATGATTCAGGCAGCGCAGCAAAGTACTCTTGCCCGAGCCCGAGGGCCCGATCACCGCAGTGACATCCCCCTTGCGCAAGGTCAGGGAGACGCCGCGCAAGACCTCCAATGGCCCGAACGATTTGAAGAGGTCCCGCGCCGCGATCATGATGCCGGGCGCATTGTGGGAATTGGCGCCGGTCGGATTAGTCATCATGTTTGGCATAGCGTTTTTCGAGATTCTGGAAGAACCAGGTCAGAATCAGCGTCATCACCAGATAGAAGAGCGCGGCGACCAGGAAAGGCGTGGTGGTGAAATCACGCTGCACGATGCCGCGCGCGGTGCGAAGAATATCGTTGAGGGCCAGCACGTAGATCAGGGACGTGTCCTTGATCAGCGTAATGGTTTCATTGCTGACCGGCGGCAACACCCGGCTGACCATCTGCGGCAGCACGACCCGCCGCATCGTCTGGAAATAGTTCATGCCCAGCGCCTTGCTGGCTTCATACTGGCCGCGATCGACGGACTTGATCCCGGCGCGGAAGATTTCTGCGAAATAGGCAGCGTAGTTCAGGGCGAAGGCCACCACTGCGGCGGGAAAGTCAGGCAGGCGCACGCCGATGACCGGCACGAACGGCAGCGCGAAATAGATAAACAGCATCTGCAGCATCAGCGGCGTGCCGCGCATCAGCCAGATATAGCCATTGACCAGGCCGCTCAGCCACGGCCATGACGAGATGCGTGCCAGCGCCAGCGCAAGCCCCAGCGGCACCGACAGGGCAAGCGTGATGGCGAATAGTGTGAGCGTGACTTGCGCACCCTGCGCCAATGGCGCCAGAAGAGATAAGACGTAGTCCATGCTCGCGCGAAACAGAAGGAGGTGGGATCCCAGGCGCCGGGCCGGCGCGTGAGTCCGGATGTGGCGCGGCGCCCTGCCGGAACGGCGCAGGGCGTCACGCAGCGTCTGGATTACTTGGTGATGTCAGTGCCAAACCACTGGGTGGCTATGCGGGCCGCCGTGCCATCCTGCTTCATGGAAGCCAGGGTCTTGTCGAGCTTGCCGAGCAGCTCGGCGTCATCCTTGCGTACGCCGACGCCATATTCTTCCGTGCCGAAGTTTTCCTCCAGCACCTTGTATTCGCCGGCACGCTTGCTGATCAGGTAGCGGCCCACCACTTCATCCACCACAATTGCATCGAGGCGGCCGGTCGACAGGTCCATCAAGGCCGTGACGTTATCGCCGAAGGTCTTGAGTTCCTTCAGGCCCGCGGCGACCTGGCTTTCCTTCTTGATCGCATCGACCGCGCTGCTGCCGTCCTGCGCGCCGACGATGCGGCCGGCCAGGTCGGCCTTGGCCTTCACCGGCGAGCTGGCACCGACGATGACGATCTGGTGGTTGGTCATATAGGGCGCGGTGAAGCTGATGTTCTTCTTGCGCTCTTCGGTGATGGTCAGCCCGTTCCACAGCACATCCACGCGCTTGCCGTTGAGTTCCGCCTCCTTGGCGCTCCAGTCGATCGGCTTGAATTCGACCGTCATGCCGAGACGGCGGCTGGCCTCCTTGGCCATATCGATATCGAAGCCGACGAGCTCATTCTTGTCATCGCGAAAACCCATGGGCGGGAAGTTGTCGTCCAGGCCGACAATGATCTTGGTGGCCGTGTCGGCGCCGGCAGCAGGGGCCGCTTCTTTCTTGCCGCACGCCGCAAACAGCGCCACGGACGAAATCAGGAGTAATGCAGCGATCTTCTTCATAGGATTTCCAATGCGAATAGGCGAGCATGCCGGTATCCGCACACAGATGTCGGCCGGCAGGTTTCAGATTGTTGTTGGCAGCGCGATTATAGAGCGACGCCCGCGACCGCCATTGCGGACCCTGCTTGCATTGGAAGGCACGCGCCAACCCGCAGCCGAAAATTAGTGCTAACATTTGCCGACCGACTGGTCGGTTTATTTAAGAGGCGCCGTCGACAACAGCCGCCCGCGCCGACCGCGACAATATCCGGCAGGAGACAATCCAATGCCCCCGATGTCCACCTCCGCTGGCCAGCCGGTCAGCATCGATGCCGGCCCGGTCTTGCTGCAATGGCAGGGCCCGGTGGCCGTGATCACCCTGAACCGCCCCGACAAGCTCAACAGCTTCACCCGCGCGATGCACCAGGCGCTGCAGCAGGCGCTCGACCATGTCGAGGCCGGCGGCGCGCGCGCCCTGCTTTTGACCGGGGCGGGCCGCGGCTTCTGCGCCGGCCAGGACCTGGCCGACCTGGATTTCACGCCCGGGCACATGACCGACCTGGGCGAGCTGATCGATACCTGGTTCAACCCGCTGATCCGCCGGCTGCAGGCACTGCCGCTGCCGGTGGTGGCGGCGGTCAACGGCACCGCGGCGGGCGCCGGGGCCAACCTGGCGCTGGCCTGCGACATGGTGCTGGCGGCGCGCTCGGCCAGCTTTATCCAGGCCTTCGTCAAGATCGGGCTGGTGCCGGATTCGGGCGGCACCTGGCTGCTGCCGAAGCGCATCGGCATGGCGCGCGCACTGGGCCTGGCCATGACCGGCGAGCGGCTGAGCGCCGAAGAGGCCGAGAAATGGGGCCTGGTCTGGGAGACCATGGACGACCCGCTGCTGCCGGAACAGGCGCTGGCGCTGGCCACGCACCTGGCCGGGCAGCCGACCCGCGCGCTGGCCGCGATCAAGCGCGCCATGTATGCCAGCGCCACCGCCACGCTGGACACCCAGCTGGACCTGGAGCGCGACCTGCAGCGCGAGCTCGGCCAGTCGGCCGACTATGCGGAGGGCGTCAACGCCTTCCTCGAAAAGCGCGCACCGCACTTCACCGGCAAGTAAGCCGCGCGGGCCTGCCCGCCCCTCTATATAGGAGACCAGCTTGAAACAGGACCCCCAGGCCCTCGCCGAAGCGGCCGCCGCCGCCATGTATGAAGCCGACACCTGCAGCCGCTGGCTGGGCATCACGGTCGCGGCCGTGCGGCCCGGCTACGCCCGGCTGACCATGCCGGTGCGCAAGGAATTCCTCAACGGCCACGGCATCTGCCACGGCGGCCTGATGTTCACGCTGGCCGATTCGACCTTCGCTTTTGCCTGCAACAGCCATAACATCAACACCGTGGCGGCGGGCTGCAGCATCGAATTCCTCAAGCCCGTGCACGGCGGCGACGTGCTGACCGCCGAGGCCACCGAGCAGGTCCTGTCCGGCCGGCACGGCATCTACGATATCCGCGTGACCAACGCCGCGGGCCAGGTGGTGGCGATGTTCCGCGGCAAGTCGGCGCAGATCAAGGGACACGTGGTGCCGCCGCCTGAAGGGACAGAAGGCGCCTGAGCAATTCCGGCAAGATACTTAAGACCAACGCCCCCGTGCAGGAGACGACATGAGCACGCGCCTGACCGATCTGCCCCTGGATGCGATCGAGACCGCCAGCCGCGCCGAGCTGCAGGCCTTGCAGCTGGAGCGGCTGAGATGGTCGCTCAACCACGCCTACGCCAATTCGCCGGTGTACCGCCGCAAGTTCGACGAAGCCGGGGTCCACCCCGACCAGCTGCGTTCGCTGGCCGACCTGGCGCGCTTCCCGTTCACCAGCAAGCAGGACCTGCGCGACAACTACCCGTTCGGCATGTTCGCCGTGCCGCAGGACCGGGTGGCGCGCATCCACGCCTCGTCCGGCACCACCGGCAAGCCCACCGTGGTCGGCTACACGCTCCAGGACATTGACAACTGGGCCACGGTAATGGCGCGCTCGATCCGCGCCTCGGGCGCGCGGCGCGGCGACAAGGTGCACATCAGCTACGGCTACGGCCTCTTCACCGGCGGCCTGGGCGCGCACTACGGCGTGGAGAAGGCCGGCCTGACCGCGATCCCCTTCGGCGGCGGGCAGACCGAGCGCCAGGTGCAGCTGATCCAGGACTTCAAGCCCGAAGTCATCATGGTGACCCCCAGCTATATGCTGGCGATCGCCGACGAGTTCGAGCGCCAGGGCATCGACCCGGCCAGCAGTTCGCTGCGCGTGGGCATCTTCGGCGCGGAGCCGTGGACGCCGGAAATGCGGCTGGCGATCGAGAAGCGCATGGGCATCTCGGCAGTCGATATCTACGGCCTGTCAGAGGTGATGGGCCCGGGCGTGGCCAATGAGTGCGCCGAGACCAAGGACGGCCCGACCATCTGGGAAGACCATTTCTACCCCGAGATCATCGATCCCGACACCGGCGCAGTGCTGCCCGACGGGGAGTTCGGGGAGCTGGTGTTCACCTCGCTGACCAAGGAGGCGATGCCGGTGGTGCGCTACCGCACCCGCGACCTGACCCGGCTGCTGCCGGGCACGGCGCGTGCGGCATTCCGCCGCATGGAGAAGGTCACCGGCCGCACCGACGACATGATGATCGTGCGCGGGGTCAACGTGTTCCCGTCGCAGATCGAGGAACTCATCCTCAAGCACGCCGAGCTGGCGCCGCACTACCAGTGCGTGCTGACCAAGGACGGCCACATGGACACGCTGACGGTGCGCGTGGAATGCGCGCACGGCAGCGAGCCCGCGCTGGCGCAAGGCGCGCGCGAGCGGCTGGCGCAGGAGATCAAGGCCTATATCGGCGTCACCGCCGGCATCGAGGTGCTGCCTGAGGGCGGCGTCGAGCGCTCGGTGGGCAAGGCGCGGCGGATCGTCGACCAGCGCCCGCGCTGAGGGCCGTCCACCATGAAGAAAGGGCGCCGCGATGGCGCCCTTTTTCGTTGCCGGCTGCTACGCTCAGCTGCGCGGCATCAGCACCCACATGCGGCCGCCTTGCTTCATGCGGCCCGCGGTCTCGCCGGCGGCGTCGCCCGCGCCCCAGAAGAAGTCCGCGCGTACCCCGCCCTTGATGGCGCTGCCGGTGTCCTGCGCGAACATCAGCCGCTGGATCGGCTCGGTCGAGAGCGGACGCGTGGTCGACAGAAACACCGGCACCCCCAGCGGAATGGTGGCCGGGTCGACCGCGATCGAGCGCTCCGCCGTCAGCGGCACGCCCAGCGCGCCCACCGGGCCGTCGTTGCTGGCCGGCAGCTCGCGGAAGAAGACAAAGCGCGGGTTGATGTTGAGCATCTCGTCGACGCGGCCGGGGTTGGCGCGCGCCCAGGCCTTGATGCCCTGCATGGTGGCCTGCGCCGGCGTGATCTCGCCGCGGTCCAGCAGCCATTTGCCGAACGAGCGGAACGGCTGGTCGTTGGTGCCGCCGAAGCCCACCCGCATGATGCTGCCGTCGGCCATGCGGATGCGGCCCGAGCCCTGGATCTGCAGGAAGGCGGCCTCGACTGCGTCATCTACCCAGACCAGCTCGCTGCCGCGCATGGCCGGGTTCTGCAGCAGCTCGGCGCGGGCCGGCAGCGGGCGGTTGCCGAACTGCGCCGGCTTGCGGTACAGCGGCACCTGGAACTTGCCCTGGCGCGTGCGCGAGCCGTGCAGGATCGGTTCGTAGTAGCCGGTGATCAGGCCGTTGTCGGTGCCGTCGCCGTTGAGCACGCGGTAAGGCTGGAAGTTGCTTTCGAAATAGGCGCGCATGGCGTTGAGGTCGCCGGCATCGACCATCATGCCGGCGGCACAGGCGCGGCTCCACTCGGCGCGCTTCTTCAGCGCCTGGCAGCTGGCCTGCAACGCGGGCCAGGCGGCGCGCACGTCGTCCTGGGCCCAGCCGCCGATCTCGGCCCAGTTGGCGGCCTGCAGACTGCCCTTCTGCGACGAGGCCGTCGGCGGCGTGGCCGGGCCGGTCTCGATGCGCGGCGGCGGGCCGCTCATGCAGCCGGCCAGCAGCACGGCCGCGCCGGACAGCGCCAGCCAGCCGCGAACGCGCAGCGAGCGCCAGGGAGAAACTGGGAAAATCGGGAAAGAGTCTGCGTATGCCATCTTGCTATTGTTCAAAGTCCGGGCGGCGCAGCTTGCGGGGCCGATTGCCCCTACAATCCCACCGTCATCCTTCAACCATCGCCTGCGGCCCCGCGGGCCCGCGCTGCACCCGCCATGAGCAAGTTCTTCGAAGCCCATCCCATGCTGCTGTTCGCCCTCGAAGCCGGCGTGGCGCTGTTCCTGCTGATCTTTATCGTGGTCTGGACCATGGGCACGGCGAAAAAGAACCCGCGTCCCACGCGCGCCCCGTCCGAGCATCCGTCGCGCCAACCGGCGCAGGGCAGCGCTGAAGCGCCGCCGCAGGATCAGGACAGCGCATCGCGCCAATAGGTTCCCCGCAGGGTCAGTGCAGCATGCGCGGCAGCACCAGCGCGAATTCAGGGATCGGCACCTCGAAGCGGTGGCCGTCCTCGGCCACGCAGAAGTATTCGCCCTTCATCGAGCCCACCGGAGTCGAGATGGTGGCCCAGCTGGTGTATTCGAAATGCTCGCCCGGCTTGAGCAGTGGCTGGTGGCCGACCACGCCCAGGCCCGCCACTTCCTGCGTGCCGTTGTCGCTGTCGGTAATGACCCAGTGGCGCGAGATCAGCTGCGCCGCCACCTCGCCGGTATTGTGGATGGTGATGGTGTAGGCGAAGGCATGGCGCCCGCGCTCAGGTTCTGACTGGTCCGGGAGGTACTGGGTGCGTACCGAGACGGAGAAAGCGTACTCGCTCATCGTGGGCAGGGCCGGCGTGAGGCGCCAGGCAGGGAAGTGGGTAGCCGCATTGTGCGGGATGGCCGCGGCACGGGCAAGAGCACCGGCAAGATCACCGCGCGCCGGGCAGCGGTAGAATATAGCCCTTTCAGGGCCGGGCCGGGCCGGACGCCCCGCCTGATCCCCTCTGGCGCCCGCCCCTGGGCGCGCCGGAGACGCAAACAGCATTCCCCAGCACCCCACCTCCTAGCCGCCGACATGAGCACGCCCACCTACCGCATCGCCCCGTCCATCCTGTCCGCCGACTTTGCCCGCCTGGGCGAGGAAGTGCGCCGCGTGACCGAGGCTGGCGCCGACTGGATCCACTTCGACGTGATGGACAACCATTACGTGCCCAACCTGACCGTGGGCCCGCTGGTGTGCGAGGCGATCCGCCCGCACGTGACCGCGCCGATCGACGTGCACCTGATGGTGCGCCCGGTGGACCGGATCATCCCGGACTTTGCCAAGGCGGGCGCCAATATCATCACCTTCCACCCGGAAGCCAGCGAGCACGTGGACCGCTCGCTCGCGCTGATCCGCGACCACGGCTGCCAGGCCGGCCTGGTGTTCAACCCGGCCACGCCGCTGCACCACCTGGACCACGTGATGGACCGCCTCGACGTGATCCTGCTGATGTCGGTCAACCCGGGCTTCGGCGGCCAGTCGTTCATCCCGGAAACCCTCAACAAGCTGCGCGCCGTGCGCCAGCGCATCGATGAATACACCGCCCGCACCGGCCGCACCATCCTGCTGGAAGTGGACGGCGGCGTGAAGGTGGACAACATCGCCGAGATCGCCGCGGCCGGCGCCGACACCTTCGTGGCGGGCTCGGCCGTGTTTGGCAAGCCGGATGCGGACGGCGGCTACCGCGGCATCATCTCGGCCCTGCGCGGCGAACTGGCCAAGGCCGGCCAATGACGGAAGGCGTGTTCCTGCGCCGCACTGACTGGCGCGGCATCGAAGGCGTGATCGTCGACCTCGACGGCACCATGGTCGACACCGCGGGCGACTTCCACGCCTCGATCAACGCCATGCTGCTGGCGCTGGGCCGCCAGCACCCCAACCTGGGCCCGGCGGCGCCGATGTCCGAAGCGGAGATCGTCAGCTATGTCGGCAAGGGCTCGGAAAACCTGATCCGGCGCGTGCTGGACGCGCGCTTCTCGCCGCTGCATGCCAACGGCCTGTTCGCCGACGCCTATGCGCTGTACGACCGCGAGTACATCCGCATCAACGGCCAGTTCTCGCAGGTCTACCCCGGCGTGCGCGAAGGCCTGGCGGCGATGAAGGCGGCCGGGCTGCGGCTGGCCTGCGTGACCAACAAGCCCTACAGCTTCACCGAGCCGCTGCTGGCCAAGACCGGGCTGACCCAGTACTTCGAGCTGGTCTACGGCGGCGACGCCTTCCCGCTGCGCAAGCCCGATCCCTTCCCGCTGCTGAAAGTAGCCGACGCCTTCGGGCTGGAGCCGTCGGCCATGGCGGCGCTGGGCGACTCGGAAAACGACGCGCAGGCGGCCCGCGCGGCCGGCATGGGCGTGCTGCTGGTGCCCTATGGCTACAACCATGGCAACCCTGTACAAGCCGTTGACGCCGATGGTATAGTCAACTCCATTGCCCACGCCGCAGCGCTGTTTGCGGCACACTGGGCAGGTCATCGATAGTCCGAATTTCGTCGATCCCGACCAAATCCCAAACATTTCATGTTTCTCAACCGCAAACGCATCTCTTCTGGCAGTGATCGGCAGGCTTGGCCCTGGCGTCGCTGGCGCGCCTCCCAACAGGCGTAAAGTGCGTTCGCGAGTTTGCTGACGAGCCCTCGACCCGAGGGCCTCGCCACACCGGCCTAGCTGCCGGGCATTCCCACCAAAACCCGCCGCAAGCCAGCGTAGCCGCTATATTCGTGTGCTACGTTTAGCTCAAGAACGCGCCGCACGCCCTTCCCCGGCCGTGTGCAGTCTTGTCCGCAAGCCGCTTGCACCACGGCCCGCCAACGGGGCGGGTATCCATTCGCTCCAGCCTGATTGCCGATAAGCGGCGCCGCGCCCCTCCACCGCGCAGCGCGCGCCGCACAAGAGGACCGACATGACCGAACTGGAATTCAAATCGCTGGCCGACCAGGGCTACAACCGCATCCCGCTGATCGCCGAGGCCTTTGCCGACCTGGAAACGCCGCTGTCGCTGTACCTGAAGCTGGCCCAGTCGCAGACCCGCGGCGTCAACACCTTCCTGCTGGAATCGGTGGTGGGCGGCGAGCGCTTCGGGCGCTTTTCGTTTATCGGCCTGCATGCCCGCACGCTGCTGCGCGCCTTCGGCAACCGCACCGAGGTGGTGACCGACGGCAAGGTGGTGGAAACCCACGAAGGCAACCCGCTCGATTTCATCGCCGAGTTCGAACAGCGCTTCAAGGTGGCGCTGCGCCCCGGACTGCCGCGCTTCTGCGGCGGCCTGGCCGGCTACTTCGGCTACGACGCCGTGCGCTATATCGAGAAGAAGCTCGCCGACACGCAGAAGCCCGACGACCTGAACCTGCCGGACATCCAGTTGCTGCTGTGCGAGGAACTGGCCGTCATCGACAACCTGTCGGGCAAGCTCTACCTGATCGTCTACGCCGACCCGACCACGCCCGAGGCCTACCCCCGCGCCCGCCAGCGCCTGCGCGAGCTGCGCATGAAGCTGCGCCAGCCGGTGGACGTGCCGGTCACCAGCCCGTCGGTGCAGACCGAGGTCTACCGCGAATTCGCCAAGGCCGACTATCTGGCCGCGGTGCACAAGGCCAAGGAATACATCATGGCCGGCGACATGATGCAGGTGCAGATCGGCCAGCGCCTGGTCAAGCCCTACCGCGACGCACCGCTGTCGCTGTACCGCGCGCTGCGCTCGCTGAACCCGTCGCCGTACATGTACTTCTACAACTTCGGCGACTTCCAGGTGGTGGGCGCCTCGCCGGAGATCCTGGTGCGCCAGGAAGAGCGCAAGGTCGGCACCAACGGCGACATGCGCAGCGAGCACATCGTCACCATCCGCCCGCTGGCCGGCACGCGCCCGCGCGGCAACACGCCGGAGAAGGACGCCCAGCTCGCCACCGAGCTGCTGCAGGATCCCAAGGAGATCGCCGAGCACGTGATGCTGATCGACCTGGCGCGCAACGATATCGGCCGCATCGCCGAGACCGGTTCGGTCAAGGTCACCGACAAGATGGTGATCGAGAAGTACTCGCACGTGCAGCACATCGTCAGCTCGGTCGAAGGCACGCTGCGCGAAGGCATCAGCAACCTGGACGTGCTGCGCGCGACCTTCCCGGCCGGCACGCTGTCGGGCGCGCCCAAGGTCCACGCGATGGAAATCATCGACGAGCTGGAGCCGCGCAAGCGCGGCATCTATGGCGGCGCGGTGGGCTACCTGTCGTTCGGCGGCGAGATGGACCTGGCAATTGCGATCCGCACCGGCATCGTCAAGGACGGGAACCTCTATGTGCAGGCCGCCGCCGGCATCGTTGCCGATTCGGACCCCGAAGCCGAATGGAGGGAAACCGAAGCCAAGGCGCGCGCCGTGATCCGCGCCGCCGAGCAGGTCCAGGATGGCCTGGACTCCGACATCTGAGAGAACAGGAGACAGACGCCATGCTGCTGATGATCGACAACTACGATTCGTTCACCTATAACCTGGTCCAGTATTTCGGCGAACTGGGCGAAGACGTGCGCACCTACCGCAACGACGAGATCACCATCGAGGAGATCGAGGCGCTCAAGCCGGACCACATCTGCGTCTCGCCCGGCCCGTGCAGCCCGAAGGAGGCCGGCATCTCGGTGGCGGCGCTGCAGCACTTTGCCGGCAAGATCCCGCTGCTGGGCGTGTGCCTGGGCCACCAGGCCATCGGCGAAGCCTTTGGCGGCAAGGTGATCCGCGCCAAGCAGGTCATGCACGGCAAGGTCAGCACCATCGAGACTACGCAGCAAGGCGTGTTCGCCGGGCTGCCCAAGCACTTCGACGTGACGCGCTATCATTCACTGGCAATCGAGCGCGAAACCCTGCCCGATTGCCTGGAGATCACCGCCTGGACCCCGGACGGCGAGATCATGGGCGTGCGCCACAAGACGCTCGCCGTAGAAGGCGTGCAGTTCCATCCCGAGTCGATCCTGTCCGAGCATGGCCATGCGCTGCTGGCCAACTTCGTCAAGGCGCCGCGATGAGACTGCTCGATTCCGCACCTTCCAGCCCGCACCACGCCATCCAGACTGTCAACGAGAACGCCATGATCACGCCGCAAGAAGCCCTGACGCGCTGCATCGAGCACCGCGAAATCTTCCATGACGAGATGCTGCACCTGATGCGGCAGATCATGCAGGGGCAGATCTCGCCGGTGATGGCCGCCGCGATCCTGACCGGCCTGCGCGTCAAGAAGGAAACCATCGGCGAGATCTCCGCCGCCGCGCAGGTGATGCGCGAGTTCGCCAACAAGGTGTCGGTGGCCGATCGCGAGAACTTCGTCGATATCGTCGGCACCGGCGGCGACGGCTCGCACACCTTCAATATCTCCACCGCGTCGATGTTCGTCGCGGCCGCTGCCGGCGCCAAGATCGCCAAGCATGGCAACCGTGGCGTCAGCTCCAAGTCGGGCAGCGCGGACGTGCTGGAAGCGCTGGGCGTGAACATCATGCTGACGCCCGAGCAGGTCGGCCAGTGCATCGAAGAGACCGGCATCGGCTTCATGTTCGCGCCCACGCACCACCCGGCGATGAAGAACGTCGCCCCGATCCGCAAGGAGATGGGCGTGCGCACCATCTTCAATATCCTGGGCCCGCTGACCAATCCGGCCGACGCGCCCAACATCCTGATGGGCGTGTTCCACCCCGACCTGGTCGGCATCCAGGTGCGCGTGATGCAGCGCCTGGGCGCGAAGCACGCCATCGTCGTGTACGGCAAGGACGGCATGGACGAGGTCTCGCTGGGCGCCGCCACCCTGGTGGGCGAACTGAAGGACGGCGAAGTGCGCGAGTATGAGATCCACCCCGAGGACTTCGGCCTGCAGATGATCTCCAATCGCGGCCTGAAGGTGGCCGATGCGATGGAGTCGAAGGAAATGCTGCTTGAAGCGCTGACCAACGTGGCGGGCACCCCGCGCGAGATCGTGTCGCTGAACGCCGGCACCGCGCTGTATGCCGCCAACGTGGCCGACTCCGTCGAAGACGGCATCCGCCGCGCGCGCGAGGCGATTGCCAGCGGCGCGGCGCGCGAGAAGCTCGACCAGTTCGTGCGCGCCACCCAGCAGTTCAAGTAAGAGACGCGACTATGTCCGACATCCTGCAAAGAATCCTGGCCGTGAAGGCCGACGAAGTCGCCGCTGCGCGCAAGAAGCGCGACCTGCCCAGCCTGCGCGCAGAGGCCGAAAGCCTGCGCACTGAACCGGGCCTGGCACCGCGCGGCTTTGAGCGCGCGCTGCGCGAGAAGATCGCCGCCGGCCAGGCCGGCGTGATCGCCGAGGTCAAGAAGGCATCGCCATCCAAGGGCGTGCTGCGCGAGCACTTCGTGCCCGAGTCGATTGCCGAAAGCTACGCCAGCCATGGCGCTGCTTGTTTATCGGTGCTGACCGACGTGAACTTCTTCCAGGGACACGCCGACTACCTGAAGCGCGCCCGCGGCGCCTGTCCGCTACCGGCCCTGCGCAAGGACTTCATGGTCGACCTGTACCAGGTCTATGAAGCGCGCACCTGGGGCGCCGACTGCATCCTGCTGATCGTCGCCGCGCTGGACCCGGGCCTGATGGCCGACCTGGAAGCCTGTGCGCTCGAGCTCGGCATGGATGTGCTGGTGGAAGTGCACGGCGACGACGAGCTCGACGCGGCACTGCGCCTGAAGACCCCGCTGCTCGGCGTGAACAACCGCAACCTGCGCACCTTCGAGGTGTCGCTGGACAACACCCTGGACCTGCTGCCGCACATGCCGGCCGACAAGCTGGTGGTGACCGAGTCCGGCATCCTCGGCCCGGCAGATGTGAAGCGCATGCGCGATGCCAACGTGCATGCCTTCCTGGTCGGTGAGGCGTTCATGCGGGCGCCGGATCCGGGCGTGGAGCTGGCGCGGCTGTTTGCCTGAGCCATGGCCCAGGAAATCGAACTCAAGCTGGCCGTCCCCGACGACGCGCTGGCCCCGCTGGCCGCCTGGCTCGACGCCAACGGCGCGCCGCAGGGCGAGGCCACGCTGCTCAACGTCTACCTCGATACCCCGGAGCGCGACCTGGCGCAGGCGCGTGCCGCGCTGCGGTTGCGCCGCAAGGGCGAGCAATGGCTGCAGACACTGAAGACCGCCGGCAGCAGTCAGGGCGGCCTTGCCACGCGCCATGAATGGGAGGCAGAGATCGCCGGCGAGGCCATCGAGCTGCAAACCTTCCCCGCGGAAGCGCAAACCGTGCTCGCGCCACTGATCGGCCGGCTGGCGCCGGTGTTCCGCACCGACTTCGTCCGCCGCACCTGGCTGGTCACGCAGGACGGCGCGCGCATCGAGGCCGCGCTCGACTCCGGCACCATCACCGCGCCGGCCGCCACCGCGCAGGAACCCATCCAGGAACTCGAACTGGAATGGCTCGACGGCGACGCCGCGCACGCGGCCGATGCCCTGCGCGCCTTTGCCGCGCGGCTGACCACCGTTGCCGCGCTGGCACCCTCGGACCTCAGCAAAGCCGCGCGCGGCTACCGCCTGGCGGGAATCGCCGAAGGCAAGGCCTCATAATCGCGGTTTTCCCGCCAAGCTTTCCTCACCCATGCAAGCCGATCTCTTCGCCGCCGAAGCCCCCCGCGCCCCCGGCGAACCGTCCCCTGCGGCCAGCCTGCAGGTCCAGGCCGACGCCCTGCCCGCCGCCTGGCGCACATTGATGGACCCGTGCATCCGCGTGCCGGCGTGGCAGGAACTGGCCGCCTTTGTCGACTGCGAACGTGCCGCTGGCAAGCCGGTGTTCCCGCACCATGTCTTCCACGCGCTGCACCTGACCCCGCCCGACGCGGTCAAGGTGGTGATCCTGGGCCAGGATCCCTACCACGGCACCGGCACGGTCGGCGGCGTGGAGCTGCCGCAGGCGCACGGGCTGGCGTTCTCGGTGCCGGAGGGCATCAAGGTGCCCCCCAGCCTGCGCAACATCTTCAAGGAAATCGCCGCCGAGTTCGGCGCCAACGGCAACGGCGCGCCGCGCACCTCCGGCAACCTGGAAGGCTGGGCGCGCCAGGGCGTGCTGCTGCTCAACACCGTGCTGACGGTGGAACAGGGCCAGGCCGCCAGCCACGCGCGGCGCGGCTGGGAAGCCGTCACCGATTGCCTGATCCAGAACCTCGCCGCCAGCCGCCCGAATCTTGTGTTCATGCTGTGGGGCAGCCACGCGCAGGCCAAGAAGCCGCTGCTGGGCGCCGGCCACTGCGTGCTGGAAGCGCCGCATCCGTCGCCGCTGTCGGCGCACCGGGGCTTCCTGGGCTGCGGGCATTTCCGCGAGGCCAACCGCTGGCTGGAAGCGAACGGCCGCACGCCGGTCGACTGGACCGCCGCCTAGTCCATCAGATCGTCGGCCGGAACTCGAAGCCGCCAAACTCCCCTTCCCCAGGCCCGACCTCGACCAGCGTCACCTGCGCCGCCGGCGGGCCCTGTTCCATCCACGCCTGCAGGGCTTCGAGCTGCTTGACCGTGCCGTGCGCCATCACCTCGACGGTGCCGTCGACCCGGTTTCGCACCCAGCCGCCAAGCCCCAGGTCGTCCGCCGCGTCGGCGCAGGCGGCGCGGTAGCCCACGCCCTGCACGCGCCCATGTGCGACCAGGCGCCAGGTTTCCTTCTTCATGGCTTTTCTCTTTGAGCGCACGCCGGCAGCGTGCGCGATCTGTCATCCACACCAAGTAAACTAGACCGCCATGCCGGGCGTTACAAAGGGATGCGCGCCGCCCGGCGTGAAGCCGGCGGCATGCGGGCTTTGCCATTGTCCGCCGGGGCCGCGAACCAGGGCCGGGCCACAAGCCCTGCCATCCAAGCTCGATACACCCCGAGAAGCGCCCATGATGCCACCCGCCGACCGCCGCGCGGCCCAACCCGCCCCTGGCTTTGACAGCCAGCTGCTGCGCGCCCCGCCCAACCGCTTCGACCTCGCGCTGCTGCCGATCATCCTGGCCGTGATCGTGATGGTCGCGTTCGCCGCGCAGCAGATGAACGCCCCGTTCCAGCCCGACCAGCAGCTGGCGGTGCACCTGGACGTGGCCTACCTGCCCTACTACCTGATGCGCACCAGCATCCGCATGCTGGCGGCGCTGGCGGCGTCGCTGCTGTTCTCGCTGGCCTTTGCCGCGCTGGCGTCAAAGAGCCGCACGGCCGAGAAGGTGCTGGTGCCGGCGCTGGACATCCTGCAGTCGATACCCGTGCTGGGCTTCCTGTCGATCACCGTGACCGGCTTTATCGCCCTCTTTCCCGGCAATATCGCAGGGGTGGAGTGCGCGGCGATCTTCGCCATCTTCACCTCGCAGGCGTGGAACATGGCGTTCAGCCTGTACCAGTCGTTCCGCACCATCCCGGGCGACTTGCTGGAAGCGGCGGCCATGTTCCGGCTGTCGCCGTGGCAGCGCTTCTGGCGGCTGGAAGTGCCGTTCGCCATGCCGGGGCTGCTGTGGAACATGATGATGTCGATGTCCGGTGGCTGGTTCTTCGTGGTGGCGTCCGAGGCGATCTCGGTATCCGGCCACGATATCCGCCTGCCCGGCATCGGCTCCTATATCGCGCTGGCGATCCAGCAGCAGGACCTGGCCGCGATCGGCTGGGCCATCCTGGCGATGCTGGTGGGCATCCTGCTGTACGACCAGCTGCTGTTCCGCCCGCTGGTGGCATGGGCCGACCGCTTCCGCTTCGAGACGCTGGCGCAGGACAAGCTGCCGCAGTCGTGGCTGCTGGACCTGCTGCGCCGCTCGGCGTGGGTGGGTGCGATGCTGGCGCAGACGGCGGCGCTGGCCGGGCGCACGCTGGCGTGGGGCGCACGCCGCGGGCAGGCCCCGGCGCAGTCGGACAATCCGCGGCGCGCGCTGTGGCTCGGCCGGCTGCGCGACGCCGTGATCGTGCTGGTGGCATTGGCCGCGTTGCTGCGCGTGGGCTACTTCGTGCACAGCGAAGTGGGCTGGGCCGAAGTCGGGCATGTGCTGTGGCTCGGCACGATTACGATGGTGCGCGTGGTGGTGCTGATCGCGCTGGCGGCGCTGGTGTGGGTGCCGATCGGCATCCGCATCGGCCTGAACCCGGAGCTGGCGCGCATTGCCCAGCCGATTGCGCAGTTCCTGGCCGCCTTCCCGGCCAACCTGATGTTCCCGCTGGCGGTGATGCTGATCGTGCGCTTCGGGCTGAACCCGGAGATCTGGCTGAGCCCGCTGCTGATCTTCGGCACGCAGTGGTACATCCTGTTCAACGTGGTGGCGGGGGCGTCGGGCATTCCCACCGAACTGAAGCTCGCCGCGCGCAATTTCGGCCTGCGTGGCTGGCTGCTGTGGAAGCGCTTCCTGATCCCCGCGGTCTTTCCCAGCCTGCTGACCGGGCTGGTGACGGCCGCCGGCGGCTCATGGAACGCGAGCATCGTGTCCGAGTACGTGACCTGGGGCGACCGCACCATCGTCGCCACCGGGCTCGGCAGCTATATCGCCGAGACCACCGCGCGCGGCGACTTCCCGCGCATTGCGCTGGGCATAGTCGTGATGGCGCTGTTCGTGGTCGGCTTCAACCGGCTGCTGTGGAACCGCCTGTATCAACTCGCGCAAGAGCGCACCCGCTTGTAAGGCAACGATGGCAGAGAACATTGCATCCACCGCCGCCCCCGCCGTGATCGAGCTGCGCGGCGTCGGCAAGATCTTCCGCACCGCCAGCCAGAGCGATCGCGCCGTGCTCGAAGGCGTGGACCTGACGCTGCGCGAGGGCGAGATCGTCGCCATGCTGGGCAAGTCCGGCTCGGGCAAGTCCACGCTGTTGCGCATCATGGCCGGGCTGGTCGGCGCCGACCGCGGCGAGGTGCATTTTCGCGGCGAGCGGCTGGCCGGCACCGCCGAGGGCATCGCCATGGTGTTCCAGTCGTTCGCGCTGTTCCCGTGGCTGACGGTGCAGCAGAACGTTGAGCTGGGGCTCGAAGCCCAGGGCGTGCCCAGGGCCGAGCGCGAGCGCCGCGCCGAGGCCGCGATCGACATGATCGGGCTGGCCGGCTTCAACAGCGCGCTGCCGCGCGAGCTGTCGGGCGGCATGCGCCAGCGCGTGGGCATTGCGCGCGCGCTGGTGACCGAGCCGGACCTGCTGCTGATGGACGAAGCCTTCTCCGCCCTGGACGTGCTGACCGGCGAGACGCTGCGCGACGAGATGCTGGCGCTGTGGGAAAGCGGGCGCGCCAATATCCGGAGCATCCTGATCGTCTCGCACAATATCGAAGAGGCGGTGATGATGGCCGACCGCATCGTGATCCTGTCGAGCGACCCGGGCCGCATCCGCGCCGAAGTGCCGGTTGCGCTGCCGCGCCCGCGCAACCGCGACAGCGCGCAGGTGCGCGCGCTGGTCGACGAGATCTACGCGCTGATGACCGCCCCCGCGGCCGAGGCACGCGTGCCCGCGCAAGCCCCCGCGCGCCAGATCGGCTACCGCCTGCCGGATGCCGACATCAGCCAGATGGAAGCCATCCTCGACCTGCTGTGCGAGGCGCCCTTCGACGGCCGCGCCGACCTGCCCCACCTGGCCGACGAAGCCGGCCTCACCGACGACGAACTGCTGCCCGCGTGCGAAGCGCTGCAACTGGTGAAGCTGGTGGCGATCGAGCGCGGCGATATCACCGCCACCGAGGCCGGCCGCACCTACTATGCCGCCGAGCCGCAGCAGCGCAAGACGATCTTTGGCCAGCAACTGCTCGGCAACGTGGCGCTGGCCGCGCACATCCGCCGCGAGCTGGTGGCCAGCGAAGCCGGCGAGATCCGCGAGGAACAGGTGCTGAACGAGCTCGAGCAGTTCCTGAAGGCGGCCGAGGCCGAACGCGTGCTGAGCGTGGCGATCGGCTGGGGGCGCTATGGCGAGATCTTTGAGTACAGCTACAACAGCGGCATGCTGACACTGCCCGAGGAGGAGCTGCCGCAGGGGCAAGGGGCTTAAGCCCAGGCTCAAGCCACACCCACGGTCTTCAATCGCGCTGCTAAGCGCGCGCCCGCATGGCGCGGCCGATCGCACCGGTGCGCAGCGCGATCTTGGCCGCGTCCTCGCGCAACGCGCGCAGGCGGCGCTCCAGCACCGCATTGGCCGGACGGCCGGTGGAGCTGGCGGTGGGACCGGCCTCATGGCTGGATTCGCCGGCGGCGGCCGCGTGCACCAGCACGTCGGTGCGGCGCTTGTCGGCCGAATCGGCCAGGCGGGCGCGGCGTTCGGCGACGGCATCCTCGGCGGCCTCGGCGACTTCGGTGCTGACGGTGGCCGCTGCCGGTTCGGCACCGGCGGCAGCTTCAGCGGGGGTTTCGTCCGCCTTGTCCACAACCGCAGGCGCTGCCGCCTTGCGTTCCACCGGCGTTTTCCCGCTGCGGATAAAGCCCGCGCCACGACCGCCGCCCCGCTCATCGGCATGCAGCCGCTCGCTGGCCACCTGCAGGCTGTGGCTGGCGGCCTCGGTGGCCTGCTCGATCGCGGCTTCCGCGGCCGGAATATCGAGCTCGTCATAGTGCTGGCGCACCTGGATGCGCGCCGACGCCACATGCGCCGCCACCAGGTAGTTCTGCACGATAAAGCGGTTCAGGTTGTCCACCGCGCGGTGCCGGCTCTTGGGCTCGTCCAGCATGCGCTGGAACGACGAGATCAGCGCCGACAGGTTGTCCATGAACTGCTTGCGCTGCACGCGGTAGGCAAAGTCATCCTTGGTCCGGCGCAGCAGCAGGTCACGCGTGGCGCCGATATAGCGGCGGTTGGCCTGTAGCACGCCTTCCACCAGCTTGGGGATGGCGCGGTACTCCCAGCTCGGCAGCACAAAGCTGAACAGCGAGGCGATGATGCCGCCGATCACCGTATCCACCAGCCGCTCGCCCGCCACGGTGGGACTCCCCGGCATCAGCAGGTGGATCTGGATCAGCACCTGGATGCAGGCGGCGATCGCGGTATAGCGGTACTTGATGGTCACGAACGCGGCGCTGGCCACCAATGACAGGAACAGCACGCCCAGCAGGATCAGCGGCTGGTGCACCACCTTCAGGATCGCGACCGAGACCACGCAGCCGATCAGCGTGCCGATCACGCGGTCGTTGTAGCGCTGCTTGGTCATGCTGAAGTTGGGCTTCAGGATGACGATGATGGTCAGCAGGATCCAGTAGCTGTGCGATACATAGGGCACGTGCTCGGCGATCCACAGCCCCAGCGACACCGCCATCGAGATCCGCAGCGAGAAACGGAACGCCGGCGAACTCCACTTCAGGTTGTCGCGCAGCACGCTGAACTCATACTTCTGGCGCGTCAGGAACGGCGTCATGTCCGAGCCGGGCAGCACCCTGGCCGGCTCCACCGGCGTGCGCGACGCTTCGTGCAGCTGGCCGACCAGCGTGATCGCGCCGCGCATCATGTCGAGCGTTTCAACCAGCGCCGTCATCGCCGCCGGGTTGATATGGTGGTGGCGCAGCTGCGCGATCTCGGCCTCGACCGCGCGCAGGCCCGGGCGGTATTCCACCGTGGCGTACGAGGCGCGGCCGCGCGTGACCTCGTAGGCAATCTCTTCCACGTCCTTGCACATCTGCAGCACCAGCCCGCGCAGGTGGTCCAGCACCGGCGTGCCGGCAAACGTCTGGCGCAGCAGCGGATAGTCGGTGTTGGTCGACAGGATGTACTCGTACAGGTCGAGCATGCGCATGTGCACCTGCACCAGCAGCCCGTCGTGCGGGGTGCGGTTGCCGCGCAGCACCAGGTCGCGCGCGGCCTGCTGGCGCTCGGCCACCACGATCTGCTGGCGCACCAGCTGGTTGAACTGGGCCTCGTAGTCGTTGCCGGCGTCGTAGAAGCCGGCCTTGATCTCAAGATAGCCGGCCAGCTCATACAACGATTCGGCCAGCACCTGCTGCTTGGTGCGGCGCTCGGTGATCCAGCTCACCAGCATCGCATAGCCGAGATAAGCGACCGCGCCGATGCTGAACAGCGCCGCGTGCTCCAGCGCGCGCCGCACCAGGAAGTCTTCGTTGATGGTCAGCGTCATCACGAACAGCGCCGCGAACTGCAGCGGCAGCGTCTTGTTGCCGTACACCGTCATCATGCCGGCCAGGAACGTCACCAGCACCAGCAGGAACGGCATCACGCGCGGGAACGGCGTGGCCAGCGCCACCACCAGCGTGACCACGCTGCACAGCAGCACGCTGGCCAGCATCTCGTTGAACTTGTGGTTCAGCGGGCTGGGCAGGTCCATCAGGCTGGTGCACAGCGCCCCCATCGACACCACCATCGCGGTGGGCAGGTCGCTGAAGTGCAGCGCGATCAGCGTGGCGCCGATCACCCCGGTGGCCGAGCGCAGCCCCCGGTAGACGTAGTGCGAATACAGGAAGGTGCGGGGATCGTGCGCGTATTGCATGCAGCGGGGGCGATGGAGTGCGGTGGCGGCGGAAGACTAGTTCACTGGCCCAGCCAGCGCGAGCGCGCCGCGTGCCGTCCGCTCTCCAGCTTCACCTTGAACTGCGCGGCCGGCTCGCGCGCCAGCGTCACCGGCCGCGCCTGCAGCTCGTCGCGGCGGAAGGCGTGCAGCTCAATGCGGTCGCCGGTGCGGTAGCGCGCCAGCAGCTTGTCGAGCTGGCCGGGCGCCACGCGCAGGCCGTCGAGGGCCACCAGCAGGTCGCCCGCGGACAGGCCCGCGGCCTGCGCCGCGCCGCCGTCCAGCACCTGGGTGACGCGCACCCAGCCGTCCTCGGTCTTGACCTTGATGCCCAGCGCCGCGGTGCGCGCCGGCTTCTGCGCCTCGGCCTTGACGCCGAAGGTCCTGAACAGCGCCGGCAGCGGCAGCTCACCCGTGCCTTCGGTCAGCGAGCGCAGCAGCGGCCCCATGCGCAGGCCGGTGACTTCATCGAACAGCGCATGGACCTCGGCCTCGGTCACGCCGCGCTGCACCGCGCCCGGCGCGTAGAAGCCGCGGCCGTAGCGGCGCCACAGCGCGCGCATGACATCGTCCAGCGAGCGTCGCCCGCGGGTCTTGTCGCGGATGGTCAGGTCCAGCGCCAGCGCCACCAGCGAGCCCTTGGTGTAGTAGCTGACGATGGCGTTGGGGGCGTTCTCGTCCTGGCGGTAGTACTTGGTCCAGGCATCGAAGGAGCTTTCCGCCACGCTCTGCTTGGTGCGGCCGCTGCCGCGCAGCACGCCGTTCCAGGTCTTGGCCAGCATCTCGACGTATTGCTCGTCGGTAATGCAGCCCGAGCGCACCAGCACCAGGTCGTCGTAGTAGCTGGTGAAGCCCTCGAACAACCACAGCAGCGGGGTATGGGTTTCCTCGGCCAGCCGGTACGGCACGAACGCGGCCGGCTTGATGCGCTTGACGTTCCAGGTGTGGAAATACTCGTGGCTGCACAGCCCGAGGAAGGTGCGGTAGCCCTCGCTGGTATCGCTGTCGCCGCGCACCGGCAGGTCATTGCGCGCGCATATCAGCGCGGTGCTGGCGCGGTGTTCCAGGCCGCCGTAGCCGTCGGTGGTGACCATCGTCATGAAGACGTAGCGGCGGTTGCTGTCCAGGAACGGCGCCTGCGCGGTCTTGGGTTCGAACAGCCGGATCTGCGTTTCGCAGATGCGCTTCAGGTCGCGGCACACGCGCTCGAGGTCAAGCTGCGGCACGCGGCCGGTGAAGACCACGTCGTGCTGCGCGCCGCAGGCACGGAAGCTGGCCAGCTGGAAGGTGCCCATCTCGACCGGATGGTCGACCAGCTCATCGTAGTCGGCCACCTGATAGCGGCCGAAGCCGTAGCGCTTCGCGCCTGCGCGGCCCGGCGCTTCGCGCATGGCGGTGGCCACGCGCCAGCCGCGATAGGCCTCGCCGGCGGGCGCATGGATATCGACGGTGCATGGCCGCTCGGCCTGCCCGTCCACGCACAGGAACACAGAGCTGCCGTTGAAGAAGCCGTGGGTGGTGTCCAGGTGCGCCGCGCGCACCGACAGGTCCCAGGCGTAGACCTCGTAGCTGAGCGTCAGCGGGCCGTCGGCCAGGCTGACCGGCGCGGCCTGCCAGCGCTGCTTGTCGAGCTTGGTCAGGCTGACCTCGCGCCCGCCCGCGTCGGCGCGGATGCGCACGATATTGCGCGCGAAGTCCCGGATCATGTAACTGCCCGGGATCCAGGCCGGCAGCGAGAAACACTGGCCGGCGGGGTCGGGCTCGCTCACGGTAACGGTGACGGCAAACAGGTGCGCTTCAGGCTGAAGCGGGGCAATGGCGTAGCGGATCGGCGTCATGGGCAGGATTGTAACGTCGGCGCTAGGACACGGAGGCAGCGCCGACGCGGTGGTGCATCAGGGCGACGGTGCGCGATCAGCCGCGATTCACATCCACCACCACGCGCCCGCGCATGCCGCCTTCCATGATCTTGCGGCCCGTCTCGATCGCATCGCCCAGGCCGATCTCGCGCGTCAGCGCATTGAGCCGGTCCGGCTCCAGGTCGCTGGCTAGGCGCTGCCAGGCCTGCTCGCGCAGCGGCATCGCCGCCATTACGCTGTCGATGCCGTGCAAGGTGATGCCGCGCAGGATGAACGGCGCCACCGACCCCGGGAAGTCCAGGCCCTGCGCCAACCCGCACGCCGTCACCACGCCGCCGTAGCGCACCTGGGCGCAGGCATTGACCAGCGTGTGCGAGCCGACCGAGTCGACCACCGCGGCCCAGCGCTCTTTCTGCAGCGGCTTGCCGGGCACGCCCAGTTCGGCGCGGTCGATCACGTCATCGGCGCCCAGCGCCTTCAGGAAGTCCGTTTCCCTGGTCTTGCCGGTCGAGGCCACCACCTTGTAGCCAAGCTTGCTCAGCAGCGAGATCGCCACCGTCCCCACCCCGCCCGAGGCGCCGGTCACCAGCACCTCGCCGTCGCCCGGGCGCACCGGGCCGTTGACGCCGCCGCGTTCCAGCGCCAGCACCGACAGCATCGCGGTATAGCCCGCGGTGCCGATCGCCATGGCCTGGCGCGTGGTGAAGGCGTCGGGCAGGCGCACCAGCCAGTCGCCCTTCAGGCGCGCGCGCTGCGCCAGGCAGCCCCAATGCGTCTCGCCCACGCCATAGCCATTGAGCACCACCTTGTCACCAGCCTTCCAGCGCGGGTGCGCGGATTCCAGCACCGTGCCGGCGCCGTCGATGCCCGCCACCATCGGCCACTTGCGCACCACCGGCGAGCGGCCCGTGATCGCAAGCCCGTCCTTGAAGTTGATGGTGGAGTAATCGACGGCAACCAGCACGTCGCCGTCGGCGGGCAGCTGCGCCTCGTCGAGCGTGGCGATACTGGCCTGCGTGGCGCCGTCGGCCTGGGTCAGCAGCAATGCCTGGAAGGTCATGGTGTCTCCTTTGTCGCCTGCCGGCGATCGCATGAAGTCAGGGGAAAGGCAGAAAGCAGAACGGCCGGACAAGTCCGGCCGTCGATCTGGCCGGGACAGGTCCGGCGCGCGCTTATTTCTTGATGCTGGCGAGCTTGCGTTCCAGCGTGGCGACGTCCGCCGCGCCCGGGATGCGGGTGCCGTCGGTGAAGAACACCGCCGGCGTGCCGGTCACGTTCAGGCTGTGGCCCAATGCCAGGTTCTCTTCCAGCGGGGTCTTGCAGCTGCCGTTGCCGCTCAGCGCCACCTGCTTGAGCATCCAGTCGCGCCAGGCCTTGGTGCGGTCAGACGCGCACCAGACCTGCTTGGCCTTGGCTTCGGAATCCGGCGACAGCACCGGGTACAGGAAGGTGTACACGGTGATGTTGTCCATCTGCTGGAAGGTCTGCTCGATGCGCTTGCAGTAGCCGCAGTTGGGGTCGGAGAACACCGCCACCTGGCGGCTGCCATCGCCCTTGGTCCACTTGATCGCGCGCGCCAGCGGCAGGTCCGACCACTTGATGCGGTTGATCTCGGCCAGCCGCTCTTCGGTCAGGTTGGCGCCGGTGCGGGTGTCGATCATCTCGCCGTTCAGGATGTAGCGGCCCGAGGCGTCGGTGTAGACCACCTGCCCGCCGATATTGGCCTCGAACAGGCCCGGCACCGGGGTCTTGCTCACGCTCTTCACTTCGGCGCGGCCGCCCAGCACTTTCTGCAGCGACTCCTTGATGCGGTCGGTGCCGGGCTCGCCCGCAGCCATGGCATGCAGCGCAAAACCCGCCGCGGCCAGCCCGCCAACGATGGCGGTGATCGCGGCGCTGATGGCGGGGCGGCGGCGCAGGAATGAGAACATGTGGGCTCCAGAGTATTCGGTAAAGGGATCAGCACGTGGGTGCGGCCGCGGTCAGCCGAGCGCGCGCGCGATCAGGAAGCGCTTGAGCAAGGACTGTCCGCCGACCGCGCGCATGCCGGTGTTGCGCACCACGCGCGCCACGCCGCCCGGCAGCGAGAACAGCCGGTGCAGGCCGTCGGTGGCCGCGGTCAGCGACAACAGGTCGGTGGCGCGGGCGCGCTCGTAACGGCGCAGCAGGCGCAGGTCGCCCTCGCTGCGGAAAGGTTCTTTGTCGGCCATCACGCGGCCAAGTTCCGCCACGTCGCGCAGGCCCAGGTTCATGCCCTGGCCGGCCAGCGGATGCACCACGTGGGCGGCGTCGCCCACCAGCGCTACGTGCGGCTGCACGAAGTGGTCGGCACGCTGCAGCACCAGCGGGAAGCCCTGCGCCGGGGTCACGCAGCGCAGCGCGCCGAACTGCGCGCCGATCGCGCCGCTGGCGCCCTGCATCACCGTGGCGGCCAGGGCCTCGGGCGACAGCGCCAGCAGTTCGTGGGCGTGGGCCTCGTCGGCGGACCAGACCATCGACACATGGTTGTCCGGCAGCGGCAGTATCGCCAGCACTTCGCCGTTGGCGGGTTCCTCGTCGGCCATCAGCTTTTCGGGCGCGCCCAGGAACCACTGCCACGCGGTTTCGTGGTGCGACCGCTCACAGGCGAAATTGGCGACCACGCCCAGCTGGCGGTACTTGCGCGTGCTGACGCCGATATGGCATTGCTGGCGCAGCCAGGAGCGCGCGCCGTCGGCGCCGACCACGCAGGCCGTGCGCAGCTTCTCGCCATTGCCCAGGGTCAGCGTGACACCGTCCAGGTCGCGCTCGAACGCGCTCGCCGTGGCGTCGTGCCAGGTCACTTGATGCTGAAAGCCCAGCGCCGTGTCGAGCGCGCGCTCGACGTGGCTGGATTCGATGATCCACGCCAGCTGCGGCACCGCGGCCGCGTAGGCCGAGAAATGCAGGTCCCCGTCCAGGCTGGGCGAAGTCTCGGCGGCGCTGACATCGCCGAACACGCGCATGTCACGCACCGGCTGGATCCGCGCCGGGTCCAGCGCTTCCCAGACGCGCATGCGATCCAGCAGCGCGTGCGAGCTGGCCGAGAAGGCATAGATGCGGCTGTCCCAGTCATCCGGCCCGGCCGGCGCGCGGCCGCTGGCGCGGGGCGGCCTGGGCGCGACCAGCGCCACGTCCATGCCCTGCTGGGCCAGCAGCAGTGCGCAGGACTTGCCGACGATGCCGCCGCCGACGACAGCAACCTGGAAAGCGGAGGAGTTGCGCGCAGACGAGCGCGCGGACGCGTGGGATCGGGTCATGGCTGGATTATAGCCACGTCACTCCTGGCCTTGCCCCACGCCGGCTCAACCCGGCCGATGGCGAGGCCCCCATCCGCTAGAATACGGGTTTTGCAATTTCCCGCCTTCTACCATGAGCCTCCAATGCGGCATCGTCGGCCTGCCCAACGTCGGCAAGTCCACGCTGTTCAATGCCCTGACCAAGGCCGGCATCGCCGCCGAAAACTACCCGTTCTGCACCATCGAACCCAATGTGGGCGTGGTCGAAGTGCCGGATCCGAGGCTCGCCAAGCTGGCGGAGATCGTCAAGCCGGAGCGCGTTCTGCCGGCCGTGGTCGAGTTCGTCGATATCGCCGGCCTGGTGGCGGGCGCCTCCAAGGGTGAAGGCCTGGGCAACCAGTTCCTGGCCAATATCCGCGAATGTGACGCCATCACCCACGTGGTGCGCTGCTTCGAGGACGACAACGTGATCCACGTGGCCGGCAAGGTGGACCCGCTGTCGGACATCGAAGTGATCAACACCGAACTCGCGCTGGCCGACCTGGCCACCGTCGAGAAGGCCCTGGCCCGCTATATCAAGCCGGCCCGCGCCGGCGACAAGGAAGCCCTGCGCCTGGTCGCCGTGCTGGAAAAGGCGCAAGCCGTGCTGGACCAGGCCAAGGCCGTGCGCACCCTGGACCTGGCGCCCGAAGAGTGGGAAGCCATCCGCCCGTTCTGCCTGATCACCGCCAAGCCGACCATGTACGTCGCCAACGTGCGTGAAGACGGCTTCGAGAACAACCCGCACCTGGACGCCGTGCGCGAGCACGCCAAGCTGACCGATTCCCCCGTGGTGTCCGTCTGCGCCGCCATCGAAGCCGAGATCGCCGACCTGGACGACGCCGACAAGGCCGAATTCCTGGCCGACCTGGGCATGGAAGAACCCGGCCTGGACCGTGTGATCCGCGCCGGCTTCAAGCTGCTTGGCCTGCAGACCTACTTCACCGCCGGCGTCAAGGAAGTGCGCGCCTGGACCATCCACGTCGGCGACACCGCCCCCAAGGCAGCCGGCGTGATCCACACCGACTTCGAACGCGGCTTTATCCGCGCGCAGACCATCTCCTATGAAGATTTCATCAGCTTCAAGGGTGAGACCGGCGCGAAGGAAGCCGGCAAGATGCGGGCGGAAGGGAAGGAGTATGTGGTGAAGGATGGGGATGTGATGAACTTTCTGTTTAACGTCTAGACCGGCAGACCTCATGAAATAGCCACCGCATGCGGTGGCTATTTTCTTTGGGCCGGGCGATATCGCTTTCGCCTCACAACTTCTCCATCCCCTTCCCCCGCAACCCCACCAGCAACGCCTGCCCGTCCGCCCCCACGCGGAATTCCCCATACTGCGCCTGCGCGAACCGCTCGCCCTGCCCCTCCTGGAAGAAATACGCATCGGTCGACACCTGCACCTGCATGCCGCCCCAGCGCGAGCGGGCGACCTGGTAGCGCAGCAGCTGCTCCCCTGCTGCCAGCGGCTCGCCACCGTGCACGCGTACGAAGCTGGCCACGCCCTGTTCGTCACGGCGGATCACCGCCACGCCATCGCGGGGAGGCCGTTCGTCCTGCTTCCGCGTCTGAGCGGCGCGGATCATGTTGCCGATCTCGAAGTTCAGCGCCATGTAGTCGCCCTGCATCAGCGAGCGCGGGTCGACCGGGGCGAGCTTGAGGTAGACCGTCTCACCGCGCGCCAGCAGGCGCTCCTTGCCGGCGATGCCGGCGGCGGCCAGTGCCAGCGTCAGGGCCCAGGCGATCAGGATCCAGCGTTTCATGCGGCCTCCATCTTGGTGCGGCCCAGCAGCCAGTAGCGGCCTGCCAGCAGCAGCACGCCGGCCGCGGCAAGCGTGGCGGACTTGGCCAGCAGGGTCCAGTGCAGCGCGCTGTAGTACCAGATAAAGCCGATAGCGATGCTGGCGATGCCCAGGCCCAGCCACGGCATCGACGCGCGGCGCAGCGCCAGGCCGAGCGCGAGAACCCCTGCCACGACTGCGGGCGCGGCCGCCATCAGCGCGCCGAAGGCCACCACGCCGGCAAGGACGGCGCCCTGCATGGCGGGGCTGAGTGCCAGCCGGCGGCATTCGGCGAGCGCGAAGCCGGCCAGCACGAGCGTGGCCAGCCCGCCAGCGACCCAGTGCGCCAGCGGGATGCGTCCGGCTTCCGGACCGCCCAGCCAGGCCAGCGGATGGCTCATGCCGGTGACGACCAGTGCGACGGCCAGCGTGAACAGCAGCGTCGCGTCGGCCAGCGGTTCCAGCAGCGTGTGGCGGCCGGCCGCGCACAGGCGTGCTTCGGCCAGCGCGAAACCCGTCACCAGCAAGCAGCCAAGCGGCACCAGCCAGCCGAGGGACCACGTCAGCAACAGCCAGTCCTTCGGCTCGCTGCCGGCCAGGACGAGATGCACGGCGCCTGCCAGCCCGATCCATGCGCCCACCGCGCACAGCAGCCGGTGCAGCCGGTTGGGGACCAGCAAGGCGAGCGCTGCCTCGAACAGTGCCAGTCCGGCCCAGAAGCCTGCGCTCTCGGTGACGCGCGTGAAGCCCAGGGCCTCGGCCAGCCCGAACACGGCCATGCCCTGCCCGCTCAGGCTCACGGCCAGCGCGAATTGCCCCGCGGCAATGCCGCCGCCACGCCAGTACAGCAGCGCGGCCAGCGCGATCATGGCCAGGCCGGTCACCGCCATGGCGATGCCGTTCTCGCGCGCGGCGACGAAAACCGTGCCGACCAGGAAGAGCTGGAAGAACAAGGCCCCGAGCCAGCCCGCCGCGCCCATCAGGCAGCGCACGGCCCAGGGGGTGTGGGTGTGGTCGGGCCGCTCGCCTTGGACCTCGCCGCGTGCGGCGAGGTCCTGCCAGAGCCGTTGCTCGGTCTGCAGTTCGGTCGTCATGCCTGCTCCAGTTGGCCGCGCCAGGCACGCATCAGCCAGGCGGCCGCGCCGGCGGCAAGGCCGATGGTCACCAGCCCGAGCAGCAGGAAGGCGCCGAAATCGTCCTTGCCCTCGAACAGCACCTTGGCGATCGCGGCCACCGCCAGCACGATGCCGGTCAGGCAGGCCAGGCTCAGCACCACGATGTCGAAGGCGCGCTGGCGGAACCACCAGACCAGGGCGGCCAGAACCACTACCGCCAGCGCGAATGCGGCGCCGTCGAAGTGGCTGTCCAGCAGGCTGGCCAGCCCGAGCGAGCCGGCGTGTACACAGGCCAGCGCGGCCAGCATGCGGCTGCCGGTCTGCCCGCGGAGGCCCAGCGCGGGCGCCCGGGCGCACAGCAGCTGCCACAGCACCAGTTGCAGCACCACTGCGCCCAGCAGCGCCAGCGTGGCGGTGCGCATATGACGCGTATCGAACAGCAGCGCGAACACGCCTTCGACACCGAAGCGGATGCTGAAATAGCGCAGCAACGCCACGTTGCCGACCACGATCACCAGCCACCAGTGCGGTGCGGCGCGCGCCGCCAGCGCCCAGGGCACCGCCAGCAACGCCCACAGCGCAAACAGCTGCCAGGCGTCGGCGCCGGTCTGGTAGGTCTGCCCGATCACCGCGAGCAGCACGCCGGCGACGACCTGCGCGCCGCCCAGCGCGGCCCGGCCCGCGGTATCGCCAGCCGGGCGCAGCCAGGCAATAGCGGCAAGCAGCGTGAGCGCGCCGGCCAGCAGGCCGAACTTGGAAAACTTGTGGAGGTCCTGCCAGTTGAAGGCGAAGAACACGATCACGCCCGCGCACAGCAGCGCGGTGCCCAGCGCCATCAGCGCCATGTCCAGCCAGCGGCGCCAGTCGGTGGCGACGGGTTCGGTGCGCCCCCACGGCGCAGGGACGCCAGCCGCGTCCAGGCGCCCCAGTGCGCGCCAGTCGGCCAGTGCCCGGCGGATGGCGCGCCGTTCGCCGTTGGCTACGGTGGGTGTGCCTTGCATGTAAGTACACTAGCCCTTGCGTGCTGAGATGACGGGGACTTTAGCAAAGCGGCGCGGGGGCCGCACCTGTTCCGTGGGAGGGTGCGGTGCGGTCGCGCTCTAATCTATGCCCGGCCGGCGCGGGCCGGTATGCTGTGGTTTTCTCGTCCTTCGCCCGTTCCATGACTCTCGGAATCCTTGCCGCCATCCATGATGAAGTCGATGGCCTGGTGGCCGCCATGCGCCATGACGACAGCCGCGCCACGGTGCGCACGATCGGCATGCGCGACTACTATGCCGGCCAGCTGTTCGGGCAGCCGTGCGTGCTGGTGCTGGCGCGCATGGGCAAGGTGGCGGCGTCGGCGACCACCGTCACGCTGATCCGCGAGTTCGGCGCGACGCAGATCGTCTTCACCGGGCTGGCCGGGGGCATCGGCGCCGGCACCAATGTCGGCGACATCGTCATCGCCGACCGCACCATCCAGCATGACCTCGACGCACGTCCGTTCTTCGGCCGCCATGAAGTGCCGCTGCTGGACCGTGCCGAGTTCCCGGCCGACCCGGCGCTGACCGCCGAGCTGGAAGCCGCCGCGCGCGAATTTCTGCAGCTGGATCTGCCTGCCGAGGTGCCACGCGAGGTGCTGGAACGATTCGGCGTGGCCGCGCCGGCGCTGCACCACGGAATGATCGCCAGCGGCGACCAGTTCATCGGCTCACCGGCGGCGGTGACGGAGTTGCGTGAGCGGCTGCCCGGATTGCTGGCGGTGGAAATGGAAGGCGCCGCGGTGGCGCAGGTCTGCCACGAATACGGCGTGCCGTATGCCGTGATGCGGACCATTTCGGACCGGGCCGACGATAGCGCCCATGTGGACTTCGCGGCATTCCTGAAGGATGTGGCCAGTCACTATTCCAGCGGCGTGCTGCGCCGCCTGCTGGCGGGAAGAGCCAAGGCCGACACTGCCCAAACGCCGGTCCGCTTCTGATCGCGATCAATCGGCGAGCGGATTCCCGCCGCCGCGATCAGTTCTGTTCTTACCGCCCGCGCGGCCGCACCGCGCCCCAGGCCCCGACCAGCAGCGCCGAGCCGGCGATCACCGCCAGCCAACTGCTGAGCTGCCCGTCGATAAACAGGTGCAAGGCCCGGCCGCAGTAGAAAGCGCCCCCCGCACCCGCCGCACCCAGCACCAGCGCGGCCGGCAGGGTCACCACGCGCCCTGCCGGATGCAGCCGGCGTGCTGCCAGCCCCACCAGCAAACCCACGATCAAGGTACCCAGCATCCGCTTCTCCTGTGTTGTTAGCATCACAGCCACAAGGGCTGCGGCGTAACGATACTGCAATCCGGCCCCGCGCCTGCAATTAGCGATCCCGGCGGTATAATGGCATCCGGTCCGGCCACGCGCCGGACCGTACCTGTCCCCTACAAATGCAACTGCTCGCGATCGGCATCAATCACACAACGGCACCCGTCTCGCTGCGCGAGCGGGTGGCGTTTCCGCTTGAGCAGATCAAGCCCGCGCTGGGTGCGCTGCGCTCCCACCTGTCGGGGCGCAGCGGCACCGAAGCCGCCATCCTGTCCACCTGCAACCGCACCGAGATCTACTGCGCGACCGACGTCCTGACGCCGGGCACGGATGGTTTCGAGCACACCCTGCGCTGGCTGTCGCAGCATCACAACGTGCCGGCCGGCGAACTGGCCCCACACCTGTACGCGCTGCCGCAGTCCGAAGCCGTGCGCCATGCCTTCCGCGTGGCCAGCGGCCTGGATTCGATGGTGCTGGGCGAGACCCAGATCCTGGGCCAGCTCAAGGACGCCGTGCGCACCGCCGGCGAAGCCGGCTCGCTGGGCACGTACCTGAACCAGCTGTTCCAGCGCACCTTCGCGGTGGCCAAGGAAGTGCGCGGCCAGACCGAGATCGGCGCGCATTCGGTGTCGATGGCCGCGGCCGCGGTGCGGCTGGCGCAGCGGATCTTTGAAAGCGTTTCGACCCAGCGCGTGCTGTTTATCGGCGCGGGCGAGATGATCGAACTGTGCGCCACGCACTTCGCCGCGCAGCAGCCGCGCCAGATCGTGGTGGCCAACCGCACCGTCGAGCGCGGCGAGAAACTGGCCGAGCAGCTCTCCGGCCAGGGCCTGACCGCCAACGCGATCCGCCTGACCGACCTGGGCGAGCGCCTGCATGAGTTCGATATCGTGGTGTCCTGCACCGCCAGCTCGCTGCCGATCATCGGCCTGGGCGCGGTGGAGCGCGCGGTCAAGCGCCGCAAGCACCGCCCCATCATGATGGTCGACCTGGCCGTGCCGCGCGACGTGGAGCCCGAAGTCGCGCGCCTGGACGACGTCTTCCTGTACACCGTCGACGATCTCGGCGCGATCGTGCGTGAAGGCAATGCGATGCGCCAGGCCGCGGTCGCGCAGGCCGAAGCCATCATCGAAAGCCGGGTGCAGAACTTCATGCACTGGCTGGAAACCCGCAGCGTGGTGCCGGTCATCCGCGAACTGCAGACCAGCGGCGAAGCCATCCGCCAGGCTGAACTGGAACGCGCGCGCCGCATGCTGGCACGCGGCGACGACCCTGAAGCCGTGTTGGAGGCCCTCTCCGGCGCGCTGACCCGCAAGTTCCTGCACGGCCCCACCCACGCGCTGAACCATACCCAGGGCGAAGACCGCGAGGCGCTGCTGCGCCTGGTGCCGGGCCTGTTCCGCCACAGCAGCCACTCCGAGCGCTAGCCGCTCTGCCCTTGCGCCGCGCGCCCTGCCGCGCCGGCACGCCGCCGCCCGTCTACGGGTAGCCCCGGCCCCTGGCCCACCTCTTTCCCCCGCATCCGATGAAAGCCAGCATGCTTGCCAAGCTCGACCAACTGGCCGAGCGACTCGATGAAGTCAACGCCCTGCTCGCGCGCGAAGACGCGACCGCCAAGATCGACCAGTACCGCAAGCTCAGCCGCGAACATGCCGAGTTGTCGCCGGTGGCCGAGCAATACGGCCAGTACCGCCAGGCGCAGGACGACCTGGCCACCGCGCAGGCGCTGCTGGACGATCCGGAGATGAAGGACTTTGCCGCCGACGAGATCGCCAGCGCGCGCGCACGGCTGGAAGCCCTGGAAGCGAGCCTGCAGCGCCTGCTGCTGCCCAAGGATCCCAACGACGACCGCAACCTGCTGCTGGAAATCCGCGCCGGCACCGGCGGCGAGGAAAGCGCGCTGTTCGCCGGCGACCTGCTGCGCATGTACACGCGCTATGCCGAACGCCAGCGCTGGCAGGTCGAAGTGATGAGCGAGTCGGAATCAGACCTGGGCGGCTACAAGGAAGTGATCGTGCGCATCGCCGGCGATGCAGCGTTTTCCAGGCTGAAATTCGAATCCGGCGGCCACCGCGTGCAGCGCGTGCCGGCGACCGAGGCGCAGGGGCGCATCCATACCTCGGCCTGCACGGTCGCGGTGATGCCCGAAGCCGATGAAGTGGGCGAGGTCGAGATCAACCCGGCCGACCTGCGCATCGACACCTTCCGCGCCTCGGGCGCGGGCGGCCAGCACGTCAACAAGACCGATTCCGCGGTGCGCCTGACCCACCTGCCGACCGGCATCGTGGTCGAGTGCCAGGACGACCGCAGCCAGCACCGCAACAAGGACAAGGCGATGAAGGTGCTGGCGGCCCGCATCAAGGACATGCAGACGCGCGCCGCCCAGGCCAAGGAGGCCAGCACGCGGCGCAACCTGATCGGCTCGGGCGACCGCAGCGACCGCATCCGCACCTACAACTTCCCGCAGGGGCGGGTGACCGACCACCGCATCAACCTGACGCTGTACAAGATCGACATGATCATGGACGGCGACATGGATGAACTGCTGTCGGCGCTGGCCTCCGAGCATCAGGCTGATCAGCTGGCAGCGCTTGGCGAAGGTGCGTAAGCGCCACTAAACCCATCCGCAAAAGGCTTCCGCCACGAACACCGCGTAAAGTCGCCGATATCTTTGTATTTCTTGTAAATGCTTGAAACAGCACTGGTAGGGGTTAGGCGGCTGTCTATAATCGATTTCGACCGGCAAACGGAGAATGGTGCCGGCGTAGTCTCTCCCGAGAACATACCTAGGACGAAATCATGAAAAAACTGCTCGCGCTGTTGATGATCACCGCGGCCATGGCCGCTTGCAGCAAGAAGGAAGAAGCCCCGCCTGCCGCCTCGAACGCCGAGAGCGCTATGCAAAGCGCCGCTGAATCCGCCAAGGCCGCCGCGAGCGATGCCGCCGCTGCCGCCAGCAACGCCGCTGACGCCGCCAAGGCCGCCGCCAGCGGTGCCGCAGCCGACGTCTCGGCCGCCGCCGACAAGGCCAAGGCAGAAGCCGGCAGCGCCATGGCAGACGCCAAGCAGGCCGCCAAGGACGCCGTCAACGCCGGTGCTGATAAGGCCAAGGACGCCGTCAATAAGTAATCGTCCCGGCGGGGGCATTGCGCCGCCCGCTGTCGATGAGCGGTACACTGGCGCCAAGCTGGAAGTCCCGCCCCAAAGCCCCGCCAGGCCTTTGCGCCGGTGGGGTTTTTTGTAGCCGGCAAAAGAACCGTCCCCTCCCTTTCGATGTCTTCCCCAAACTCTGCCGCGCTGCCGGCGACCCCCACGCTGCGCGAAGCCCAGACCCTCGCCGCCATGGCCGGGCTGCCTGCCCTGGAAGTGCGCATGCTGCTGACGCATGTCACCGGCCTGAGCCGCACCCAGCTGATCACGCGTGACACCGACACCCTCACCATCGCCCAGCGCGACGCCTTTGCCACGCTGCTGGCGCGGCGGCTGGCGGGCGAGCCGATGGCCTACCTGATCGGCGAGCGCGAATTCTTCGGCCGCAAGTTCCGGGTCACGCCTGACGTGCTGATCCCGCGGCCCGATACCGAGGTCGCCGCCGAAGCCTCGCTGGCGCGGCTGGCCGAGGTGCCGCAGCCGATCGTGCTGGACCTGGGCACGGGATCGGGCGTCCTGGCAGTGACGCTGGCGCGCGAGCGCCGCGATGCGCAAGTCTGGGCCACCGACATTTCGCCCGGCGCGCTGATGGTGGCGCAGGACAACGCCAGCGCGCTCGGCGCCGACCGCATCCACTTCCTGGTATCTGACTGGTACGCGGCGCTGCCGGCGGGCCTGCGCTTTCACCTGATCGTCAGTAATCCGCCCTATATTGCCGAGGGCGACCCGCACTTGGCCGAAGGCGACCTGCGCTTCGAACCGATCGACGCGCTGACCGACCACGACGACGGCCTGTCCGACCTGCGGGTCATCGTCGCCGGTGCCGGCGGCCGGCTGCTGCCTGGCGGCTGGCTGCTGATGGAGCATGGCTACGACCAGGCGCAGGCCACCCGCCAGCTGCTGGAGGACGCCGGTTTCACCGGGGTCTTCACCGCCCGCGACCTGGCCGGCCTGGAACGCTGCACCGGCGGGCGCTGGCCAGGCGCTCAGCCCGGCGGCATCACTGCCGCTCACTGAAGCCCGGCGGCGATTCCGGTAAAATCGTCGTCAGATCCCCGCCACCGGCCAGGCCGCGTGGTGTCCCATTCCCCCCAGGCGGCGCCCGCGACACGGCATCGCCCCACTGAAAAGCAAACCATGAGCGACGTGCAGCAAAAGATCGATCAGATCGTCAAGGGCAACCCGGTAGTCCTGTTCATGAAGGGCACCGCGCAATTCCCGATGTGCGGCTTCTCGGGCCGCGCCATTCAGATCCTGAAGGCCTGCGGCGTGGACGCGCCCACCACGGTCAACGTTCTGGATGACGAAGGCGTGCGCCAGGGCATCAAGGAATACGCCAACTGGCCGACCATCCCGCAGCTCTATGTGAACGGCGAGTTCATCGGCGGCTCGGACATCATGATGGAGATGTACCAGAACGGCGAACTGCAAACCCTGCTGAAGGGCTGAGTTCCTCTATGTCCGTGACTGGCGGCACACCCAAACGGCTGATCGTCGCCATCACGGGCGCCACCGGCGCCATCTACGGGGTGCGCCTGCTGCAGGTGCTGCGCGCGGCGCCTTCGGTGGAAGCCCATCTGCTGATTTCGCCGGCTGGCGTGATGAACCTGCAGCACGAGCTGGACATCAGCCGTGCCGAGGTGGAGGCGCTGGCCAGCGTCGTGCATAACGTGCGCGACATCGGTGCGACCATCGCCAGCGGCTCGTTCCGCGCACAGGCGATGGTGGTGGCCCCCTGTTCCATGCGCACGCTGGCGGCGATTGCGCACGGCCTGTCCGACAACCTGATCACGCGCGCCGCCGACGTCACGCTCAAGGAGCGGCGCAAGCTGGTGCTGATGGTGCGGGAAACGCCGCTGAACCTTGCGCACCTGCGCAATATGACGGCGGTGACGGAAATGGGCGGGATCGTGTTCCCGCCGGTGCCGGGTTTCTACCAGAAGCCACAGAGCATTGCCGAACTGGTCGACCATACGGTCGGGCGCGTGCTCGACCTGGTGGATTTGCCGGAGATCGGCCAGACGCTCGCGCCCAGCTGGGGCGGGCTGAATAGCCGGGCTGGCGACGCCGCCGGCAACTGAAATGCCACCGGCGCGCAGCCTCTCTCTACGCGCCGGCATCCTCCTGCATCATCCTGCCAACGGCTGCCTTTACCAGTGGCGGTATCCCCGGCCGTAGTAGCCATAGCCACCGTAATAGTACGGTCGCGGTGCCACCACTACCGGCGCCGGGGCCACGTACACCGGCGCAGGGCCGACCGCGGGGCCGGCGGGAGTGGGATAGACGGCGCAGCCGCCCAGCAGGGTGACGGATGCCGCTGCGGCAGCCAGTCCAATCGTCAGCATTCTCATGATTTGTCCTTGGGTCGGAACGGGCATGTGCCTGCCCTGCTGACGTTATACGGGCAGAAACCGTAATACGGCGTCAAAGGCGTGTAAGGCTTGTTACCGTTCCCTACGCGCCTTGTAACACATCCAGAGATGCCGTCAGATCTCGAACCGTATCCCCTGCGCCAGCGGCAGCGAATCGCCATAGTTGATGGTGTTGGTGGCGCGGCGCATATAGCCCTTCCAAGCATCCGATCCCGACTCGCGGCCCCCGCCCGTCGCCTTTTCCCCACCGAAGGCGCCGCCGATCTCCGCGCCGCTGGTGCCGATGTTGACGTTGGCGATGCCGCAGTCGCTGCCTGCCGAGGACAGGAAGCGCTCGGCCTCGCGCATCGATTCCGTGAAGATGCACGACGATAGCCCGTGCGCCGCGGCATTGTTCAGCGCGATGGCCTCGTCCAGCGTGGTGTACGGCATCAGGTACAGGATCGGCGCGAAGGTCTCGGTCAGCATGGTGTCATGCTGGGCGTCGGTCATCACCAGCGCGGGCCGCACGTAATAGGCATGCGGGTAGCGGTCAGCCAGCAACCGTTCGCCGCCGGTGACGATATTGCCCTGCGCGCGGCAGGCGGCCAGCGCATTGGCCATGGCATCGCCCGCGGCGGTGTCGATCAGCGGGCCGACCAGGGTGCCGTCGGCGAGCGGGTCGCCGACGGGCAGGCGGTCGAACACCGTGATCAGCCGGCTCGCCATGGTGTCCATCAGGTCGGCGTGGATAAAGCAGCGGCGCAGCGTGGTGCAACGCTGGCCCGCCGTGCCGGCCGCGGCAAAGGTGATGGCCCGCACCGCCAGCTCGATGTCGGCCGAAGGCGCGACGATGGCGGCATTGTTGCCGCCCAGCTCCAGGATGCTGCGCTTGAAGTGCCCCGCGCAGGCAATGCCGACCTCGCGGCCCATGCGGGTCGAGCCGGTGGCGCTGACCAGCCGCACCGCCGTGTGCGACACCAGGTGGGTGCCCAGCATGCGCCCGCCCGGCAGCACCGCCGAGATGCCGGTGTGCTGCGGCGCCGCGGCCGCCAGCACGCGCTCCAGCAGGCCATGCGCGGCCAGCGCGCACAGGGTGACTTTTTCCGAGGGTTTCCAGATCACGCCGTTGCCGCACACCAGCGCGAGCGCCGCATTCCACGCCCACACCGCCACCGGGAAGTTGAAGGCCGAGATCACGCCGCACAGCCCATACGGATGCCAGGTCTCGCGCATCGCATGCTGCGGGCGCTCGGAGGCAATGGTCAGCCCGTGCAGCTGGCGCGACAGCCCGACCGCGAAGTCGCAGATGTCGATCATCTCCTGCACCTCGCCCAGGCCTTCCTGCAGGATCTTGCCGGACTCCAGCGAGACCAGCCGGCCCAGCGCCGGCTTGTGTTCGCGCAGCACCTCGCCGAAGCGCCGCACGATCTCGCCGCGCGCGGGCGCGGGCAGCAGCGCCCAGGTGGTCTGCGCCGCGTGAGCGCGGGCGATCAGCGCATCCGCCTGCGCCGGCGTGCAGGCCGGGACATGGCCGATGGCCTCGCCATCGACCGGCGAGCGGACCGTCACGGTACCGGCCGGCGCGCCCTCCCGCCACGGCCGCGGCAGGCCCAGCGAATCCCAGCAGGCAGCGAACTCTTGCGCTTTCATATGACGGTCTCCTGGAGCGGATGCTGCGTGTAATGGCGGCCGAAGCGATTGGCAAGGAAGGCATCCAGCGGCATCGACTCCTGCCGCACGAAGCCGGATTGCGGCAGCGCGCCGGTGGCCACCATGTCCAGCGCGGTGCAGATGCCCGCGGCGGTGGTCAGCTGGATGGCGTTGACATGGCCACCCTTGCCATCCACCCCGCCGATGCGCGCCGAGAACGAAGCCTGCGTCAGCGGCCCGCGCCCGCGTTCGCCCCCGGCGGGGTAGCCGGTGGCGGTGGCGAACACGATCACCACGTCCTGGTCGGTCACCGGGATGGCGCGGTCGAAGATATCGCGCAGCCATTCGCGGCGTTCGCGCAGGCGCAGGTCGTTGAGCAGCAGTTTCATCAGCGCGCAATGGCCGGGATAGCGGATGGATTTGTAGTCGACATGGCGCGCGCGGCCGGCCAGCGTCTCGGGCAGCGTGCCCAGGCCGCCAGATGTATTAAAGGCTTCGTACTCGATGCCGTCCAGCGCAAAGCTTTCCAGCCCCTCCAGCGCCGTCAGTTCCACGCGGCGGCCGTCGACGATGGCCTCGCACGGGTTGCAGTACTCGTTGATCAGTCCCTCGGTACTCCAGGTCAGGTTGTACTTGAGCGCATTGCTGGGGTAGCGCGGCAGCGCGCCGACCCGCATCTGCAGGTCCAGCAGTTCCCCCCCGCCGCGCAGGAAGCGCTGCGCCAGGTCATGCCCGACCACGCCGATAAAGCCCGGCGCCAGCCCGCACTGAGGCATCAGCACCGAGCGCGCGCTTTGCGCCAGCTGGCGGATGGCCTGGGTCGCGGCCACATCCTCGGTCAGGTCGAAGTAATGCACGCCCAGGCGCGCCGCCACCGAAGCCACGCTGATGGCGGCGTGGAAGGGCAGCGCGTTGAGCACGGCATCGGCGCCGGCCAGCAGCGCGGCGCAGGTGCCGGGCTCGGTGGGGTCGCCGGCACGCGCCAGCACGCCCCGCGGCAGGCCGTCGAGGCGGCGTGCATCATGGTCGACCACGCTGACGCGGTAGTCGCCAGTGTCATGCAGCATGCTGGCAATGGTGCGCCCGATCTTGCCCGCACCCAGCACCACCACGTGCAGCGGGCGGGTCGCCTTGGGCAGGTCGCGCGGGGCCTGCCGGCCCAGGTTCGAGGCTTGCATGGTGTCTCCGTCCACAAGAATAGGTTGTCCTGTTGACTGGAGTATGGATAGCCCGCGCGACACAATGAAGCCACAAGAACGACGAAAACCCGCCATAATCGAACGAAACGACGAACCATCCCGACGCAATGACCGAGCTCGACACCACCGACCGGCACCTGCTGTCGCTGCTGCAGGCCAATGCCCGCGAAAGCGCCGCCAACCTCGCCCGGCACCTGGGTATCGCCCGCACCACCGTGGTCGCGCGCATCGCGCGGCTGGAGCGCAGCGGGGTGATTGCCGGCTACGGCGTGCGGCTGGGGCAGCGCATGGAAGACAACGCCATCCTGGCCTACTGCGGCCTGTCAGTGCAGCCCAAGGCCGCGCCCGCCATCCTGCGCGCGCTGCAGCGCCTGCCCGAGATCGAAGAGGTCAATTCCGTCAGCGGCCCGGTCGACTACCTGGTGGCGATCCGCTGCGACACGCACGACCGCCTGGACCGGCTGCTCGACGAGATCGGCATGCTCGACGGCGTCAACCACACCACCACCTCGATCGTGCTGGCGCGCAAGCTCGACCGCCGGCGCGCCGCCGGCTGACGCGGTATGCTGCCAACCCGATCAAGCGTTTGCGGAGCAAAAAGATGAACAATCCGATCCGTGTCGCCGTTGGCGGCGTGACCGGCTGGGCCGGCGGCGAACTGGCGCGCGGCGTGGCCCATGCGGCCGACATGACCCTGGTCGCCGGCCTGTCGCGCGGCGCCGCCGGGCAGCCTCTGGCGCAGCTGACCGGCCATGCCGATACGCCGGGCGTGGCGGCCGCCAGCATCGAGACCCTGGGGGCAACGCCCTACGACGTCTATGTCGAATACACCAAGCCGGGCATCGCCAAGCACAACATCCTGCAGGCGCTGGCGCATGGCGCGCACGTGGTGGTGGGCACCTCGGGGCTGACCGACGAGGACTATGCGGAGATCGACGCGGCCGCGCGCCAGGCCGACCGCGGCGTGCTCGCCTGCGGCAATTTCGCCATCACCGTGGTGCTGCTGCAGAAGTTTGCCGAGATGGCCGCGCGCCACCTGGAGCACTGGGAGATCATCGACTACGCCAAGGCCGGCAAGATCGATGTGCCCTCTGGCACCGTGCGCGAGCTGGCCTACCGGCTCGGCCAGGTCAAGGCCGCCGCGCAGGCGGTGCCGGTCGACCAGGTCAACGGCCCGAAGGAAACCCGTGGCGCCACCATGTCGGGCACGCAGGTGCACGCGGTGCGGCTGCCGGGCTACCAGCTTGGCGTGGAAGTGATCTTCGGCGCCGACGGCCAGCGCCTGCACCTGAAGCACGAGGCCGGCGACGGCTCCACGCCCTATGTCGCCGGCGCGCTGCTGGCGATCCGCAAGGTCCACACCGTGCGCGGCGTGGTGCGGGGGCTGGACAAGGTGATGGAAGGGCTCTGAGGCCAGGTCAGCAGGCGGGCAGGCCGCCTGCTGTGGAGTGTTACCAGCTGCCAGGCTTCTCCGGCTTTGCGGCTGGCTTCGGCGCAGGCTTGGCGGCGGCTGCCTTGCCGCCCTTGGCCGCGGGCGCCGAGGCCGGATTGAGCTGCTTGTCCACCTCGGCATCCTTGTCCGCCATCAGCACGCGCGCCTGCGGCAGCAGCATTTCGATGGTGCCGGTGTTGGGGTCTTCCGGCATGGCGTAGAGCTCAACCGTCAGCGGCTTGTGCATCCAGCCGGCGTGCAGCGTCTTGACGCTCTTGCCAGCCTTGTCGGGCATGTCGACCTGCTCCTGCCGGAACGGCTTGCCGTACAGCGCGCTGACGCTGTCTGCCGCGGCCTGCTGCGAGTTGGCGCCGGCGGTCGGCACCACCAGGCCGACCAGCGCGTTGCGGTCGACAAAGGCCAGCACAAAGGGGCCGTCCATGAAGGACGGGCGCTGCGCGCGCGGCACGCCGACCTGGCGCATCAGGCCATCGCCCTTCAGTTCGACACAGAATCCGGTGACATCGCGGCCATCGGGCGTGCGCTTGTCGGCGCAATCCGGCAAGGCCGGCAGCGGGTTGCCGATTTCCAGCATGGCCAGCAGCGGCGACAGCGCGCTGTTCTCGGCCTGGGCCTGGGCCTGGGCCTGGGCCTGGGCCTGGGCCTGGGCCTGGGCCTGGGCCTTGGCCGGTGCGGGGGCTGGCTTGGCGGCAGGCGCGGAAGCAGGGGCGGCAATGGCGCCGGCGGCGGCGCCCAGCAGGCCGGCAAGCGCCAGCCCGGCAACGGGGAATTTCAAATCGGACTCCTGATGAACGGCTCCGGGTTGGAGCCCGCCCCGGCCGGGTTGTTCCTGATTGGCGCGGGCGGTGATGGGAAAGTCACCGCCGGCCTGCCGGGCCAGGGGCGAGCAGTAGCTTACCCCATGGCCCTGGCGGCTCCGGCACTTCCAGTCAGTCCAACGAAATGTTATTGGCCTTGATGACCTTGCCCCAGTGCTCGCGGTCGGCTTCGATATAGCGGTCGATCTCGGCCTGCGTGCGCGGGGCCTGCACGACCAGTCCCAGCGCGCTGAAGGTGGAACGGAACTGCGCGTCCTTCAGTACGTGGGCAGCGGCGGCCTGCAGCCTGGCCACCGCGTCGGGCGGCGTCTGCGCGGGCACGGCCAGGCCGAACCAGGTGGCGGCCTGGAAGTTGGGATAGCCGCTTTCCGCCACGGTCGGCACGTTGGGCAGTACGTCCAGCCGGGTGCGGCCGGTGACCGCCAGGGCCTTGAGCTTGCCTGCCTTGATATGCGGCAGCGAGGTGCTGACCACATCCACCATCAGCTGCACGTCGTTGGCCAGCAGCGCCGACAGCGCCGGGGCGCTGCCGTTGTAGGGCACGTGGGTGACGCTGATGCCCAGCTCGGTCTTGAGCATTTCGGTGGCCAGCTGGAGCGCGTTGCCCAGGCCGACCGAGCCATAGTTGAGCTTGCCACCCGCGGCCTTGGCGTAGGCCGCGAACTCGCGGATATTGCTGGCCGGCACCTTGCTGTTGGTCACCACCACCAGCGGCACCTCGGCGCCGATGCTGAAGATCCTGAAGTCCTTGGGCGGATCGTAGTTGATCTTCTTGTACAGCATCGGGTTGAGCACCATGCTGCCGTTGGTGGCCAGCACCATGGTGTAGCCGTCTGCGGGCGCACGCGCCACGCTGGTGGTGCCGATCATGGTGGCAGCGCCGGGGCGGTTTTCCACAACAACGGTCTGGCCCAGCTGGCGCGACATGCCGTCGGCCAGCGCGCGGCCGAACTGGTCGGTCGAGCCGCCGGGCGTGTAGGGCACCACAAGCTTGATCGGGCGATCGGGATAGGCGGCCTGCGCGGCCCCGCCCCACATGGCCAGCGCGCACCCCGCGCCGGCTGCCATCGCGGCGAGCCAGGCGCGCCGTCCGCTCGGTTGGTTCTGCATCGCGTCTCCTCCTGTTGTTATCGGTCGTGATCCATGCAGGCCGGGCAGGCGCTCAGACGCGGCGCTGGCGGCCTTCCCAGTATCGATCACGCAGCCGGCGCTTGGCGAGCTTGCCGGTTTCATCGCGCGGCAGCTGCGCGTCGATCACGATGCTGCGCGGCACCTTGAAGCCCGACAGCCGCTGGCGCAGCCAGTCGATCACCTCGGCCTCGCGGATCTCCACGCCCGGCATCGGCTGCACCATGCCCAGCAGGCGCTCGCCGTATTCGTCGTCGGGGATGCCGAACACCACGCAGTCGGCCACGCCGGGGTAGCGCACCAGCTCGTGCTCGATCTCGGCCGGGTAGATGTTCACGCCGCCGGAGATCACCATGTCCGAGGCGCGGTCGCAGATAAACAGGTAGCCGTCGGCATCGACATAGCCCATGTCGCCCAGCGTCACCAGCCCGTCGCGGTCGATAGCGGCGCGCGCGGCGTCGTTGTTGCGGTAGCTGAAGTCGGGGTAAGCCGGCTGGCGCACGTAGACCAGGCCGATCTCGCCCGGCGCGCACTGGCGGCCGTTCTCGTCGAGGATGCGCAGCTGCGCGTCATCGACCGGCTTGCCTGCGGTCCCCGGGCGCGCGGCGGCATCGGCCGGCGTGGCCACGGTGATCATGCCGGCTTCGCTGGAGGCGTAGGTCTCATGGATGACCGGGCCCAGCCATTCCAGCATCGCGCGCTTCACGTCGGGCGAGCACGGCGAGCCGGTGGAGGCGACGAAGCGGATCGACGACAGGTCGTACTTGGCACGCACCTCGGGCGGGAGCTTGAGCAGGCGCACGTACATGATCGGCACCAGGTAGAGCACGTCGATGCGGTGCTTCTCCACCAGCGCCAGCACCTGTTCGGCGTCAAAGCGCGGCGTGAGCACCAGGCGTTCGGCCATCTGCAGCGCGTTCTGGATAAACGAGCCCGGCGCGCTGTGGTACAGCGGCGCCGACATCAGCGTGCGGCAGCCCGGCTCGATACCGTAGGTCTGCCGTACCACCGAGCGCATGCGCGCGAGCTGCTCCTCCAGCCGGTCCAGCGGCAGCGCCTGGCGCACCACACCCTTGGGCCGGCCGGTGGTGCCGGAGGTGTAGGCCATATGGCCGCGCGGCGCCACGCGCGGGCCGTCGTAGGCCGGCTGCTGCGCCAGCCAGCTTTCATAGTCGATGGCGCCTTGCGCGGGGCCGCCCACCGACAGCACCGTCATGCCGGCCGGCACGGCGTCGCGCACGGCGGGCAGCAGGTCGGCCTGCACCAGCAGCACCCTGGCGCCGCTGTCGGTCAGCAGGAAGCGCACCTCCTCGGCAGTGAAGTGCCAGTTGATCGGGCAGTAGTAGCAGCCCGCGGTGCGGCAGGCATGGACCACGTCGGCATAGGCCGGATCGTTGCGCAGCAGCACGGCGACCACGTCGCCCTCCTGCACGCCCAGCGCGCGCAGGCCACCGGCCAGGCGGGCGCCGCGCGCCAGCAGTTCTTCGCCGCTGCGGTGCATGTCTTCAAACCAGAGGTCCGTGGCCATCCGTTGTCTCCTGTATGCGATCCATTCTGTCAGCCGACCACTGTATCGAGGTAGCCGTGGATCGACAATCACGCGCATCGGAATCACAATGTTGCACCAGACGCGACAATCCTGCAGGCAATCCCCGATGGACCTCAACCTGATCCAGGCCTTCGTCGACATCGTCGATGCGGGCAACCTGGCCGAAGCCGGCCGGCGCCGCGGCGTTACGCGCTCACAGGTCAGCCGCCAGCTGCGTGAGCTGGAGCACCAGGCCGGCGCCCAGCTGCTGCGCCGGACCACGCGCCGGCTGGAACTGACCGGGCCCGGCCATGCGCTGTACCAGCACGGCGTGCGCATCCTGCAGGAAGTGGCCTCGGCGCAGGCCGAGATCGACAGTCTGGGCCGGACCCTGCGCGGCCATGTGCGCGTGAGCGTGCCTACCGGGCTGGGCGATGCCTATATCGCGCCGCTGCTGCTGCAGTTTGCGCAGAAGCACCCCGGCATCACGCTGCGCGTGTTCTTCGCCAACCGCGTCAACGACCTGATCGCGGCCGAGATCGATGTCGCGCTGAAGGTCACCTCGGCGCCGCCGCTGGATCATGTGGCGCGTGAAATCTGCGACATCCGCTGGCAACTGTATGCATCGCCGGAATACCTCGCAGGCATCCCGCCGGTACAAGTGCCGCCCGACCTGACCGGCTGCGACTTCCTGTGCCCGCCGTACCCGCCGCGGCAGTTCCCGCTGTCGCTCTACCGCGACGGCCAGCGCGTGGATGTGGCGCTGACGCCAAAGCTGCAGTCCGAAAACTTGCTGTTCCTGGCGCGCGCCGTGCGCGAGGGCCACGGGATCGGCATGCTGCCGGTCTACATCGGCTGGGACGAAGTGCGCGCCGGCCGGCTGGTGCCGGTGCTGCCCGACTGGCGCCCGGAGGGGCTGGGCAACAAGCTCTTCATCATCACCACGCCCAACCTGCACCCGTCGATGGCCACCCGCGCGCTGATCGGGTTCCTGCGCGAGGAACTGGACAAGCTTGAGGTGTTCCGCGACGCGGTGGCGTAGCCGGCACCGCTGGCCGGTGAACGAACACTTTCCGGACCCAGGGTCGCAGCCCGCCCTGCAAACTTTCGTTTTGCAAGCTATGCTCCGGAAAACTTGCACTTTGCAAGCAAGCCGACAGGACCAGAACGGCACAGACCATGCCCCCTACCGATTTCACCTCGATGCCCTGCCCCGTGGCCCGCTCCATGGCCGTGCTGGGCGAACGCTGGGCCATCCTTGTGCTGCGCGAGGCCTTCTATGGCAGCACGCGCTTCGACGAGTTCGAACGCAACCTTGGCATCGCCCCCAACATCCTCAGCGCGCGCCTGAAGACGCTGGTGGCGCACGGGCTGCTGGCCCGCGTCACGCCCGATGGCGGCGCTCGCCACGTCTACCAGCTGACCGACAAGGGCCGCGACTTCTTCCCGGCCTATGTCGCGCTCAAGGCCTGGGCCGACCGCTGGATGACCGATGAAAAGGGTCCGCTGACGCTGCTGCAGGACCGCCGCACCGGCGCCGAGATTGCCGAGTCGGCGCTGGCGCGAGCCGACGGCAGCGCGATCACGCTGGACGACGTGCGCGTCTTGCCCGGCCCGGGCGCCGGCCGCTCCCTGCGGCAGCGCTTTGGCGAGGCCGATACCGCTGGCGAGCAAGGGGAGGCCCGCCATGAGTGACACGCGCGCATTGCCTGCGGGCGCCCTGCCCGCCGAGGCGCTACCGGCCACTGAAATTGCGCGCCGCATCGGCAGGCTGGCCGGACCGACCGCGCTGATCGCCGTGCTGCAGGCCGCGGCCCAGTTGATCGAAACCTGGCTGGCCGCGCGCCAGGGCACGGCGGCGCTGGCCGGCTGGGCGGTGGTGCTGCCGTTTGCGCTGCTGCTGCAGCAGATGTCGGCCGGAGCGATGGGCGGCGGCGTGGTCGCGGCCATCGCCCGCGCGCTCGGCGCCAACAAGCGCGAGGAAGCGTCATCGCTGGTGATGCACGCGCTGCTGATCGCAGTGACCGCGGGGCTGGCCTTTGCGGTGGTGCTGGCGGGCTTCCCGCGCGGCGTGCTGGGCGCGGTGGCCGGCGCCACGGCGGCGGAGGCCGCTGCCAACTATGCGATCTGGCTGTTCGGTGCCGGCGCCATTCCGGCGTGGCTGGCCAATACGCTGGCCTCGGTGCTGCGCGGCGGCGGCCGCCATGCGCTGGCCGCACGGGTGCTGGCGCTGATGTGGATCGCCTTCCCGGTGCTGTCGTGGCTGCTGGCCGAGCCTGCCGGCATGGGGCTGGCCGGCATCGGCGCCGCGCTGGCGGCGGTGTCGTGGGCCGCGGCGCTGGCCATGGCGATCGTGGTGGCGCGCGGCGGCGCGGGCTTCGTGCCGGTGTTGCGGGTGCGGCCGTCGTGGGAGCTGTTCGCGCGCATCCTGTCGGTGGGCCTGGTGGCGTGCGCGCTGGCCTCGGTGGCCAACCTGACCACCATCCTGGTCACCGCGCAGCTGCGCCACCACGGCACCGCGGCGGTGGCGGCCTATGGCATCTCGGCGCGGCTGGAATTCCTGATGATCCCGCTGGCCTTTGGCGTGGGCTCGGCGCTGACCGCGCTGGTCGGCCGCGCCGTGGGCGCCGGCGACTGGCATACCGCGCGCCGCACGGCATGGGTCGGCGCGTTCCTGGCGCTGGTCATCGCCGGCACCGCCGGCATTGCCGTGGGCCTGGCGCCGGTACGCTTTGCCAGCCTGTTCACCAACGACGCCGAAGTGATCGCCATCGCCGCGCGCGCCCTGTCATGGGTAGGGCCGGCCTTCGGCGGCTTCGGCCTGGGCATGGCGCTGTACTTTGCCTCGATGGGCGCGGGCCGCATGCGCTGGCCGGTGGCCGCGGGGCTGTGCCGGATCGCGCTGGCGGTGGGCGGCGGCTGGCTGCTGGCGAACGTGTTCGGGATGGGGCTGGACGGCCACTTCCTGGGGGTGGCGCTGGGAATTACGGCCTATGGCGTGGTCACGGCACTGGGGGTGCGGCAAGGGGAATGGTCGGCGCGGTAAGTGCGATGCGGCTGGCAGGCGCCGGTCGCCCCTGCTACCGCCTCAACACCTTCGCATCCCCCTGCATCCCCGCGTCGCGCACATCCTGCGGCACCGACGGCCAGCCGCCGCCGAGCGACTTGTACAGCGCCGCGGTGCTGGTCAGCACATCCACCTGTCCTTGCACCGCTGAAAGCTGCGCGGCGAACAGCTTCTCCTGCGCCGTGGTCACCTCCAGGTAGCTGGAGTAACCGCCTTCGTAGCGCGCGCTCGACTGGTCGGCATAGACCACCAGGCTCTTCTCCTGCTGGCGCAGGCTCACCAGCCGGTTGCGCGTCTCGATGCCGTTGGACAATGCACTGTTGACGTCGGCCAAGGCCGACAGCACGGTGCCCTGGTAGGCCAGCATGGCCTGCTCGCGCTGCGCCGAGGCGGTCTGCACCTGGCCGCGGATGGCGCCGCCCTGGAAGATCGGCTGGGTCAGGCCCGCGCCGAAACCCCACACCTGCGAGGCGCTATGCCACAGCCCCGCCGGCGAACTGGCGATGGCGCCGAACAGGCCACTCAGGTTGACGGCCGGCAGGTAGAGAGCCTGTGCCGCGCCCAGTTGCGCGTTGGCGGCAATGGCGGACTGCTCGGCCTGCAGCACGTCCGGCCGGCGCGACAGCAGCGCGGCTGGCAGGTCCGCACCCACCGGCGGCGGCTGCAGTTCATTGACCGGTTTGCCGCGCTCGATCGGCCCGGGCTCGCGGCCCAGCAGCACCGACAGCGCGTTCTCGGTCTGCGCGATGCCGCTGCGCAGCACCGGGATCGTCGCCTCGGTCACGTAGAAGTCGTTCTCTGCCTGCGACAGCTCGACCTGCGAGATGACCCCGCCCTCATAGCGCTGCCGGAAGATATCCAGCCCAGCCCCGCGCGCCTTCAGCGTCTGCTGCGCGATCTCCAGCTGCGCGTCCAGCCCGCGCAGCGTGGCGTAGCCCTGCACCACCGATGCCGCCAGTGACAGCACCACGCCACGGCGCGCGTACTCGGCGTTCCACAGGCTGGCCTCGGCGGACTCCGCCTGGCGCCGGATGCGGCCCCACAGGTCGATCTCCCAGCTGGCATTGGCGAGCAGCTGGTAGGAATTGCGCGGGCCATCGAGCGACGCGAACGGCGTGCCGTTGAAGGTGCCGGCGCGCTGGCGCGTGGCCGCCGCCGACAGGTTCACCTGGGGGAAGAATCCCGAGCGCACCACCATCAGCTGGCCGCGGAACTCATCGATGCGGGCCGCGGCAATGCGCACGTCGTAGCTGTTGCGCAGCGCGGTCTCGACCAGCGTGTTCAGCACCGGGTCGTCGAAGCTGTCCCACCAGGCGCTGTCCGCGGCAACGGACAGCACGCCGGTATCGATGCGGTACTCGGCCGGCTCGGGCGTGGCCGGGCGCTCGTAGTTGGGGCCGATGGCGCAGCCGCCCAGCGCCGCGGCCAGGCAGGCGCCGGCCAGCCGGTGGCGCGCGCTCATGACGGTTCTCCGGCCGGTGGCGTGGTGGGCGCGGCCCCGGCCTTGGGCTTCGGCTTGCGCTCGGACATCACCTCCAGCCCCCAGAAGAACATCGGAATGAAGAACAGCGCAATGACCGTGGCGCCGAGCATCCCGCCGATCACGCCGGTGCCCAGCGACTGCCGGCTGGCCGCCGACGCGCCGCTTGCGATCGCCAGCGGCACGCAGCCGAGGATAAAGGCGAGCGAGGTCATGATGATCGGGCGCAGGCGCAGCTTGGCCGCATGCAAGGCGGCATCGTAGGCACTGAGGCCTTCCTTGTGCCGGATTTCCACCGCGAACTCGAAGATCAGGATGGCATTCTTCGCCGCCAGCGCAATCAGCACCGTCAGCCCGATCTGGAAGTAGACGTCGTTCTGCATGCCGCGCAACAGGATGGCAACCAGTGCACCGAACAGCGCGAACGGTACCGCCAGCAGGACACCGAACGGCAGCGACCATTTTTCGTACTGCGCCGCGAGGATCAGGAACACCATCAGCAAGGCAAAGGCAAAGACCATCGCTGCCGTCGATCCGGCGGTCTTCTCCTCGTACGCCTGTCCGCTCCAGGCAAAACTGTAGCCCTGGCCAAGCACTTCCCGCGCCACGTCCTCCATGGCCGCAAGCGCCTGGCCAGAGCTGTAGCCCGGCGCGGCATCGCCCATGATCTTGGCGGCCGGGAAATTGTTGAAGCGGGTCACGATATCGGCGCCCGGGACATAGCGGGATGTCGTCACCGCCTTGATCGGCACCATTTCGCCGTTGCGGTTGCGCACGTAGACCTTGTCGAGATCCTCCGGACGCGAGCGGTAGTCGGCCTCGGCCTGCAGGATCACCTGGAACAGCCGGCTGTTCTTCGGGAACTGGCTGACGAAGAGCGAACCGAACATGGTCTGCAGCGCGGAATAGACCTGCTCGACGGGCACGCCCTGGGTTTCGGAGCGTTCGCGATCCACCTCCACCAGCAACTGGCGCGAGCGCGTGTTGATGGTGGAATTGATCCCGGTCAGCTCTGGCCGCTGCCGGGCCTTGGCGATAAAGGCATGCACCCGCTCCTCCAGTTGCTGGTAGGTGCCGTCCGCCGTGCTCTGGAGCCAGAACTCAAAACCACCGGTCGTTCCCAGGCCCGGGATCGAGGGCGGGTTGATCGGAATGGTCACACCGTCCTGGTAGCTCGCAAACTCCTTCTTCGCCTTGGCGATCAGGTCCGCCGCGCTCTCGCCTTCCTTGCGGTCATGGAAGCCCTTCAGCGTGATGAACAAGGTGGAAGCATTGGCCTTGTTCTGCGAATCGATCAGGCTGTACCCGTCCACGGACGCCACCGAGCTGACGCCGGGCTGCTTGGCGTACCAGGCCTCGGCACGGGAGGAGAGGTTGCCGGTGCGGTCCAGGCTGGCCGCATCCGGCATCACCACGGCACCGAACAGATAGCCCTGGTCCTCCACCGGCAGGAACGACGACGGTATCCGCACGAACATCAGCACGCTCACCCCGATCATGACAAGGATGATGACGATGGAGATCACCGTCCGCCTGATCACGAGCTGCAGCGACTTGTCATACCCCTGGATCATGCGATCGAACGAATTGTTGAACCACTGGAAGAAGCGGTTCTTCTTGTGCTCGCCGGGCTTGAGCAGGATTGCCGCAAGCGCCGGGGACAATGTCAGTGCCACCACCCCGGACAGCACCACCGACACCGCGATGGTGACGGCAAACTGCTTGTAGAGCTGGCCGGTAATGCCGGACAGGAACGCCACCGGGATGAATACCGCCAGCAGCACCAGCACGATCGCAACCACGGGGCCGCTCACCTCGTCCATGGCACGCTTGGCCGCCTCCTTCGGGGGCAGCTTGAACTCCACCATGTTGCGCTCGACGTTCTCGATCACCACGATCGCGTCGTCAACCACAATGCCGATGGCCAGCACCATCCCGAACAAGGTCAGCATGTTGACCGAGAAGCCGAACATGCTCATGCCGACGAAGGCGCCGATGATCGACACCGGCACGGCAAGGATCGGCACGATCGTCGCGCGCAGGCTCTGCAGGAACAGATAGACGACCAGGATCACGAGGATCACCGCATCGCGCAGCGTGTGCACCACCTCGTTGATCGACTCGTTCACAAACTCGGTGGTGTCGAGCGCGACCTCATATTCCAGCCCCGGCGGGAACGACTTCTTCAGTTCCGCCAGCGTGCTTCGCACCTGCTTGGCCACGTCCAGCGCATTGGCGCCCGGCTGCTGGTAGACCGCCAGCAGCGTGGCGGTCTTGCCCTTGTAGCGGCTGCGCAGCGAATAGTCCTTGATGCCTAGCTCTGCCCTGCCGATGTCCTTGAGCCGTACCAGCGCGGCGTCGCCCGACTGCGCGCGCAGGATCATGTTCTCGAACTCGGCGGGCTCGGTCATCTGGCCCTTGGTCGCGATCGGGAATGTCTGCAGGACCGTGCCCGTGGTCGGCGATTGTCCGATACGGCCGGCCGAGAACTGCTGGTTCTGCGCGCTGACAGCGTTCTTGACGTCTTCCGTGGTAATGCCCAGCGACGCCATCCGGTCCGGCCGCAGCCAGATCCGCATGGCGTAGTCCGGATTGCCGAAGATCGCCGACTGGTTGGCGCCGGGAATGCGCTTGAGCGCATCCAGCACATAGATGTTGGCGTAGTTGCCGACAAAGGTCTGGTCGTAGCTGTTGTCCGGCGAAAAGATGGCGATCACCATCATGAACGCGGACGAGCGCTTCTGCACGGAAACGCCCTGGGCCGTGACCGCTTCAGGCAGGGTCGGCAGCGCCAGGTTGACGCGGTTCTGCACGTCTACCTGCGCCAGTTGCGGATCAGTCCCGATCTCGAAATACACCGTCAGAGTCAGGTCACCCGTCGAGGAACTCGTCGAGTTCATATACATCATCCGGTCCGCGCCGTTGACCTGCTGCTCGATCGGCGCCGCGACGTTCTGCGCGACCACTTCCGCGCTGGCTCCCGGGTATCGCGTCGTCACCGTGATCGACGGCGGCGTGACGTCCGGGAACTGGGCAATCGGCAGTTTGGTCAGCGCGACCAGGCCACCCACCACGATAATGATCGACAGAACCGACGCAAAGATGGGCCGGTCGATAAAGAAGTGGGCAAGCTTCATGGCTTGCTCCCTGAGCTCTGCGTGCCCTTGGCCTGGGCGGGCGATGACGCGCCTGGCGCACCTGGCGCGCTGGCGGCGGCCGCACCTGCCGGGGGCTTCTGTCCGGGCACAGCCTCGACGGCCTTGACCGGCGCGTCGGGCGTCAGCCGCAGCCCGCCGCTGACGACCACGCGCTCGCCGGCCTTCAGCCCGGAGCGGATCACCCAGTTGTCACCGGTCCACTGGCCCACGTCGACCACGCGCTGCTGGGCCTTGTTGTCCGCGCCGACCACCCACACCATCTGCCCGCGCGGGCCCTGGATGACGGCTTCCTGCGGCACCGCCACGGCCTTGGTGCGCTCGGCGCCATGCAGCTTCACGCGCACGAACTGGCCGGGGCGCAGCGTGCCGTCAGGGTTGGCAACCTCGGCGCGGATCATGTAGGTGCCGGTCTCGGCACTGAACGAGGCATCGGCAAAGGTGATCTTGCCGTGATGCGGGAACTGGCTGCCATCGGCCATCACGATCACCACGTCAAAGGCGCCCTTGGGCGGGAACTTGAGCGCGCCGGACTCCTGCTCCGAGCGTGACGACAGCACCTCGTTCTCGGACAGGCTGAAGTTGACCCACATCGGGTCGAGCTTGGCCACGTAGGTCAGCAGGCTGTTCGACGGATCGATATAGCTGCCGGCCTGCTTCTTGGCAAAGCTCGACACGCCGGTGACCGGTGACTTGATCGTGGTATAGCCCAGGTTCAGCCTGGCATTGGTGACATTGGCCCGGGCCCCCTCGACCGCGGCCGCGGCGGCCTGCTGCTTGCCAACGGCGTCGTCCAGGTCGCGCTGGCTCAGCGCGTTGCGCTCGGCCAGCGGGCGCACCCGCGCCAGGTCGGCATTGGCGGTCTTGAGCCGCGCCACCTGCTGCGCCATTTCGGCATTGGCCGCATCCAGCGCCGCAGCGAACGGCTTGGGATCCATCAGGAACATGGTCTCGCCGGCCTTGACCACCGCGCCCTCGGTATAGACGCGCCGGTCCAGGAAGCCATTGACGCGCGCGCGGATCTCTACCTGCTGCGAGCTCTGGGTCTGGCCGACGAAGTCATAGACGATCGGCACATCGCGCAGCGTCACCGTCATCGTGCCGACCTCGGCCGCGGGCGGTGCACTGGGCGCCGGTTTGTCCTTGCCGCAGGCGGCCAGCGTCATCGCGCAGACCAGCCAGAGCGCGCCGCGCCAATGGAATGCAGTGTTCACGGATCCCTCTCCCGCCATGGTTATGCACGCGATTACCGCGCGCGCACGCCGGCGACCTTCCGTCGCGCCGGACCGGTGGCCGCACTCGCCTCTTTACCGGCAGGGTAAGGCTCGGCCCTGCAGGCGCCAATTCAATTCTTTTGTAGGCGTCTTTACTGCTTTCGACTTGCTTTCGACCGCACCCGCGCAGTTGCCTGCACGGGCTGCAAGGGCCCAGGCTCAGCGGCGGAAGCCGCCATGGAAGCCGCCCCCGCGGAAACCACCGGCACGGCCGCCAAAGCCGCCACCACCGCCGCGCCCCTGCCACTGCTGGGCCGTGCCCTGGAAGCGCTGCTGGCCTACCTCGCGCGCCTGGCGCTGCTGCTCCAGGCGTGCGGTGGCGTCGTTGCTGGCCTGCACCGGCTGCCAGCCACTGGGGGTGTGCTTCTGCCAGCCGTCGTCGGTGTGCTGGTACACCGAGCCGTCGTGGCCGGCATACACGTTGCCGTTGTTCCACACCACCGCATTGTTCTTGTCCGGATTGGCGACAAAGCCACGGCTGCCGGCGGTGTGCTGGCCGGTCTGAGTATTCCCGGCAATGCCCGCCTCGGCCGCGCCGACGCGGCCGGTCTGCGCGTTGTAGCCCGCCGCCTGGCGGCCGGCGGCATAGTTGCCGGTGTAGGTGTTGCCGGCCGCGCCGCCGCGCGCCGCGCCCTCGCGCCCGGTCGATGGATTGGCGAACGAGCCCTGGCGGCCCGCCGCATAGTTGCCGGAATAGGGATTGAACGCCGCACCGCGGCTGCCCTGGTAGCGCGCCCCGGTGGCCGGGTTATAGCCGGCGCCGGCGGTGCCGCGCCATTCGGTGCCGGTCCAGGCGTTCCAGCCCTGGGCGTGGGTCACGGTGCCCTGGCCCCAGCGGCCGTAGAAATTGGCCTGGTTGACGTTGACGTAGTTCCAGTTGTACGCCCCGCCCCACCAATAAGGGCCCCAGTACGGCGACGCCGCCCCCCAGAACGCGCCCGCGGCGAAGCCGAAGGCAAAGCCCTCGGCCATGCCGAGGCCAAAGCCGGCGCCGTAGCCATAGGTGGCCGGGTAGCCGTAGTAGACCGCGCCCACATAGGGCGGATAGACATAGCCGGTGCCGTACACGACCGTGCCGTCGGCGCTGACCACCACGCCCATATAGCCAGGGGTGTAGCCCACCACCACGGTCTCCGGCGTGACCGAGTAGATGCGCACGTAGGTCACGTAGTAGACCGGCGAAGTCGGCGGGATGGTGTAGATCGCCGACGGCACCTCGGTGGCCACATGCCACGGGCCGGACGGCGCCGGCGCCGTGAACCAGACGCCGTTGGCGACCGCGTAGTAGTGGCTGCTGTCGACCTCGATCACCGGGGTGCCGCTGTTGACCGCGTAGCTGAGCGAAGTGCCGGTGATCGGCGTGAAGCGCGGCGCGCCGTCATACGCCACTGCCAGGCTGGCCTTGCTGCGCGACACCGTGGCGGTCTGCGGGATGGCCGCGGCGATCTCAGCCTCGCGTGCCTGCGGCGTGCCGGGCACCGAGACCAGCACATTGGCCTTGGGGTCGGTCGCCGGGATTTTGGCGAAATCCGCCGGCAGCTGGCTGCCGGGCACGTACTCCCACGGCCCGGTCAGCATCGGCGCGCGGAACCAGCGGCCCGAGACCAGCACGTAATACTGGTTGGCGGCCGGATCGACAAAGACCGCATGGTCGGCATTGGACATGGTCAGCAGGCCGACGCCGCTGACCGGCGTCATCTGTGGCGCGCCGCTGGTCATGACCAGCTCGGTCGGCTGCGTGGCAAAGAGGATCGCCGGCGCCCTGGCCGGCCGCTTGCCGTCGGCCGGCAGCATCGTATCGGGCTTCATGCCGGCCGCCGCCTTGGTGGCCGCGCTCTCCAGCGCCTTGGGCACCGTTGTCATCACTTCCCAGGCGCCGCCGGCCGATTCGGAGCGATACCAGTAGCCGGCCGCCTTCAGGTGCAGCTCGCCACCGGATTCGCGCAGCAGCAGGGCGCGGCTGTTCAGCGCCCGTTCGTACTGCGTGGCCGGCACGGCGCGCCAGGCCGGGTCGCCGTCGACCAGCACCAGCAGCGTCGGCGTGGTGGAAAAAAGGATCTGGGGCACATCATTGCGCACCGCCACGCGGCCAGCCCTGGCCAGTTGCTGCGATACCGCGTAGCTGGCCTGCAGCTGGTCCAGCGGCACCGTCAGCCCGTTGGCCGGCAGGCGCGACACCAGCGCCTGGCGCACCCGGTCGGCGGCGTCGGGCCGGGTCGGGACTTCAACGCTGTCCACCGTGATCCGGGTCAGCTGCACCAGCCCGGAAGGCTTGTCGATATCGCCGGTGGCCGAGAAATGCACCACGCCGTAGGTCGGCGAACCCGACTTCTCGCCCACCGCCACCGCCGCGCGCCCGGACAGCCGGTTGCCGTCCCAGGTCTCGATCTGGGGCTGGTACAGCTCCACATGATCGGTGGCGGCGTCAAAATTGCGCGGCCAGCCCAGGGCAGCCGCGGTTGGCGTGGGCGGCGTGGCGGCCTGCGGGCTGAGCGGGGCGAATGCAAGCCACGCCGCGGCGATCAGGGCGCTGGTCTGCTTCAGGCGAAAAGACATGGGTTTCTCCGGGAGGAAGCCGCCTGCGCCGTCGGGCCGGCACCGCGGGCACGATGCTGCACAACAGGCGGCCCATCCCGCGAATCTAAATTAGGCCGCAAAGGCGAACAATCTGATTCGAAAACATTCAGGATCTGCCAGAAAAAAGACAGATCAGCCGGCCTCGACAGCGGCCTTCGTACAAGAAAGGAGTCGGGGCGGCGGGCCGCCATGTCAAGCCGCAATGCGCCGTTGCGACGCGCGCAGGCGCGGCGGGTGTGCATCTTGCTTGGCCTAATGCCACCCCATCGCCCCTTGAAGCCGCCCCCCGCGGCCTCATCTTCAAAGACTCCCCCCTGGCCCCGCCCCCATGCCTCCACGCACCACCATCCTGACCGCCGCCCTCGTGACAGCCCTGCTGCACGGCTATATCGGGCTGCGCCTGCTGCCGGCGATGCCGGTGCCGATGGCGGTCAAGGCATTGGCCGTCGCCTGGCTGGCCCTGTCCTGCGCCCTGCTGCCGGCCGGGCTGCTGGCGCGGCGCGTCAGCCAGCCCTGGTCGGACCTGGTTTCCTGGATCGGCATGCTGGCAATGGGATTCTTCTCATCCCTGCTGGTGCTGACGCTGGTACGCGACGTGGCACTGGCCGCCGCCTGGCTGGCGGAACGGCTCCTCGGCTGGCACGCGCCCGGCCTGTCCGCGGGCAGTGCCGCGGCAGTGCCGCTGCTGGCGCTGCTGGTCACGCTGGCCGGCTATATCAATGCCCGCCGGCTGGCGCGCGTGGTCGAAGTCGACGTGCCCGTGGCCGGCCTGCCTGACGCCCTGCATGGTTTCACCATCGCCCAGATCAGTGACATCCATGTCGGGCCCACCATCAAGCGGCCCTACCTCGACCGCATCGTCGACCGCGTCAACAGCCTGCAGGCCGACGCCGTCGCCATCACCGGCGACCTGGTCGACGGCACCGTGCGCGAACTGTCCGCCCACACCGCGCCGCTGGCCCGGCTGCAGGCGCGCCACGGCACCTACTTCGTCACCGGCAACCATGAGTACTACTCCGGCGCGGAACCGTGGATCAATGAGCTGCGCCGGCTGGGCGTGCGCGTGCTGATGAACGAACACGTGGTGCTGCAGCACGACGGCGACGCGCTGGTACTCGGCGGCGTGACCGACTACTCCGCCGGCCGCTTCCACGAAAGCCACCGCAGCGACCCGCACCGCGCCATCGCCGGCGCCCCGGCACACGCCGGGGCGCGCGTGCTGCTGGCGCACCAGCCACGCACCGCTTCCGCCGCGGCGGAAGCCGGTTTCGACCTGCAGTTGTCCGGCCATACCCACGGCGGCCAGTTCTGGCCGTGGAACCTGTTCGTGCCGATGCAGCAGCCGTACACCGCCGGACTGGTTCGGCATGGCTCGCTGTGGATCTATATCAGCCGTGGCACCGGGTATTGGGGGCCGCCGAAGCGGTTTGGAGCGCCGTCGGAAATTACGCGGGTTAGGCTGGTGAAAGCGGGCTAGGAGATTGCCGTAGAAGGCCGAAGAATAGTCGCAGGGATTGCGCAGCAAAAAGCCCCGCTCATTTGAGTCGGGGCTTTTGCTCATGGCACGAATGCTGTCTGCTCACCGCCGGCGCCGCTCGGGGCCTTTGGGCTTTACTTGCCCTTCAAGTTCATCGAGCTGAATGCCTTTCGAGCCAAGTCTGAGATGCGTTTCTTGTTCCGCCTTAGCTCGGCGACTTCGGATTTCGTCAGATATACGGAAACCGATGAGGCAACCCGCTTCATCCGCGGTGAGGACGTTGGTGGCAATGCCGAAGATCTTGCGGACTTCATCACCATGCCTCCTTTCCAGCGGATGTATTGCCTTACCGGGACATCAATTTACCAGAGTGGCGCGCTTACCAGCACGATTACGCCAACCATTTCCTTACGCTACAGCACCCCATAAATAAGTTCCTCGCGGGATTGTAGGTGGTGGTCGTTTGAGAGGCCCATAAAAAAACCAGGCCCGAAGACCTGGTTCTCTATCTCACGCAACAACCCATCACCGCACAATCGGCTTATACCGAATCCGCTTGGGCTTGGCCCCTTCCTCACCCAGACGGCGCTTCTTGTCCGCCTCGTACTCCTGGTAGTTGCCCGGGAAGAACTCCACATGCGAGTCGCCCTCGAACGCCAGGATGTGCGTAGCAATCCGATCCAGGAACCAGCGATCGTGCGAGATCACCATCACGCAGCCAGCGAATTCCAGCAGCGCATCTTCCAGCGCCCGCAGCGTTTCCACGTCAAGGTCGTTGGAAGGCTCATCCAGCAGCAGCACATTGCCGCCGGCGATCAGGGTCTTGGCCATGTGCAGGCGCCCGCGTTCGCCGCCCGACAGCGTGCCGACCTGCTTCTGCTGGTCGCCGCCCTTGAAGTTGAAGCGGCCGATATAGGCGCGCGACGGCGTTTCGTACCTGCCCACCGTCAGGATGTCGGAGCCGCCCGAGATCTCTTCGAACACGGTCTTGGCGCCATCGAGCGCGTCGCGGCTCTGGTCGACAAAGGCCATCTTCACGGTCGGCCCGATCTTGATCTCGCCGCTGTCGGGCTGTTCCTTGCCGGTCAGCATGCGGAAGAAGGTCGACTTGCCGGCGCCGTTCGGGCCGATGATGCCGACGATGGCGCCCGGCGGCACCTTGAAGCTGAGGTTGTCAATCAGCAGGCGGTCGCCGTAGCCCTTGCTCACGCCGTCGAACTCGATCACCTCGTTGCCCAGGCGCTCACCCACGGGGATGAAGATTTCCTGGGTTTCGTTACGCTTCTGGTAGTCCTGGCTGTTGAGCTCGTCAAAGCGCGCCAGACGCGCCTTGGACTTGGCCTGGCGGCCCTTGGGGTTCTGGCGCACCCACTCCAGTTCCTTGTGCAGCGCCTTCTGGCGGGCCGATTCGCTGGCCTCTTCCTGCTTCAGGCGCGCTTCCTTCTGGTCCAGCCACGAGCTGTAGTTGCCCTTCCAGGGGATGCCCTGGCCGCGGTCCAGTTCCAGGATCCATTCGGCGGCGTTGTCGAGGAAGTAGCGGTCGTGGGTCACGGCCACCACGGTGCCCGGGAAGCGCGTCAGGAATTGTTCCAGCCATTCCACCGATTCCGCATCCAGGTGGTTGGTCGGCTCGTCCAGCAGCAGCATGTCGGGACGCGACAGCAGCAGGCGGCACAGCGCCACGCGGCGCTTTTCACCGCCGGAGAGATGCTCGATCTTGGCGTCCCACGGCGGCAGGCGCAGCGCGTCGGCGGCGATTTCCAGCTGCAGTTCGACGTTGTTGCCGTCGCTGGCCGCCAGGATGGCTTCGTACTTGGCCTGGTCGGCGGCCAGTGCGTCGAAGTCGGCGTCCGGCTCGGCATAGGCCGCGTAGATCTCGTCGAGCTTCTTGCGCGCCTCGAACACGCCGCCCAGCGCCTCTTCCACCGATTCGCGCACGGTCTGCTCGGGATTGAGCTGCGGTTCCTGCGGCAGGTAGCCGATGTTCAGGTTCGGCATCGGCGTGGCTTCGCCCTCGATTTCCTTGTCGAGGCCGGCCATGATCTTGAGTACCGTGGACTTGCCCGAGCCGTTCAGGCCCAGCACGCCGATCTTGGCGCCGGGAAAGAACGACAGCGAGATGTCCTTCAGGATGTGACGCTTGGGCGGGACGATCTTGCCCACGCGGTTCATGGTGAAAACGTACTGTGCCATGGGTGCGTGTTGGAGGGTTGTTCGGGAATGGCGGGAGTGTATCAGGCAGGCGCGGCGCGCTGAGGCGCTCCTGCTCGATGCCGCCCTGGCCGGTACAATGACAGGTTCGATTTTTCGCCGATTTCCCGAGCCATCGCCATGAGCAAACCCGCCCTGACCCTGAAGTTCAAGTGCAAGAAGTGCACCAAACCCGTCACGCTGTACCTGCAGAAGACGTCGGCCTGCTCGCACATCACCCCGTACCAGGGCTTCTGCAAGTGCGGCGAGATGATGCGCCACGCCACCGGCGACAAGGACGCGGTCGAGTCCTTCGTCAACTCGCTGGACAACAGCTGGATGCACCACCATCACCACCACCACTGAGCAGGCCACTGCCGTGATTGAAACCTGGCGCCCCGCCGGCAAGGACCCGATGCGCTTCCTGGGCGGCTACCCGCCCGGCGTGCTGGAGCAGGTGCGCGAGCTGATCGCCGCCGGCCGGCTCGGGGACCATATCGCCCGGCGCTACCCCGGGCGCCATACCGTGCAGACCGACCGCGCGCTGTACGAGTACACCACGGATATCAAGCAGGAATACCTGCGCAGCGCGCCGCCGCTGCACAAGGTCGGCTTCGATGCGCGCCTCGATTCGGCCCAGCGTGCGCTGGGCCTGCACACCGCGATCTCGCGCGTGCAGGGCGGCAAGCTCAAGGCCAAGAAGGAAATCCGCGTGGCGTCGCTGTTCAAGGAAGCGCCGCCGGAATTCCTGCGCATGATCGTCGTGCACGAGCTCTCCCACCTGAAGGAGAGCGATCACGACAAGGCCTTCTACCGGCTCTGTGAACACATGGAGCCGCGCTACCACCAGCTGGAGTTCGACACCCGCCTGTGGCTGGCGTGGCGCGAACTAGACAAGGCGGGGACGGCGCCCGCCTCCGCCCCGGCAATTACTCAGTCGCAGGCGTAGCGCGAGCTGCCGTCCAGGTTGGCCGGCATCACCAGCGTGCGCAGGTTCGCTGCCCTGGCCGCGGCACACAGCGCATTGCGCTGGGACACGGTCTTGTACCTCGACTTGTACTCGATGTTGAAGACCGCCTTGCCCTGGCCGGTGAACGCCGAATAGGCGCCGCACTCCTGGTACTGGAAACACTGCTCGTTGACGGCGAAATCAAAGTCCGCCGCCAGCTGCCCGACCTGGTCGATATCGTTTTTCAGGCCGATGGCAAGGCCGCGCGCATGCGCCTCGGTCGCCAGGAAGCGGTTGTAGTCCAGCTGCGTGTCGGCCGTCAGTGGCAGACCCGTGCTGTTGGTATAGCCGTCGACATTGTCCGCATCCACGCCATCGCAGCGCTTGGACATGGCCAGGTTCATGCGCGCCTGCATGATCCGGCGCACGTTGGCCGAGCGCGTATCCACCCAGCGCTCGCCGGCCCAGCCCGACAGCGGGCTGCCCAGATCGCTCGCGGTGAACTGGCTGTAGTCCGGACGCCAGTCTTCCGCGCTGCCGGCCGAGAAATAGCAGACCACGCGCTGGCCCTTGGCGTGCAGCGCGTCGATGGTGGCCTGCGGCGTGTCGAACAGGTCGAAGTTGTACATCGCGACCGGGTAGCTGGTATTGAGCTTGCCGGTGAGCTGGATCTGCCAGGTGTCGGTGATCGCGGGCATCCAGCGCGTGGTTGTGCTGGTGACAGTGGTAGCCGTGGTGCCGTACTTTGTGGCTTCCGTTGCCGTTGCTGCGGCCGGCGACGCCATCTCCGTCGCGTCTCCGTCACCGCCGCAGCCGCCCAGCGCCATTGACAGCGCAACAGACAGCATGGCCCCCGCCATGGCTGCATATTTGCCGTGCATGATTTCCCCCTTCCCCGTGATAAACCCCGTTCAAAGCAATCGGCCCGAGTTCTCCCTGCCCCGCGCCGGCTGGCCTGCCACCGCGGTTTATGCAATGTAGCGGATTCGTACCATGGTTGGAATGCACGTGCGCCCGCTGTTCGTGCGGCGCAACACATGGGCTGATGGATTTCCATCCCGCCGACGCCTAGGGATCGGAAGCCGCGCAAAGCAAATTCGTGTTTATCGGCTGGCACCGATAAGCTGCGCTTGCAGACGCTGCTGAAGGTCTGCCTGCCCGTGGCCCAGGCAGTCTGACTGTCCTGACAGCAGCGGGGGCTGACTTCCCGTCAGCCCCCGCTGCTGCCCGGCTCAGTTGTCCACGTAGCCATGGGCTACGATGATCGGACGTGTTCGACTGGCGCCGGCACGCGCTTGCGCAGCAAATACTTTTGCGTACCCTCCATGACGCAAACGTCGTTCTGGTTTCGCACCTCCGACCGCATCGCCAGCACGCCGGTCGTACGACCGGGAACCAGCTCGGTGACGGTGAGGCGGCAGTACAACGTATCTCCGACATAGACAGGCGCGAGGAAGCGGCTGCTCTGCTCGATAAAGCCTTTCAGGGACTCCTCGACCATATGGGGGAACAGGCCTGCCCCCGCGGCAGTCTGTATCACGACCTGGAAGCCGTGTGCCAGCATGTGCGGCATGCCGTGAGCACGGCAGTACTCAACGTCGTAGTGAACCGGATGATTGTCCCCGCTTGCCAGCTGGAACGCCGCGAACAGCGCGTCGGTCATGGTGCGGGACGGCAGATTGAAGTGCTCTCCGAGTTCGAAATCCTCAAAGTAGCGTTGCGGGCAAAGTTGATAGGCGTTCATGGCTACTCCGTGTTCCTGATAGTTGGTTCCGGCGCTGGCCTGCGCGGGTTTCGCTCAGTCGGCTTTCATATTCGTGGCGACGGCCACCCGCTTCCACTTCTCCAGTTCCGCCCGCAGGAATTTGTCGAGCCCAGCTGGTGTAGGCTGGGTCTCCAGCTGCAATCCGAGTTCGAAGGCTTTGCTTTGCAGGGCGGGATCGCTGAGTGCATCGCCAAGGGTCGAGACCAGCTTCTGGACAACTGCCGACGGTGTTCGGGCTGGCACGAATACCGCATTCCAGGTGTACGCCTCATAGCCTGACACGGCTTCCGCAATCGCCGGCGTCTCCTTGGTCTGCGGCAGGCGTTTTTCCATCGACGTTCCCAGCAATCGCACCGCTCCTGCCCGCACCTGCGCGAGCCCTGTCGGTGCGCTGTCGATCATGAATTCGACATGGCCACCGATCAGATCGGCCATGGCAGGCGCGCTCCCCCGATACGGGACATGGACCGCTTTCGTTCCTGCCGTGTAGTTCAGCAGTTCCCCGGCGAGATGCGGGGCACTGCCAACTCCGGCTGAGCCATAGTTGACCTGACCGGGACGCGACTTCAGATAAGCGATGAATTCCGGCAGTGTCTTCGCCGGAACGCCCTTGTTCACGACCAGCACCAGGGGCGCACGAGCCGCCAGCCCGACTGGCGCAAAGTCCTCGATCGTGCGATACGGCAGGCTGGCGTGAATGCTTGGGTTCACGGCATGCGCGACAGTGGTCAGCAGCAAGGTGTAACCGTCCGGTGCGGCCTTCGCGGCGACCTCGGTGCCAACTATCGTGCCGGCCCCCGACTTGTTCTCGACGACCATCGAGGTGTTCAGCTTGCGGCCCCAGCTTGCAGCCAGCGATCGGGCGAACGTGTCCGTCGGCCCGCCAGCGGCATACGGAACGATAAGTCGAACAGGCCGCACAGGGTAGTCTGTCTGCGCCACTGACGGGGACGCGCAGGCCAGGAGTGTCGCGGCGCTGCCCAGCGCGCTGGCGATCTTGCGCAAGAGTATGGTCATGTTGGTCTCCGATTTTTTTTGCGTAGCACAGCGGTAGCTGCGGTGACGAGCCGAAATATAGAATCGGACCCTACAAGGACACCAGTCGAAAGCTCCTGGGGTGTCGTTAGAATTCTTCTAAACACCCCCGGGAACGGTCGGCCAACGGAGACAAGCGTGCGTTTCGAACTCACCGATCTGCGAGTATTCCTCGCCATTGCGCAGGCCAAGAGCGTGACGGCAGGAGCGTCGGATATGCATTTGACGGCTCCATCGGCCAGCTACCGTCTCAAGAACCTCGAACAGGCGATGGGCGTCCCGTTGTTCAACAGGACGCAGAAGGGCATGGCCCTGACGTCGGCGGGCGAGACCGTACAGCACTATGCCGAGGCGATCATGGAGAACGTCGAACGCTTGCAGCTGGAGATGCGGCGCCATACCGACGGTATTGAAGGGCATATCCGCGTCTACGCGAACAGCAGCACCATGGCCAGCCTGCCCGCGGCGCTTAGCAGGTTCCTGGCGGCGTACCCGAATGTCAATGTCGACCTGGAGGAGCACCTCAGCGAGGACAGCGTGCGGGCCGTGATCGAGGACCGTGCCGACGTCGGACTGGTGGCCGGCGCGATCGACATGCGGGGCCTGGAGTTCATTCGATATGGCGTCGATGAGCTGATGTTCGTGGTGCCGGCACGCCACCCGTCAGGGTTGCTCGACAAGATGTCCCTTGCACAGGCGTTGGCGTACGACCTGGTATCCGTCGGCAGCAAGAGCAGTAATTTCCTCTTCCTCAATGACATGGCCGCGCGTGCCGGCATCAAGCCACGCGTTCGCGTGCATGCCCCCGACTTTGCCGCGGCCATGCGTTGCGTACAGGAAGGCGCCGGTATCTCGCTCGTGCCACGTTCCGTAGCGGGTCCCCTGATTGAGCAAGGGGTGGTGGAAGGGGTCACCCTGGATGAGCCATGGGCCCAGCGCGAGCAGCGGATAGTCGTGCGGAGCCAGAAGGCGCTCCCGGCCTATACGCGGGACTTTATCCGGTATGTCGCGGAATGGGGTGCGCCGGACGCTGCGCAGTAAGGGCAGGCATGCGGCCAGTTTCGAAGACTTCGAAGCCGCCTTAGGAATTCTCGACTGTTCGGGGGAAGAGGACCGTTCCTATACTTTGTCGTCCGGCCCGCGTGCCGCCAGGTCCTTCACTCCCCCTCCATGAAACCCAGCCTACGCCCCCTTGATGGCACCACCGTTCTGGCGCTTGAGCACGCTGTAGCGGCGCCCTTTGCCAGCCGCCAGCTCGCCGATCTTGGCGCCCGCGTCATCAAGGTGGAACGCCCGGTCGTCGGCGATTTCGCCCGCGACTATGACCATTCGGTCCACGGCCAGTCGTCTTTCTTTGTCTGGGCAAATCGCGGCAAGGAAAGCCTCACGCTGGATCTCAAGAAGCCCGAGGCCAAGGCGATCGTGCACAAGCTGCTCGCCGAAGCGGACGTGTTCATCCAGAACCTGGCGCCGGGAGCCGCCCAACGCATGGGACTGGACTTCGAGTCATTGCATGCTGACTATCCTGAGCTGATCGTCTGCGATATCTCAGGGTATGGTGACAGCGGGCCATACCGCGACAAGAAGGCCTATGACCTGTTGATCCAGGCCGCTGCGGGCCTGATCTCGGTAAGCGGTACGGAAGCTGCGCCGTCGCGCACCGGCATTTCCATCGCGGACATTGCCGCTGGCATGTACGCCTATACCGGCATCCTGTCCGCCTTGCTGCAACGCGCACGGACTGGCACCGGCCTCCGGGTTGAAGTCACCATGCTCGAGGCGTTGAGCGAATGGATGTCATATCCCCTGAACTTCGCTCACTATGGCGGCACGCCGCCGGCACGCAACGGCGTTGCGCATCCGGGTATCGCCCCCTATGGCCAGTACCAGACCGGCGATGGGGCCAGCGTCATCTTCGGGCTGCAAAACGAACGGGAATGGCAGCGCTTCTGCACTGAGGTGCTGGAGGACCCGGCGCTGGCGGCGGATGCCCGCTTCAACTCCAATCTCCAACGCGTCGCCAATCGCGCGGCGTTGGACCGGGAGATCGCCAGTCATCTCCGCTCCATGACCCGGGAGCAACTGGTCAAGCGGCTCGATCGTGGGGGCATTGCCAACTCGCCCCTGAACGACATGCATGATGTGTGGCAGCACGCGCAATTCGCCGCACGCAATCGCTGGCGGGAAGTCCAGACGCCGGGTGGCGCCATCCAGGCACTTCTGCCGCCGGCTACGCTGTCGGGCGTACCGGCTTCCATGGGGAATGTGCCGGCAGTCGGCGAGCACTCTGCTTCTGTCCTGAAGTCACTCGGCATGAGCGAGGCAGAGATCGAAGCCCTGGCGGCCGCGGGCACGATCTGAGAGCTGAAGGTCTGCCTGCTGGTGGCGCCGGCAGCCTGAGGGTTCTGGGCAACGGAGGGCTGGATCTGGAGAAACTGCGCTGGGAGGCGCGGGAGGCATTGGCAATGCTGGTGGATTGAGGGAGGGTTTCGGCGTTTGGCTATTTGCTGGCGGGCGGAGGTCGGGCAGGATGCGGCGTCCGTGTGGGAATGCGAAGTGTCCTATCGAGTCGAGCGCCGTGACGCGGGAGACTGGGGCTGTCATCGAACAACGGTGACCGAGTGTGGAAACTCGAATGCCAAAGCCGGACCGGTCGTACTTGACGATCGGTCCCGCCCATACGAGCAAGCCATCCTGCCATGGCGGGCCGGGCGAGGTAGCCGCAAGGCTGACCGGCATTGGCTTTGGCACCGGTTTTCCACCCTCGCCGTCAGGCCCGCCGCCCTCCTCTTATGTCGCGCGGCGGACCTTCATCCAACGGTAGGAGGTCCTATGTCGGAAATTGATCTATCCACGGCGCGGTACAGTATTGAGACGGTGGCAGCAGGTATGGAAGGGGTGCTTGTGCTGCTGGAACAGCATAGCGAGCAGTCGGAGGCCTGCTTTAGTGCGTTTTGTTTGTTGGGGTTGGTGAAGGCGCAGCTGGAGAGTGTGTTGGCAGATGAGTTGCCTGCGTATTAACAGGTACGGCTTCCCGGCAAAGGCATGGATGACTGTGACGTCGGGAAGCCACTTGGGAAAAGACGGCGGCTCACGATCAGGCGTCCCAAGGGTTCAGGATGCTGACGCCAGTTGCCATGAAGTCGGCGACATTTCGTGTAACGACGGTCATACCGTGCACGATTGCTGTGGCGGCAATCAACGCATCCCGCTCCGATTGCCGGTCTGGTACGTGCAGCCGAGCGCAACGCAGGGCCACGGCGGTATCAATGGGCAAAACGCGGCCTGCGAATTCGGGCAATACATGGTGGTCCAGCCACGCCCGCAGCAGCGCGCCCTGGCGGGCATCCCGCCGCTCGATTTGCAAGACACCGGTTTCCAGTTCCATGATGGTGACGGCCGACACAAAGAGCCAAGCTGCATCAACGCTGGCAGACCACGCTGCAACGTTTGCATCAGCCTTATCGGCTCGGACCTTGCGCAGTTCGGAAACGACATTGGTATCGAGCACGAACATCATGTGAGATCAGCGGGGCGGAATTTGATGTTGGCACGTGGCGGATTGAACTCGATGTCCTCAACGCCGGGCATCGCGAGTGCGTCTGCAATATTGCGACGCTGCTGGGTGAGCCTCTGATATTCCTCGAAGCTCAACAGCACATGCGCCGGTTTGCCGCGGTCCGTGATGAAGACCGGACCGTCCTTCGTCGCCTTCTTGGCTCTTGTCACGTCCTGATTGAGTTCTCGGCTCGATAGGGTTGTGATCGTCATGATGGCACTCCCATCAACTTCAATGTAGTTACGTTACTACATTGAAAAGGGTGGCGCAACCCTGCTTTGCCAACATCACGAGGAGGTGCCCCGCCTACGTTGATGTGCCCGCGCTGAGCCGCAAGCCATGCGGAATTCCGATGCGTCAATTGACGACGCACCGGCGTCGTCAACGCGACTCAGCCTGTAACGTGGCTGGGGCAATCCACTTACTTCGCCGCAGCCTTCACCTGTTCCCCGGTATAGCTCAGCGACGCCAGCTCTTCCTTCGCCTTCTCCGGCGTTTCCAGCTCCAGCACCACGCGGCCCACCATCAGCCCCAGCGACGGGGAGCTGCGCACGTACTTCGTCTCGCCGGCATCCAGCATGAAGCTGAGCGTCTTCTCGGTTTCGGTCGAGGCCGCCGCGACATACTTGCCAGCCGTGCGGTCCACGAAGAAGAAACCGCCGGGCTTGGATTCGCCAACAACCTGGCTATTCAGGCGAATATCCGGCTGGATAGCCGCCCCGAACATCGACGCCGAACGCAGGAAATAAATCCGACCCTCGCCCGGCTTCAGCGTGGGCATCGATGCCGCCATCTCGGCGTGCTTCACGCCCGAAGCGCATCCCGCCAGCAGCGACGACACTGCCAGTCCGGCGATCAGCATGCGCGCAATCCGTTTCATTCCGATTCTCCCAAGTTCAAAGGTACTGCTGTCGTTAGCGGGGAGTAGTTCTGCTCCCCAGGCAGATAGAAGCCCACCAGCGTCTTGTTGCGAACGACCAGGTAGGCCTCGTGAACGTGGCGGCCCTCGATTGTGAGAATGGTGCCGACGGGGCGGTAGACATCGCCTTGCGGAAGGCGCCCGACCTGCGACCAGGTCGACCTGGCGGCGAGGTCTCGGGAATAGCCGGTGTCGAGCTTGACCTGGGCTGGCGCCAGAAGCTGAACGCGCTTGGCCGTGGCGGCTGGCTGCATGAGCTCCACCGTTGCCGGGGTGGTCGCGATCATTGGGGCGCAGGCGGAGAGTGCCAGGCTAAAGCCTGTGGCGAGCCACAGGCGGCGGGCGCGGAAAGAGAAGGAGGTCATGGCTGGATACCCTCGGGTGTATGGCTCGCAGCCTGTGTGGCTGCGCCCCACAGCAATTGCGCCAGGCGGCACGATGCGGCGCCATTGGCACTTTCCCTTGGCGCCGCCCAGGTTGTCTTCTGAGGCTAATTACGACACTGGGGCGGTCATCCTTAATACAACGCGGCACCCTACAGGAGGAGGGTGCCGCGGGAATTCTCCAGCAAGCTGACACAAATAGAGATCGTCTCCAGCCGAGTTTGGCCGCGGCTACGAAATTCCTCTCAATCCCCCTTGAAAGCCGACGCCTTGATCACCGGGGTCCACCGTGCCGAGAGCGCGCTCGCATACCTGGCAACCTCATCAGAAGTGCCGCCCGGCAAGATGTCATAGCCAGCGCGCGCGAGCTTCTCGCGCACGTCCGGCATGGCCAGCACCTTGCGCACGGCCTGATACCACTGCGTGGTCACGTCGGGCGGCGTGTTGGCGCGGACATAAAGCAGGTAGCGCGACGACGTCACCAGGTTGGGGAAACCAGACTCCGCAAAAGTAGGCACATCTGGCAAGGCATCGGCGCGCTTTTCCCCTGCCACGGCCAGCACGCGGAGCTTGCCGCCGCGATGCAGCTCGGTGAAGGTCGTGATGGCGTCCATTCCCGCGGCGACCTGGTTACCCATTATTTCCGTCACCATCGCCGCGCCACCGCGATACGGCACCAGCGTGCTGCCGGTGCGGGACTGGCTGACGAACTCCACGGCAAGGAAATGCAGCAGCGAGCCAACCGTGCTGATGCCGATCGAATAGTCGGCCGGCTTGGCCCTGGCGGCCTTGACGAAGTCGGCCAGTGTCTTGATGGGTGAGCTGGCGCTGACCGCGATACCGAACTGGACGCCCGTCACATCGGTGATCGCCGTGAAATCGGTGGCAGGGTTGAAGCGCATATTGCTGTAGATCAGCGGCCCGATGAACATCGGATCGACCGGTGCCAACAGCACGGTATTGCCGTCGGCCGGGGCGTTCTTCAGGAGTTCGGCCGCCACGCGCGTCCCGGCACCGGGCCGGTTGTCGACGATGACGGTGCGGCCCATTGTGTCTTTCAGCTTCTCGGACAGCAGGCGGCCCATGTAATCGGCCGGCCCTCCCGGCGGGAACGGCACGATGATGCGCGATACGGTCTGCCCCCATGCGGCCCTGGAGAGCAGGCCACCGGTACACAGGGCGGCGGCGGTGCCGGCCAGCATGGCGCGGCGGGAGAGCCGTGGGGCGTAAGCAGGTTTGCGATCGTTCATGGGAAGCTCCTGGGTCTAGATGCCGGTTTGCACGTCGGTGTAAGGGGTAAAGCGCGCCGCGTCTTCAATGGCCTGGCCGGCGCGCAGCAACAGGTCTTCCCGGAAGCGCCATGCCATCAGCTGCACGCCGACCGGCACGCCGCCGGCCATGCCCGTCGGCACGGACAGCCCCGGCATGCCGAGCATCGCCGTTGCCAGCATGGGGCTCTGTGCGTCCAGCAAGGCCCGGTTCTCTTCTGGCGTGCGGATATCCGCGTCTTGCACGCTCGGGCGTTGCCACGACACCGGCATCAGCACCAGCGGATACGTTTGCATGAACAGCGACCAGTTGCGTGCGATCGCCTGGCGTCGTGCCAGGGCATCGAGAAAGCCATCGCGATCGGTCTCCTGCATCCCGTCCAGCATGTTGCGCTGGCTTTGCCGCATGGCCTCGTCGCCATGCTGGTCAACGCCTGCGATGATGTTGCGGCGGCTGTCGTCGACCGTCAGCGTGCGCCACAGCGCTGCCGCTTCCAGGAAGTCAGGCAGGCTGGCTTCCTCGACGGCGTAGCCCGCTTGCTGCAACCATTGCGCGGCACTGTCCAGCGCTGCGCTGACCGCGGGGTCGACGGGAATGCCCGGACAACGCCGGAACAGCGCCACGCGTATCGGCCCCGGCGGCAGCGGCAGTTCCAGCGGCACCGGCACCCAGGCCGGGTCGCGCCCGTCATAACGGGCCATGGCGTGGTAGCCGAGCCGCAGGTCGGCAATGCTGCGCGCAAGCGGCCCCTGCACGGACATGAGCTGTGGCGTGATGCTGCGCTCGGCAGTGGCCGACGGGTTGTATGCGGGCACCCGCCCCGTCGTCGGCCGCAAGCCGGCGACACCGCAGGCATAGGCCGGATAGCGAATGGAGCCGCCGATGTCATTGCCATGCGCCAGCGCCCCCATGCCGGAAGCGACCGCGGACGCGGCACCGCCGCTGGAGCCGCCGGGGGTGATATCCGCATCCCACGGGTTCAGCGTGCGCCCGTGCAGGCCGTTGTCGGTAAACCAGCGCGAGGAATAGGTAGCCGTATTGCTGCGCCCGACGATGATGGCCCCGGCACTGCGCAAGTTCGCGACCACGGGGGCGTCCTCACGCGCGATGTTGTGCTTCAGCGGGATCACGCCGTTGGTGGTGGCATGGCCCGCCTGGTCGACATTGATCTTGATCGTGACCGGCACACCATGGAGCGGCCCCAGCTCTGCGCCCTCGGCAACCTGGCGGTCCGCGGCATCCGCACTGGCCAGTGCCTCTTCTGCCAGCACCTCCGGCAATGCATTCAGACGAGGGTTAAGGGCGTCGATGCGCGCCAGCACGCTGGCCGTGACCTCGCGGCAGGAAATCTCGCGCCGCCGCACGGCATCGGCAATATCGACAGCGCTCCAGCGCCAAAGCAATTCAGCAGGTTTCACGTCAAGGCTCCCAGGATTCAGGCAATAGGAATCCCACCCGCCGTGTCGGATGCGACGATGGCGGTTGGGTGTGCAGAAAAAAGGGGGGACGCTAGCGCGTCAGGGGATCAGTCGACCGGGCTCATCAGCAAGCTCCCACGGTCCACCCGGGATTCGGCCTCCAGGGCCAGGGATTCGGCATGCTCCATGTGCTCCTGCATCAGGGCACGCGCACGCTCCGGGTCGCGCGACCGGAAGGCTTCGATCAGCGCGTTGTGGCTGTGGAAGATCTCTTCATCAAAGTCGTCGAAATCATCCTGCGCATTACGGACCACGATAACGCGGCGAATGATGTCGTTGAGCAGGCGGCAGAACAACGCCAGCATCGGGCTGCTGCAGGCGTCGGCCAGGCGGTCGTGGAACAGCAGGTCGGCTTCGCGCCGCTCGTTCCAGTCCGTGCTGCCGCCATGTTCCGGGTGGCTCAGCCCGACCAGGGCTTCGAGATCGGCGATATCGGCATCGGTCAGGCGCAAGGCGGCGTTGGCGGCCAGTTCCGGCTCAACCGCGCGGCGCAGGGCGTACAGCGTGACGATGTCGACCGACTGGAAGTACAGGAAGTTGGACACTGCCTCCAGACATCGCTCATAAGGCGGCTGCGTCAGCGTGGCGCCGCCGTTCGGCCCCGTGCTGACCTTGATCAGCCCCTGTGCCTGCAGCGATGCAAGCGCCTCACGCACCGTCCCGCGTGCGACGCCCATCTGTTCGATCAACGCTGCTTCCTGCGGCAGCTTGTCTCCGACCTTCTGGTGCGTCTGCACTATCCAGCGCTTGATATCGTTGACCACCTGGTCCGAACGCTTCACGCGTCTGCTGCCCTCTATCTGAGGAGTGGGCTTGAAGTCCATCGCTTCGTATTTATGATCATAATTACTATGATTATGGTGAAGGGCTGGGCTTTTCCTATGCGGGTATTCCCGGCGGCAGGGCGAAAAGCTGATCAGGTCGCAACATGTCGGGGTCATGGAGGGGTCGGACCCGCCGACATTCGCGCTATCCGCGCGCGCACCGGCGAACGAAATCCGTCGATTCGGCCCATGGGCCTGGAGCGGCGCTTTACAGTGGCCTATACCTGAGGCAAGCCAACATCTTGATCATGAGGTATCCCATGCACCACGCCCTCCCGCCCAACGACGACCCCAACGCCATGGCCTACTGGCGCGCGCGCCGCATGGTGCGCGCCCTGCGCGGCTGGTATATCCACCTGCTGGTCTACGCTGTCGTCAATGGCTGGCTGTGGTTCCGCTTCTTCTACTTTCCCTCGCCGCGGTGGTCGCACTACGCCAGCACCGGCTGGCCGTGGCCGCTGACCACCACCCTGGCCTGGGGCCTGGCGCTGGCGGTGCATGGGTTGCTGGTCTGGACGCGGCTGTCGCGCCGCGGACGTGACTGGGAACAGCGCAAGATCCAGGAATTCATGGATCGCCAGTGAATCCCGCAGCCGGCGGCGCAGTGGCGCCGCCGGCCGCCCTACATCTGCCGGAACCGGTGCATGTAGGCGCGCGATACCGGCAGTTCGGCTTCGCTGTCGCGCATCCGGACAAAAAGCCGCCCAGCCTCATCGCGGCGCGTGCCGGCCACGTATTCCATGTTGACGATGGACGAGCGGTGGATCTGCCAGAACACCTCGGGATCGAGGCCGGCAATCAACTCCGCCAGCGGCGTGCGGATCAGGTGCTCGCCATCGCGGGTATGCACGACCACGTACTTGTCGTCGCTCTGGAAGTACATCACCTCCTGGATCGGCACGTGGCTGGTGGTGTTGCCGCGGCTGGCGCGTACCCAGCGCAACTGGCCGCCGCTTTCCGCGCGCGGCTGGGCGCGTGTGAGCTGGTTCAGTAGCTGTGCCAGTTCCGGCAAAGGCGCCGATTCCTGCAACGCCTTGCGCAGCCGCTCGATGGTGCGGCCGAGCCGTTCCTCGCTGACCGGCTTGACCAGGTAATCAACGGCCGCGCGCTCGAACGCATCGAGCACGAATTCGTCATAGGCCGTGACGAACACCAGCCGCGTATCGGTTTCAATCCCTTGCGCCACCTCCAGGCCGGACAGGCCGGGCATCTTGATGTCGAGGAAGGCTACGCTAGGCGACAACCGTGCGATGGCGTCGGCAGCTTCGATGCCGTTGGTCGCCTCGGCAACGATCTGCAGTTCCGGCCAAAGGCGTTCCAGCTTGCTGCGCAGGTATCCGCGCAGGTGCTCTTCGTCGTCGGCAATCAGGGCGGTGGGCGTCATGGGCGTCTCCGTTTCAGGATGCACGCGGCAGCGGGATTTCGATCAGCACGGCGGTGCCGGGCGAGCGTTCTTCAATCCGTACGTGGGCGTCGCCGTCATACAGCACAGCCAGCCGTTCACGCAGGTTCGAAAGCCCGACGCCGGCGCCGGCCGAGGGGCGAAAGCCCATGCCATCATCCTCGATGGTCGCCAGCATGCGCGGGCCGCGCCGCTCCAGCCGGACTAACAGCCGCCCGCCTTCGATCTTCGGCTCAAGCCCATGCTTGATCGCATTCTCGACCACGGGTTGCAGCAGCATCGGCGCCAGCGGCATCGATTCGAGTTCGGGGTCGACATCGACCGAGTAGTGCAGCCGGTCCCCCATGCGGATGCGGATCAGCGCCAGATAGTCGCGCAGCAGCTTCGCCTCCTGCGCCACGGTGCCTTGCGTGGCGCGGCTGGCTGCGAGCGATGCACGCAGGTAGGCGATGAAATGCTCCAGCATCAGCGTGGCCTTCTGCGGCGCGGGCTCGATCAGGCTGACCACGTTGGCCAGCGTGTTGAAGAGGAAGTGCGGTTCGATCTGGGCCTGCAGCAGGCGCATGCGGGCTTCGACCAGCTGCTTCTCCGTCGACAGCGTGCGCACCTGTTCCTGCGCCATGTATTCCGCGATCTTGCGTTCTTCCCACTGCCGCCCGAGCAGGCCGACGCGACCCCAGGTCATCACGCCGTGTATCGCCAGGCCAATGCCCCAGCCCATGAGCGGTCCGCCGGACCATGGGCGATGCGGCGATCCCACCAGATGGAAGCCGATCATCAATGCATTGACCGCCACGTAGACCATGGCGTGCATATAGAAGAAGCGCAGCGCGCGGACGCGGCGGCGGGCGTCTTCGTAGGCGCGCTGCTCGGGGGCGGATCGCCAGATGCGGGAGTCTGGGGTATGCACGGGCGGGTGGTGGGGGGCGGAGATAGCGGGAGGTTACCACTGCGATCCGGGCTCTGATATGGGGGTGGCGGGAATCGACGGAACGGCGGCGCGGATCGCCGGAAAGCAGGCGCAGACCGCTTGGCTGCCCCGCCGGAGCCGCCGGCTCGCCAACCAGAAAATCACCAAAACTACCGAAATAGCCACCGTTACCGTTTTGTGCCTACAATTACCCCATAAGAAACCTGCCTGACCACCGTCGCACCGGGTCCGCGACACAATCCGTGGTCAGCGCAGTTCCTGAACGGGCAATAAGAAGAGCAACAACGCATGGCCACGCTGATTCCCGCGCTGGGTTCGGTCACTTCGCGCATGACCAGTGGAGAGAGACGCTTCGCCGAGCGTCTGGAGACAAAGCTGGAGGACGACTACCTGTGCTGGTATGACGTCGCCATCGGCGAAAAGACCAGGCATCCGGATTTCATCGTCCTCCATCCCAGCCGGGGTCTGCTGGTGCTGGAGGTCAAGGACTGGCGGCTGGATACCATCCGGGAAATCGACCAGCGCGATGTCACGCTGCTGACGGATCGCGGGCTGGTGCGGGAGATGAATCCCCTCGAGCAAGCCCGGCAGTACATGTTCTATGTCACCAACCTGCTGCAGCGTGATCCGCAACTGGTCTGGCCCAGCGGCTCACTGAAAGGCAAGCCCTTCTTTCCCTATGGCTGCGGCGTCGTCCTGTCCAACATCACGCGTGCCCAGTTCGACAAGACCAACCTCGGGGACGTCCTGCCGCCGCACCTGGTGATCTGCCAGGACGAGATGTATGAGACGGTCGACGCAGAACACTTCCAGCAGCGCCTGTGGGAGATGTTCCCGGTCAAGTTCACCTTCAAGCTTTCCCTGCCGCAGATCGAGCGGATTCGCTGGCACCTGTTCCCGCAGATCCGCATGCCGGAGCAACGCGCGCTCTTTCCGGAGGATGCCGCTGAGCCGTTGGATATGCCTGACATCCTTCGCGTCATGGATCTCCAGCAGGAGCAGCTGGCACGCAGTCTCGGCGAAGGCCACCGGGTCATTCATGGCGTCGCCGGCTCTGGCAAGACGATGATCCTCGGCTACCGCGCTGAGCATCTGGCAAAGATCGTCACACGGCCGGTCCTCGTGCTTTGCTACAACAAGACCCTCGCCGCCAAGCTCGCGGCGACGATGATCGAGAAAGGCATCGAAGAGAAGGTCCACGTCTATAACTTCCACGCGTGGTGCTCGCGGCAGTTGGAGACTTACAACATTGACCGCCCCAAGGGCCGCCCCAGTGATGCGCTGTTTGAGGAAATGGTGAATCGGGTCATCCAGGGTGTGGACCGAAAAGCGATCCCGGCCGGCCAATACGACGCCGTACTGATCGATGAGGGGCATGACTTCCGGCCGGGGTGGTTCAAGCTGGTCGTGCAGATGGTGAATCCGGAGAGCAATTCCCTGTTGGTGCTCTACGACGATGCGCAGTCCATTTACGGCGGCGCCAGGAAGCGCGGGATGACCTTTGCCAGCGTGGGCATCCAGGCCCGGGGCCGTACGACCATCCTCAAGCTGAACTACCGCAATACGCAGGAGATACTGGCCGTCGCACGCAGCTTTGCGGATGAGTTGCTGCGGCCGACTGAGGCAGCCGAAGACGAAGCGCCTACCGTGCAACCTGTCGGTGCTGGCCGCCGCGGCAACAAGCCGCTGCTGATCGAATTGCCAAACGTAGAGGCGGAAGCTGAGCGCATTGCGCAGATCCTGACTGATGAGAACCGGGCTGGTACGCCCTGGTCAGAGATGGCGGTGCTCTATCGCCATTGGGACACTGTCGGACACGTCACCAGCGCGCTGACGCGCAAGGGCATTCCGTTCGAATGTCCCCAAATCACCAAGCGATTTACGCCCGGCGCGGACAGCGTCAAGGTGATCACCATGCATAGCAGCAAGGGGCTTGAGTTTCCGCTGGTGTGCATTCCGGCCACGGGGATGCCGCATAAGCATGATGAGGCGGATGAAGACGAAGCGCGGCTGATGTATGTGGCGATGACGCGGGCTACGCGGCAATTGGTGATGACGTTTGGGGACAGGTCGAGGCTGGCCGGGAAGCTGCGGGACGCGGTTGGGCGCCCGCAGCAGTAGCTTGTCACACAAGCGAGGCGTCTTCATGGGGTCACGCTCCAGCCCGCGATAGGGACTCACCTCGAGTCTGGGCTTGCCATGATCCGTGACAATGAGCGGATGACATAGCCCGGGTCGCAGTGGCCCTGCCCCGCTTGCTCTGCCTCCTGGCGCGAGGCGACTGTTCCCACAAAAGCAAAAAGGGGCCACGCAAAAATCGCGTACCCCCCTTGATTCTCTTGGTGCCGGCTGCAGGACTCGAACCCGCCACCTTCGCTCCCATACCGGCGGCGTGGCAGAACAACCGAGACTAGCCGATCCGGGACAAAGGTCAGAGAGCCGGAACCGAAGTGGCCGCGTCGCGGTAGACCTGCCGGCCTCCGACATAGGTGGCAACGGCATGGAGATTCTGGATGTCGACTTCAGGCACCGTCAGATAGTCTCCCGACAAGACCACGAAGTCGGCCAGCTTGCCCTTCTCGATCGAGCCCTTGGTATCGGCCTCGCCGTTCAGGTCGGCATAGTTGATGGTGAACATGCGCAGCACGTCGTTGCGTCCCACGCGCTCGTCCGGCCCATATACGCCGTCGGTAATCGTGTCGCGGGTAATGAAGTGATACATCGCCCAGAACGGATTGACCGGCATGTTTGCCGAATCGGTGCCGCCTACCAGCTGGAAGCCAAAATCCATGAAGGTCTTCACGGGTGTCACGTGTTCGGCCCGGTCGTGCCCCCAGTACCTGGACAGCACAGGTGCCGCAACGTAGAGGTGGGACTGCACGGACAGCCTGGCGCCCAGGGCACGCACGCGCTCTAGCTGCTCTTTGCGGACCACGAATGCATGCTCGATGGTCCAGCCCTTGACGGCGCCCGGGCTGGCCTTGTCGAGACTCTCCCACGCCGCCAGGACCTGGTCCAGTGCCGCATCGCCAACCACGTGCACGGCCACGCGGTACTTATTGCGGGCCAGCTCCGCGACAACATCCTGGTACGCCTGGCCGGAAACCAGCGGCAGCCCGTAGAACGTGCCGCCCTTGCCGAAGGGCTCGTTGTAAGGCTGGCTCATATAGCCGCCTTCAAACCCGCCATCGACCGAGGTCTTCGCACCCCAGATGCGCACCCATTCGTCGCCAGTGCCTGGCGGCAGCTGGGCCGAGCCAATAATGGCCTTGACCTGCTCTGCGGTGCTAACGGGCGCCATCGCGTTGAGTAGCAGCTGAAAACGCAGGCTCAGCTTGCCTGCAGCCTGAAGTTGCCGGATGACGGCATAGGCCGACGGCACGTCGGTGCCGGTGAACATGCCCGGCACACGCACGCTGGTCAGCCCCAGCGCATTGAGCTTGCGCTGCATTTCTTCCAGGGACGCGGCGTCAAACCTGGGCGGCGCGGGTAGCGTCATCAGCGAGCGCGCGTTATTGATCAGAACACCGGTCAACTGACCGTTGCTGTCTTTCTGGATAATGCCGCCCGCGGGCGACACTGTGCTCTCGGTGATATTCCAGTTGGCCAGCGCCGCGCTGTTGAGCATCGCCGTCAGGCCGCCGCGATGCAGCACCAGCGGATTGTTCGGCGCCACCGCATCCAGCTCGGCCCGGGTAGGCAGGCGGACCTCTTTCAGTTGGGCCTCATGCCAGTCGGAGTTGCTCTGCAGCAGTTCGCCCGGTGCATGACTGGCAACGGCATTGCGAATTGCAGCCAGGACATCTTCGATCCTGCGCGTGCGCGACAGGTCGACACCAGGGCCGCCGCCCGCGCCGTGCAGGTGGCCGTCGCTGAGACCAGGAACAATGGTGCGCCCGCCCATGTCGACGACACGCGTGGCCGGCCCGATATGCTTGCCCAATGCACTTGCCGTTCCGATCGCCAGGAATTTTCCGTCCTTGACGGCAAATCCCTGCTCAACGGCGTTGCCGGCATCGACGGTCAGGACTTTCGCGTTGGTGTAGACCGTGTCGGCGACGGGGTCGGATGAGCCCCCGCATCCTGCAAGCGGCAGCACGACGGCCGCAAGACCGAGCCAGGCTGACACGCCCCTGCTCCTGTTGATTCTCATTATTTGCTCCCTCATTTCTTTCTTGTTGGTGTGTGCAATTCCGGCGGCGCCATGGAACAGCCGGTACAAAGGGCCGTCCCGTGGGATAGCCCTTTGTTGGCTAATTTAGGTTACGATTATTTATATTTCAAATATTTCCGCGGCTAGTTGGACCGGGCTCGTGGCATCGCCTCGCTTGATGCGCGCTCAGGCCGCCGCTGTGGCGTAGCGGCTGGCGGCGACCGCTTCTGCTTCGTTCAGCGCATCCTGGAGCACGAAGTCGAAGCGCACATGGGTGAACGGGCCAGTCACTCCGAGCGAGGCATACTCGGTCGAGCGCTCCACCTTTTCCAGCGACACGATCAGGCCATCGCGAGTGGCGAAGGCGAAATCGTCGTCCAGGAAGGTGTCGCCCGGGATGTTAACTTGCGTGGTCAGCGCACGCTTTCCGCTGCCCGATACCAGGAAGTGGATGTGGGCCGGGCGGTTGCCGTGGCGCCCCAGCAGCGCAAACAGTTCCGACACCGGGCTGTCGGGCGGAATCGCATAGCCCGGCGGCAGGAAGCTGCGGAAGCGGTAGTTGCCATCGGCGTCCGTCTCGATGCGGCGGCGCAGGTTGTAGTCGGGCTGCGCCGGGTCGAAGTGCGAGTAGCGGCCCAGTTCGTTGCAATGCCAGACGTCGACGCTCGCGTGCGGCACCGGCTTGCCGTCCAGGTCCAGCACGCGGCCTTCCATCACCAGTACTTCACCCTTGCCCTCATTGCCTTCATCCAGGCGCACTTCGCGCTGGGCCGACGGCGCGCCTGCGACGTAGAGCGGGCCTTCAATGGCACGCGGCGTGCCTTGGGCGCGTGCGGCGGACTGGTCGGCCTCTTCTTCGAGGATATCGAGCAGGCGGTCGAAGCCAAGACCAGCTGTGACCAGGCCAACCATATCGGCCTGGCCCAGGCGCGTCAGCCATTGCATGGTCGACCAGAATTCATTCGGCGTGACCTGGAACGCCTCAATGGTGTGGAACAGATCGGCAACGATGCGCGCGGTGATGGCGCGCACGCGCTCATCGCCTGCGCTGACCTGGCTGGCGTTTACCAGCGCGAGGAGTTCAGAAGGGGTGTATTCGGCCATGATGAGTGGTCTCCTTAAGTGTTGGAATTTGCGGGACGTTGCGGAATATCGATCATCTCGCCGCTGGTCGTGGCCTTGCGCGGGTCAGCCGCGACCGAGGCCGAGCGTGCGTGCTGGATCATCAGCACAGCCAGCGCCGCTGCCATCCCGGGCACCGCGATGGCCATGAAGTTCTGCTCGAGCGGCAATCCCATGCCGACCAGCACCCCGATCACGATCGGTGCCAGGATGGCACCGCCACGGCCCATGCCCAGGGTCCAGCCGATGCCAGCGGCGCGGATGCCGATGGGGTAGAATTGCCCTGCATAGGCACAGCCGACGATCTGCGTGCCAATGGTGGAGGCGCCGGCGAGGCCGACCAGCAGGTACAGCCAGCCGGTCGGCATGGGATGGCCCAGCAGGGTGATCGACACCGCGGCCATCAGGTACATGCCGATCAGCACGTACTTGATATGCAGCTTGTCCGCCAGCCAGCCGCCGCCGATGGCCCCGATCATGCCGCCGAGGTTGAGCACCAGCACGAAGGTCAGCGCCGAGCCCAGGCTGTAGCCGGCGCTGGCCATCAGCTTGGCCAGCCAGGAGCTGAGCGCGTAGACCATGAACAGGCACATGAAGCACGACAGCCAGAACATCAGCGTGCTCAGGCCACGGCCTTGCTGGAACAGCTGGCGGAACGGCGCGCTCGCAGAACCGCTGGCGCCGGCGATTACGAAGCGGTCGTCGGCGCCCGGCCGGTAGGCCGGATCAATGCTGCCCGCCAGGCGCTTGAGTTCGTCGGTGCGGCCGCGCCGGATCAGGAACGGCACGGATTCCGGCATCGACTTCAGGACCAGCGGGATCAGCAGCAGCGGCAGGCCCGCGGCGATAAACACCGATTGCCAGCCGTAGCTCTCGATCAGACTCTTGCCCAGCATGGCCGCCAGCATGCCGCCAACCGAGTAGCCACTGAACATCAGCGTCACCATCGTGCTGCGCACGCGCTGCGGCGCATATTCGGTCATCTGCGCGATGACGTTTGGCATCACGCCGCCGATACCGATCCCGGCCAGGAAGCGCGCCGCACCGAACAGCAGCGGGTCCTTGCATAGCCCCGCGGCGGCGGTAAATACGCTGAACAGTGCGATGCAGGCCGCAATGGCCCGGCGCCGGCCGATCTTGTCGGCAATGGTGCCCAGCACAATGTTGCCGAACATCATGCCGAACAGCGCGGTGCTGACCAGGAACCCGGCCTGCGTCGGGCCGACCCCCATCTCCTTGATGATCGACGGCAGCGCGATGCCGGCCACGGCCAGGTCGTAGCCATCGAAGATGATAATCAGTGCGCACCAGATCAGCACGCGGTAGTGGAAGGCATTGAGCCTGGCCTCGCCGGCCATTCTCTGGATGTCGATTTGCCGCATGGTCTCCTCCGTTTCTCTATGTCTTGAATGCCGTCTTTGTGGCATTGGCTACGTGGTGCGGGCCACTAAAGCTTGGCCAGCGATATGCCTGGGTCGGCCAGGTCTTGCGGCCTGACCGGCGTGCGGTTCTCGATCAGGCGGCGCGCGAAGCGCAGCTCGCGCGCGGCATTGCCGCCCAGTGCGGCCGTTACGCATTCGCCTTCGAGGTAGAAGAAGACAAAGCTGCCGCTTGCCGGATCGCCGCGCGCCACCATCTGTTGGGATGGCTGTGGCACGCCGTAGATCTGCAGGTTCGTGCCGTGCTGGTCGGACCAGAACCACGGCAGCGGGTCGTAATGGACCTCGCGTCCGAGCGCGGACTTTGCCGCGGCAATGCCCTGCTCCTGCGCGTTCTGCCACGACTCGAGCCGCATGCGGCGCCCGGCCCAGCCATTGCGCGCGACCGCCACGTCGCCGGCAGCGAAGATGTCCGGATCGGACGTGCGGCACTGCGCGTCGACCAGCACGCCACCATCGCAATCCAGCCCCGCCGCACGCGCCAGTTCGTCGTTCGGTACGAGGCCAATGCCCACTACCGCTGCGTCGCAGGCAATCTCGCGGCCATTGGCCAGCACCATGCCGAGTCCGCCTGACGCGGTGGCTGCAATGCTCGCCACGCCGGTCTCGAGCAGCACCTCGGTGCCTCGGGCGGCATGCAGTTCGAGCAGGTGCGCGGACAGCGCTGCCGGTACGCTGCGCTCGCACAGCCTGCGCATGGCCTCGATCACCGTGACCTCGGCGCCGCGCTTGCGCGCGGTGGCTGCCACTTCCAGGCCGATCCAGCCCCCGCCCACCACCGCCACGCGCGCGCCGGGCCGCAACGCCGGGCCCAGGCGCTGCGCGTCGTCGATGGTGCGCAACGTGTGCACGCCGGGCAGGTCAGCCCCCGGCACGTCGAGCATGCGTGCGCGCCCGCCTGTGCAGAGGATCAACTTGTCGTAAGCGATCGCGTCGCCGCCGGCGAGCTGAACATGCCTGCCCGCGCGGTCGAGCCGCGCCACGCGCGCGCTCGCCAGCCATTCAACAGACATGGACGCCAGCGTCGCTGCGTCGAGCAGATGCACGCTTTCAGGCGCCGCCTCGCCAGCCAGCACCGCTTTGGAGAGCGGCGGGCGTTCATACGGCGGGTGAGCCTCGTCGCCGATCAGCACTACCCTGCCGTCGAAGCCCTCATTGCGCAGCGTGCGTGCGGCCCAGCCGCCGGCCTGGCCGGCGCCGATGATGACGATCGTCCTTGGATCCGTACTCATGACAGCTCCCTGCGTTCAAGACAATGCGACCACTTGCGGCAGCACCTGGATCCGCACGCGGCCCTCTGCCACCTGCACCGGATAGGTCTGGACCGGCGTCACGCAAGGCGCCTTGCGCGCCGCGCCGGTGCGAAGGTCGAACAAGCCCTGGTGCAGCGGACACTCAACGCAGCCATCTTCGACGAAGCCCTCGGACAACGGCACGCGCTCATGCGTGCACAAGTCATGCAGCGCGAACAGCTCATCGCCCACGCGGAAAACAGCAATCGATACCCCAGCCGCCTCGACGGCGCGCGGTTCGTCTTCGATGAATTCGTCGGCGGCGCCGACGTCATGCCATGTACTCATTTGATGCGTTCCTAGATCGGCGTGGCGAGAAGGGTCTGGACCCGAGAGGTGTCGTAGACGACCCGCTTTTCCTTGTAGCGCCATGCGCCGTCCTGCCTGACAACGGTGTCGCGGTACACGCCGGCCTGGTACACGACGGAGTCCCCCGCCGCGCCGGTGTTGACCACGATATAGCTCGACACCGTGCGCACTTCTTCGTCCGTTGCTGCTTCGATCACCAGCCCACCGAGTGCATGGCGATAGCCGTGCGCTTCATAGATGTTGGCGTGGCGCAGCGCGACGATGCGGTCGCGCATCATCTTCTGGTTGCGGCAGTGGATGATCGGCGCAGGCAGGCCACGCTCGGCGTTCTCACGCGAAATGATGGTGTACGTGCCGTCCTCGGTGAAGAAGGCCGGCCAGGTCTCGAGCAGGTTGTTGTCGATGGCGTGCACATAGCGGTTTTGCAGCGCACTCAGCTCCATCCAGAGCTGCAGGTCATTCTTCATCTCAGTACCCCATCGCGTGCTGATATCCGGCCCAGAAGCGGCGAATCAGGTTTTCGGTGATATTGCTGTTGGTCTGCTCGGGCGCATCCAGGCCCATGCCCATGTAGGACGTCTTGTCGCCGTCGCGCACGGTGCCGCGCTGCACCAGCTCGGTGGCCTCGGTGTCTTCCATCGAGATGTAGCCGGCCGGTCCCACCAGGTTGGCCTGCAGCAGGCGCAGCTCGCGCAGCTCCGGAGTGTCGTCCTCGTAGCCGAAGAAGTGGAACACCAGTTCGAAGTTGTTCGGCCCCTTGGGCAGCAACTGGCGCGCCACCAGGGTGTTGTGGATCTGCTGGATGACCAGTTGCGGGAAGATTGGCTGGATGTGGTTGGTGCAATCCTCCTCGAACTCGGAAATCTGCCCCAGCACGTAGGGATCCTCCAGCGCGAAGCCGTCCTGCATCGAGCGGATCTTCTGGTCCGTGTAGGCCGCTGCGGTGTTGGTGTCCTGCTTCGGCTTGGTCACCGTGATGAGGCTGTGCAGGCCATGGGTGGCATCCGGGACGGAGCGCGCGCTCATGCCGACGCGGAAGATGTTGAAGGTGGTATGGAACAGGTGCAGCAGGCTGGCGTGATAGGGATCCTTCACGTTCTCGAAGTAGAGCTTCCAGTTCGATTTCGAGTACTGGCGGGTGCAGCCCAGATAGACGATCGGCTTGTGGAAGACGCGGTCCACCCAGGGGCGCATCTCGGGGCCGATGTAGTCGGCCAGCGGCGGCGCCTCGTCGCTGAAGGTGGCAAACAGCAGCCCCTTGTACTCCTGCACGCGCAGCTTCTGCAGTCCGTGCTGCGACGGATCGAAGGCCTTGGCCATCCCGGTCAGGGTGATGGTGCCCTGCTTTTGTCCGCGACGGAACGGCACACCCTGCAGGTCACCTTCGCAAGAGTAATTCCACTGGTGGTACACGCAGGTATGCGACTCCGCATTGCCATATTTCTCGCGGCACACCATCGCGCCGCGGTGCGCGCAGCGGTTGACCCAGCAGGCAAAGCCGTTGGCCGTGCGCGTTACCACCACCGGGGTGTCGCCGACGAACGTGCTCTTGAAATCGTTGAGATTGGGAATCTCGCAGGCGAGGGCTACGAAGCTCCAATATGGCCCGCGATGGATGCGCTCCTGCTCCCGGTCGTAGACCTCTTGCGAGCTGAACACACTGTAGGGAACGCATGAGCCGTCGGCCTGGGGAAAGAACACTTTCCGGTCGCTGGCGCTCCCGGCCATCCGTGGGGAGTCTGACATCGCTGTCTCCGCGAAATTATGTGGGTAGGGGAATGGGCTGAGTGTAGGAATTCACTGCCAGCCGCACTATCCGAAACTGGCGAACCCGCGCCGCGCAGCGATCCGTTTTTTGCCGCTCAGGCGGGGGCTATCCGGAAATGGCAAGGCCTCCCCGATTTGCTATCCGCTTTCGGCAAGACAGGTGTTGCGACAGCCGTGCGGCGCTACTCATGCCGCGCGCACTATGGCAAGATGGATCGCAGAAAAAGAAAAAGGGCAATCAGCCCTCCCGCAGATCAGTCCGTGCCTTTCCAGGCAGTTTCAGTGCAGCGGCGCAGTGAAACCACCGCTAGGCCAGAAACGGGGACAATAAATGCCACTTTCTCCGCGGACCCCCGCCCTCTCCGCGCTCTATAGCAATCCGCTGTTCCGATCCGATGTGCGCGTGGAGGCGCATGATCACGTCGCTCGTGAACTCACCGACCATGTACTGCGCTGGAAGCCTGGCGCGCCCGATGCGGCGATGTTCAAGGGCGAGCTCAATCGCCTGAAGATCTATGCGCTGCGCTATGGCGCCGAAGTCGAGATATCCGCTCGCCCATTCGAGGACTTTTCCCTCGTCCATACATCGCTTGGAGGCGGCGCCGAGATCGAATGTGACGGCCACCGACTGTGGGTAGCCGAGGGCCGCACTGCGGTGCTCGCGCCGAAGGAACGGATTCGCCTGCGCTGGTGCCCCGGCAACCAGCAGATGATCGTCAGGGTGCCGCACACGCTGCTGCACGAGGCCATGGGGCGCGAAGGCATGGACCACGTCGACCTCGCCCCCGGTGTCCTGCTGCCTCGCGTGCTCGAGCCGCAATGGGACCTGATCGCGCAATCGCTATTGAATGTGCTGTCGTGCTCGCACGACTCTGCAGTGCATGCCAATTGGGTCGATCATCTGGAGCGGAGCCTGGCCCTGTTTCTGTTCTTGCACCAGCCCGTGGGTACTGCCACCCTGCCCTTGCCGCTGCAGCTTGCTTCGGTGCCGGGGCAAGCCGCAGCCACACCCGCCGGCCGGGGCATGCGGCAGATGGACGCCGTGATGGCCTACATCGAGTCCCATCTTTGCGCGCCGGTCTCGCTCGAGGACCTGGCGCGCGCCGCGGGCGTCAGCTTCCGCACGCTGAATGCGGTTTGCCACCGCCACCATGGCATCTCGCCGATGGAACTGCTGCGCAATATCCGCCTGGACGCGGTACGCACTCGCCTGCTGCTCGACCCCGGCGCCAGCATTACTGAAACCGCGCTGGCACTCGGCTTCGGCCATCTTGGCCGCTTCGCCGCCTATTACGCGGCACGCTTCAATGAGTTGCCCAGTGACACGCAGAAGCGGCGGACTTAGTTGACCGGATCCCCTGGGATGGAGCGATGGCTCCCATCCGCGTAGGGAGTTGACCGGGCCAAGCGGTAATTTCCTCGCCCCCAAAAGCAAAACGGGCTACGCAAGATTGCGTAGCCCGTTTTCAAATGCTGGTGCCGGCTGCAGGACTCGAACCCGCCACCTGATGATTACAAATCAACTGCTCTACCTGATGAGCTAAGCCGGCATGTCTGGTGCAGACCGCGATTCTACTGCATTGCGGTCCGCTTTGGGATGGCTTACTTCACCACTTTCAGTGCGGGCTTCTTGCTGCCGATGCGGGGCACCGGGGGCGGCGTGTCGTCGTCGCCGGGGCCGGTGTCGGCGGTAGTTGCCGAGGTCTCGGCTTCCACCGGGGCCAGCTTGGGCGGCGGGTTGTTTTCGCGCTCGGTGGCGGCCTGGGTTTCCGGCACGCTGCGTTCGACCGGGAAGGCCATGCCCTGCCCGTTCTCACGGGCGTAGATAGCCAGCACGTTCTCGACCGGGACGTCGATCTTGCGCGAAACGCCGCCGAAGCGTGCGCTGAAGGTGATCCACTCGTTGCCCATGTCCAGGCCGCTGGTGGCGTCGAAGCTGACGTTGAGCACGATCTCGTTGTTCTTGACGAACTCGCGCGGCACGCTGGTGTTGGCGTCGACGAAGACGGCGATATACGGCGTGAAGCCGTTATCCGTGCACCATTCATAGATGGCGCGGATCAGGTAGGGCTTGGTGGAGGTTTCAGGCATTGTGCTTCCAATGGCGCCGTGGTGGCCCGAGGGCGGATGCCTTCGGGCCGGTGCCGGTTAGCGGCGCATCACCTTTTCGGACGGGGTGAGCGCTTCGATGTACGCGGGACGGCTGAAAATGCGTTCAGCATACTTCAGCAGCGGCGCGGCGTTCTTCGACAGCTCAATGCCGTAGTGATCCAGGCGCCACAGCAGCGGCGCGATGGCGACGTCGAGCATCGAGAACTCTTCGCCCAGCATGTACTTGTTCTTGACGAAGATCGGCGCAAGCTGCGTCAGGCGGTCGCGGATCGCGGCGCGGGCGCGTTCGTGGTTCTTCTCCGCGGCCTTGCCCTTTTCGTTCTCCAGCGTGTAGACGTGGGTGAACAGTTCCTTTTCGAAGTTGAAGAGGAACAGGCGGGCGCGGGCACGCTGCACCGGGTCAGCCGGCATCAGCTGCGGGTGCGGGAAGCGCTCGTCGATGTATTCGTTGATGATGTTCGACTCATACAGAATGAGGTCGCGCTCGACCAGGATGGGCACCTGGCCGTACGGGTTCATCACCGAAATATCTTCGGGCTTGTTGAACAGGTCGACGTCGCGGATTTCAAAATCCATGCCCTTTTCAAACAGGACAAGGCGGCAACGTTGGGAAAACGGGCAAGTCGTACCCGAATACAACACCATCATGGTTGGATTCCTTGGGCTTAGCCGAAGCAGGGTCGGACAGTAAGGTCTGACATTCTGCCAAAGTCGGCCACCAGAAAGCAAATTAGTGGCAAATGGCGCACTTTGCTGGTGCGCTTCTGCAGGCTTTCCAAGAGAAAAGGCCAGGGGCGGTGCTGCTTTCGCAGCGGCCACCCCTGGCCTTTGTCCTGTCCGGGCCCGGATTCGGGCCCCTGGCATGCCTTACTTCACGTCTTTCCAGTACGCGGCGTTGAGGCGCCAGGCAAAGACGGTGAACACACCCAGGAACAGCAGCACCCAGACACCGAGGCGCTTGCGGTGGTTCTGCGCGGGCTCGGCCATCCAGTCCAGGAAGCCTACCAGGTCGGCGGTGGCCTGGTCGTACTCGACCTTGCTCAGCTTGCCCTGGCTCAGCTGCTCGAAGCCGGCGAACTTGTGCACCTTCTCGCCGTGCTCTTCCACTTCCGTGAACTTGGCGGCGCGCTGGCCCTGCAGTTCCCACAGCACGTGCGGCATGCCGACGCTCGGGAACACCAGGTTGTTCCAGCCGGTGGCGCGGCTGTCGTCACGGTAGAACGTGCGCAGGTAGGTGTAGAGCCAGTCGTCGCCGCGGGCGCGGGCGATCACCGACAGGTCCGGCGGCTGCGCACCGAAGAAGGCCTTGGCTTCCTTCGGCTGCATGGCGATGGTCATGGTCTCGCCAACCTTGTCCGCGCTGAACAGCAGGTTTTCGCGGATCTGGTCGTCGGTCAGGCCGATGTCCTTGAGCCGGTTGTAACGCATCATCGATGCGCCGTGACAGTTCAGGCAGTAGTTGACGAACACCTTGGCGCCGCGCTGCAGCGACGACAGGTCAGCGGTGTTCACCGGTGCCGGCTCAAGGGGGAAGCCCCCCTCGGATGCCATGGCAGGCGCGCCGGCAAAGCAGGCGCCGGCCAGCGCGAGGATCGAAAGCAGCTTTTTCATCTTGTGTCCTTGTGCTCTTGTCGGGGTTCGCTTCGCTCAGTGCGGGTGGAACGTGACACGCTCCGGGACCGGCTTGAACTCGCCGACACGGCTCCACAGCGGCATGGTCAGGAAGAAGGCGAAGTACAGCAGCGTACCGAGCTGCGACACCTTCTCACCGACCGGCGACGGCGGTTGCACGCCAAGATAGCCGAGCACCAGGAACACCACCACGAAGACGGTCAGGATGGTCTTGTGGAAGGCAGGACGATAGCGGATGGACTTGACCGGCGAGCAGTCCAGCCACGGCATGAAGAACAGGATCACCACCGAGCCGCCCATCACCAGCACGCCCCAGAACTTGGCGTCGATGAAGTAGAAGCCCACGGCCAGGATCACCGCGATGGCGATGGCGCCGACCTTCACTCGCGCATCCTTGCTGCGCAGGAACACCATGCCGAGCAGCAGCGCGAAGAACACCCACAGGATCGGCAGGAAGTTCGACGTGGTGGCGCGCAGCATCGAGTAAAACGGCGTGAAGTACCACACCGGCGCGATATGCGGCGGCGTCTTCAGCGGGTCAGCCGGGAAGAAGTTGTTGTGCTCCAGGAAATAGCCGCCCACTTCCGGGAAGAAGAAGATCACGGCCGAGAAGAGCAGCAGGAAGCCGGCAACGCCCAGCGTGTCGTGCACCGAGTAGTAGGGGTGGAACGGGATGCCGTCCAGCGGGACGCCATTCTCATCCTTCTTGGCCTTGATCTCGACGCCGTCCGGGTTGTTCGAACCCACTTCGTGCAGCGCGATGATGTGGGCGATGACCAGCGCCAGCAGCACCAGCGGCACGGCGATGACGTGGAACGAGAAGAAGCGGTTCAGCGTGGCGTCGCTCACCACGTAGTCACCGCGGATGAACAGCGACAGGTCCTGGCCGATCACGGGAATCGCCGAGAACAGGTTCACGATCACCTGGGCGCCCCAGTATGACATCTGGCCCCATGGCAACAGGTAGCCCATGAAGGCTTCCGCCATCAGGCACAGGAAGATCAGGCAGCCGAAGATCCAGACCAGCTCGCGCGGCTTGCGGTACGAACCGTACAGCAGGCCCCGGAACATATGCAGGTAGACCACCACGAAGAAGGCCGAGGCGCCGGTCGAGTGCATGTAGCGCACCAGCCAGCCCCAGGGGACTTCGCGCATGATGTATTCCACGCTGGCGAAGGCCACGGGAATGCCGGCCGCGTTCAGCGTGGCGTCGGGCTTGTAGTTCATCACCAGGAAGATGCCGGTGACGATCTGGATCACCAGCACCAGCAGCGCCAGCGAACCGAAGAAGTACCAGAAGTTGAAGTTCTTCGGCGCGTAGTACTTGGAGAGGTGGTCTTCCCACAGTTGGGTTGCGGGGAAGCGGGCGTCGATCCAGCCCAGCAGGCCGGTCGTCTTGACTTGTTTTTCGGCCGCCATGATCAGGCTTCTCCTTTCTCGTCCTTGCCGATCACGATCTTGCTGTCGGTCAGGAACTGGTAGGGGGGAACATCGAGATTCTGCGGAGCCGGCTTGTTCTTGAAGACGCGCCCGGCGAGGTCAAAGGTCGACCCGTGGCAGGGGCAAAGGAAACCGGGATCGGTGCCGAGCTGAGAATTGGCGCCGGGGGCGAAGGGGCCCGACGGCGAGCAGCCCAGGTGGGAACAGATACCCACCACGACCAGGACGTCCTTGTGGTCTGCGCGCGAACGGGTTTCGTTCTTGCAGTACTCAGGCGTCTGCATGGTGAATGGCACATCGGAAGTGGGATCAGCCACCTCGCCATCCGTCTTCTTCAGCGACGCCAGTTGTTCGTCCGTGCGCCGCATGATCCAGACCGGCTTGCCGCGCCATTCGACAGTCATCATCTCGCCTGGCTTCAGCGCGCCAATATCCGCCTCGACTGGAGCACCCGCGGCTTTGGCCTTCTCCGATGGTGCAAAAGTACTGACGAAAGGAACCGCTACCGCTACGCCTCCGACGCCGCCAGCGACGGATGTCGCGATCAACCAATTGCGGCGACCTTTATCCACGCTCTTCACGTCTTGCTGGTCACTCATTCCAAACCCCAGGGGAAGTCAATTTAGATTTTGCGTCAACCATAAAGTGTACCTTAGACACCAGCGCACTAGATAGGCAGAAAATGCCACGGCCATGCGCGATTATCGGACGTGCAACCCGGAAAGCGGCTTCGGTGCTTGCTTTCCGGTGAGTGATGCGGCAGGCTTCGAGCTTGAAACCGTTCATCGCTAGTGACAAGAAGGAGAACCCCCCATGGGCATGATCTCGGAATTCAGAACCTTCGCCGTACGCGGCAACGTCATCGACCTCGCGGTCGGTGTGATCATCGGCGCGGCATTCGGCAAGATCGTGGATTCAGTGGTCAACGACCTCATCATGCCGTTGGTAGGCCGAGTTATCGGCAAGCTGGACTTCTCCAGCATGTTCATCGTGCTGGCGGATCCCCCACCGGGAACACCCACTACGCTCGATGCCTTGAAAAAGGCCGGCGTGCCCGTGTTTGCCTACGGCAATTTCCTGACCATCGTTGTCAACTTCCTGATCCTGGCCTTCATCATCTTCCTGATGGTGCGTGCCTTTAACAGGATGCGCGCCGCGGAACCGGAAGCAGCGCCCGCCGCACCGCCTGAGGAAGTCATGCTGCTGCGTGAAATCCGCGACAGCCTGAAGACCCGCTGACTGGTGCGCCATATGCGCGCCGACCCCGGAAGATAAAACGGCCCCGATGGGGCCGTTTTGTTTTTCGTCAGATCAGACGGGATTAGGAATATCGATAAACGTATGGCGCAGGCCAAAGCGTTCGGCCACATGCTCGCCCAGCGAGCGGATACCGTAACGCTCGGTGGCGTGATGGCCGGCGGCAAGATACGCCACGCCGCTTTCGCGCGCCAGATGCGTGGTCTGCTCCGAGACTTCGCCGCTCAAATAAGCATCGACACCCGCGGCCACCGCGGCATCGAAATAACCTTGTGCCCCGCCCGTGCACCAGCCGACGGTACGGATCATCTGGTCCGGCTCACCGATAGCCAGCGGCTCGCGCCCCAGCACGCCACCAACGTGCGCGGCCAGCGCAGAGAGCGGCATCGGCGCGGGCAGCGTGCCGGTCCAGCCGAGCTGGTCGTCGCTGAAGCGGCCGGTCGGGGTAAAGCCGAGCTGCAGGCCGAGTTGGGCGTTGTTGCCGAACTCCGGGTGGTTGTCCAGGGGCAGGTGGAAGGCGAACAGGTTGACGTCCGCGCCAAGCAGGCGCTTCAGACGCGCGTGCTTCTGCCCGACCACGCGCGCATCTTCGTTTTTCCAGAAGTAGCCGTGATGGACGAGGATGGCGTCGGCCCCCGCTTCGATCGCGGCATCGACCAATGCCAGGCTTGCCGTCACTCCCGTCACGACGTGTGTGACCTCCGGGCGACCTTGCACTTGCAGCCCGTTGGGACAATAGTCCTTGTAGCGGGAAACTTCCAACAGGTCGTTCAAGTACAATTCAAGCTCTTTTGTTTTCATTTTCTGCTCAAAACTCCAATATGTTGCGGCGCTTTTGGCTGTTCTTTGCCCAGGCTGTCACCGTCGTACTGGCGGTCTGGTTCGTCGTGGCAACGCTCAAGCCTGATTGGCTGCAGAGGGGGCGCGTCGCGGTCCAGTCTGGTTCGCCCATCGTGGCGCTCAAGGAAGTCGTGCCCAACGTGTCCGGTCCTGCGGCCGAAGGGTCTTACAGCGAAGCCGCCCAGGTGGCCATGCCGGCGGTGGTCAATATCTTTACCAGCAAGAACGGCAACAAGCGCTCGCCCAACCCGCAGGCCGAGGATCCGTGGTTCCGCTTCTTCTTTGGCGACCGCCTGCCTGAGCGGCAGGAGCCGGTCTCCAGCCTGGGGTCTGGCGTCATTGTCAGCGCCGAGGGTTACATTCTAACCAACCACCACGTAGTCGACGGCGCCGATGAAATCGAGATCGCGCTGACCGACGGCCGCAAGGCCAACGCCAAGGTGGTGGGCTCCGACCCGGAAACCGACCTGGCCGTGCTCAAGGTGACGCTCAAGGACCTGCCCGCGATCACGCTGGGCCGGCTTGAGAACGTGAAGGTCGGCGACGTGGTGCTGGCCATCGGCAACCCGTTCGGCGTCGGCCAGACGGTGACGATGGGCATTGTCTCGGCGCTGGGCCGCAGCCACCTGGGCATCAACACCTTCGAGAACTTCATCCAGACCGACGCGGCCATCAACCCTGGCAACTCGGGCGGAGCGCTGGTGGATGCGCAGGGCAACCTGCTGGGCATCAATACGGCGATCTACTCGCGTTCGGGCGGCTCGCTGGGGATCGGCTTTGCCATTCCCGTGTCGACCGCCAAGCAGGTGATGGAATCGATCATCTCCACCGGCAGCGTGACGCGCGGCTGGATCGGGGTCGAGCCGCAGGACATGACGCCCGAGATCGCCGAATCGTTCGGCCTCGATGCCAAGGAAGGCGCACTGATCGCCGCGGTGGTCCAGGGTGGGCCGGCCGACAAGGCGGGCGTGAAGCCCGGCGATGTGCTGGCCAAGGTGGATGGCTCATCGATCACGGACACGACCGCGCTGCTCAATGCGATTGCCCAGCTCAAGCCAGGCGTGGACATCAAGATGACGGTGATCCGCCGCGGCAAGGCAACGGACCTGACGGTGACGATCGGCAAACGGCCTCCGCCGCCGCGCCGCGCGCTGCCGTTTGAAGAGGAAGAATGAGGGGCGGCGCGACACGGCCCTGAAGAAAGAACCCCGCCTTAGGCGGGGTTTTTTTGTGCCCGGTGGGCCAGGCAGCCCGCCGCGTCACGGTGATGCGACAGGAAACAACGGACCTGAGCGGCAGACACCGCGCCTCGATGGCATGGCGGCCCACGGCAATGCCCGCGGCGGTCGTGGGCAGGGGGCAGCGCCTCGATCCTTGTCCAACATGTTGGTGGGCCGCCACAACGCCATCCCTATCGTCGGCATCGCGAAGCAGAAGTCCCTGCGCGCCGCGAGCCACCCGCCCTGCCCGGCTGCCGATGCGCAACATGACAGGTGAAGCACGGCAACAAGCACAACCCGGCCTGTGCCTGCTCTTGGCGGCCCCACAAGACAAGAGGCCGGCATCCTTACGGATGCCGGCCTCTTGGTTCAAGCCAATCCTAAGCGAGCTTACGCTCGCGTCAGATTAGAACTTGTGGCGCAGACCAACCACGGCGCCGAACTGGTTGTCACCTTCGCCGTTGGCGTTGGTGCTAACCTTGCCGAAGCCGTCCAGGCCCAGGTTGGAGTTGTTCTTGTTCAGAACATAACCCAGGCTCAGGTAGGCGTCGGTACGCTTCGAGAAAGCGTAGTCAGCCGAAGCCACGAAGCTCCACGGATCGCCCTTCTGGCCGCGGAAGTCTTGGTAGTAAGCAGCGCCGGTCAGCGACAGAGCCGGGGTCACTTGGTAGCCAACGCCCAGCCAGTACAGGTTCGACGATGCCTTGGCACCGGTGATAGCCTGGATGTTCTGGCCCTGGAACGGCAGCGCGCCCAGATCCACACCCTTTGCCCAACGGTAGCCAGCGTAGACCTTGGCCGGGCCGAAGCCGTACGAGCCAGCCACCGAAGCGCGGCGGATCGTAGCGTCCGGGTTCACGACCGTGCCCACGGCGTTTGCCGAAGCCAGGTTGACTTCGTCATAGGCAGCACCGACCGCGAACGGACCGGCAGCGTAGGTCAGGTTCGCGCCGAATTCACGGCCGAGCTTGGCCGAACCCGGGACTTCGCCCAGGGCGCCGGCGCCGGTGTTTGCACCAGCGCTGTACAGGGCGCTGGCGGTCAGGCCACCGAACGTGCCGATGTACTTGACCGAGTTGTCAGCACGGCTGGCGAAAGCGGCGTCCTGAGCGGTGATCGAGTACTTGTTCGAAATGGCCATCGGGTCGAACTGCAGACCGAAGTCATAGAACGGGGTCTGGTGACGACCCAGGCTCAGCTGGCCATATTGGCTAGCCAGACCGACGTAGGCTTGGCGGCCGAACAGGCGGTTGTCGTTACCCGACTTGCCGTCGTCCAGGTTGAAACCGCTTTCCAGCACGAAGACGCCCTTCAGGCCGCCGCCCAGGTCTTCCACGCCACGCAGGCCCCAACGGCTGCCCGACAGGTTACCCGAGGTCATGCGAACCACGTCGTGGCCATTCGGTTGGTTTTGCTGGTATTCAATACCGGCATCGACCACGCCGTACAGGGTTACGCTCGATTGGGCATAGGCGCCACCAGCGGCCAGAGCGGCGACGGCAGCAGCAAACAGTTTCATCTTCATATCGACACTTTCCTTGTCAACTGATTGGGAAATCTTGGTTGCCCAAGTACTTGGGCGACGCATTAACGTTCACGTCTGTTGCGTATTATGTGCCAGCCCCCCCGGCCGTCAGAAGGCTTTTTCGGCGTAAACCATGCCCACTGGCGGTTTTTGTTGTCGGGGAGCAACAGGAATGGGTAGAAAAATCCCCGTTTTGGTGCAAAACAGGGATGGCAGGCCGACAAGATCTCCTACCTCAGCCGAATTAGTCCGGCTGCGTTTCCCCGGAAGCGGTGGCTTCAGGTGCCGGGCGGCCCACAAAGCGCGCCAGCAGTAGCCCCAGTTCATAAAGCGCCACCAGCGGCACGGCCAGCAGCAGCTGCGACAGCACATCGGGCGGGGTCACGATGGCCGCGATGATGAACGCCCCCACGATCACATAGGGGCGGATCTGCTTGAGCTTATCCAGTTCCACCACGCCAAAGCGCACCAGCACGATCACCACCACCGGCACTTCGAAGGTAATGCCGAAGGCCAGGAAAGTGGTCATGGCAAAGCTGAGGTACTTGTCGATGTCGGTCGACATCTCCGCCCCCAGCGGGGCGTTGTAGTGCGCCATGAAATGGAACACCGTGGGGAACACCAGGAAATACGCGAACGCCACGCCGCACAGGAACAGGAAATAGCTGCTCGATACCAGCGGCAGGATCAGGCGCTTCTCATGCTGGTACAGGCCGGGTGCGACAAACTGCCAGATCTGGTACAGCACCCACGGCAGCGCGATCAGGAAGGCCACTAGCAAGGTGACTTTCATCGGCACGAAGAACGAGCCGGTGACGTCAGTCACGATCATCTTGCCGCCCTTGGGCAGCGACTCCATCAGCGGCGCGGCAAACAGGTTGAAGATGAGCGGCGCCCAGTAGACCAGGCTGACGAAGACCAGGATGATGCCGGCCACCGCCTTGACCAGGCGTTGGCGCAGCTCGACCAGGTGGGAAATAAAGGTTTCCTGCTGCGACTCGTCTTGCGGGTCTTGGGGATCTGGGGACCGGGTGTCGCTCATGGCGTGAACCGCTCAGCCGCGGGGGCTGGCAAGGTGGATCGATGGGGCCGCAACGCGGCGGCGCGCGAGTGCGACCAGGACTGCGGCCACGACGGCAGCGGCCGGAACGACGGCCGGCAAGGTGTTGCCGCGGCGCATGCTCACTCGAAGAAGGATCGGGATGGCCGGGTGACCGGCCGGTGGCGCTTGACGCGCGCCGCGCCTGACTGCACCCAGACGCGGACATTGTGCTGGCGCTTGAACCAGAGCGGGCGGGCGCCCTGCTTGACGCGCCAGCTCTTGCGCCCGTTGTGCGCCTTGTGGGCCGCATCCCAGCTTGGCACGAAGCCGCCACTGGCGTCGGCGGTGCCGCCGCTGGTTCCCTCGGCACCGCCCAGGGCTTCGTTCAGCGCCTGGGTCTGCTCGCTGACTTCCTTGTGGATGGTGCGCTCGACATCGCGCGCGGCGTCCTCGAATTCCGTGCGCATCTTGCGCAGTTCTTCCAGTTCAACCTCGCGGCTGACTTCGGCCTTGACGTCGTTGATGTAGCGCTGCGCCCGGCCGACCAGGGCGCCCACCGTGCGTGCAACCTTGGGCAGCCGTTCGGGACCGATCACGATCAGTGCCACGGCGCCGATCAGCGCCAGCTTGGAAATGCCGAGATCAATCATGCGGACACATCATGCGGACAACATGCGGAAAAGCGCAGGCGCGGGACGACACGCAGGCAGCGAGGTTTGCGTAGAAGGAATGGCACACCGCCGGATTACTGCTGGCGGGTCTTTTCCTTGGCTTCGACGTCGATGGTGGTGGAGTCGCGCAATTCCTTGGACTGGGCAGGATCGGCGGCCGCCTTATTTTCGCCTTCCTTCATGCCATCCTTGAAGCCCTTGACCGCGCCGCCCAGGTCCTGGCCGATATTGCGCAGTTTCTTGGTGCCGAACACGAGCATGACGATCACCAGCACGATCAGCCAGTGCCAAATGCTAAACGAACCCATTTCTTGCTCCTGATGAAGCCGCGGGCGCAATCAGATATGCCCGGACCCGTTGTTCCGTCCCGTTATGGCCGCGCCGGGCGACGGTTGCCGGCGTAGCTTCTGCCCGGGGCGTTGCCGCCGCGGGCGCTCCCATGCCAAGGCTGCCCGGTCAGGGCAGCGGTGCCTTCCACGCGTGGCGCGGCCCACCCAGCACATGCAGGTGCAGGTGGTAGACCTCTTGCCCACCGTCCGGGCCGGTATTGATCACCGTCCGGAATCCGTTGGCACAGCCTGCCGCGCGCGCCAGTTCAGGCACCTTCAGCATCATTCTAGCAAGCACCGCCCCTTCGCCGGCGCCGCAATCGGCCAGCGAGTCGACATGCAACCTGGGAATGACCAGAAAGTGTACCGGGGCCTTGGGATGGATATCGTGGAAGGCCACCATGTCGTCGTCTTCATAGACCTTGCGCGACGGTAGCTGGCCGACCACGATCTTGCAGAAGATGCAATTATCCTGAGCGTTCATGAAGATTTCATTGCGACGGCCGCGGCACCCGCTGTAACCTTCGCGGGCCCGGCCTGCCCGGCATCAGAACTGCTGATCCGGGTACATCGGCTTGCTGTCATTCAGGTACAGCCAGCCCTTGACGATACGATACAGCATCCACAGCGACAGCACGCCCCAGACCGCAAAGGCCAGCGGTATCAGCACGACTGTCGCAAACAGCACCCCGCCCAGCACGCCCCACACCACCGACCACCAGAACGAGCGGATCTGCCAGGCGAAGTGCGAGGCATAGAGCGAACCGCGCGCGTCGTCGCGCTTGACGTAGTCGATCACGATGGCGATCAGCGCGGTGATGCCGCCGGTCAGCCAGAAGATCGCATACAGGGCATACAGGATGTGTAGCAGCTTGCGCAGGCTGCTCAACTGCTCGCCGCTTGGAGTGGTGACTTGCCCGGTGTAGTCGTTCGCCATCATTGCCCTTGGTTGGAAACCTGCCTTGCGGGCAGGCGGAAGACCGGCCGGCGCCTGCGCCAGCTAGTCCTTGCGCCGGGCCTTTTCCTCGAGGCCGGACAGCCCCTCGCGCCGCGCGAGCTCGTTGACCACATCCGCCGGGGTCAGGCCGAAGCTGGCCAGCAATACCATGCTGTGGAACCACAGGTCGGCCACTTCATAGACCACCTTGCCGGCCTCGGCGCCGCTCTGCCCGGCGGCGCGCGCGTCCTTGGCGGCCATCACGGTCTCGGTGGCTTCCTCGCCGATCTTCTTCAGGATGGCATCGTCGCCCTTGCTGAACAGGCGCGCCACGTAGGACTTGTCAGGGTCGCCGCCGTTGGCGGGCTTGCGCGATTCCAGCACTTCGGCCAGGTGCGCCAGGACATCATTGCTGCTGAGTTGGGTGTCGCTCATGGCTTGGTGTAGATCTGGGCAGGGTCCTTCAGCACCGGCTCGACCGTGTGCCAGTCGCCGGCTTCCACATCGCCCTCGAACTTCTGGAAGAAGCAGGAATGGCGTCCGGTATGGCAGGCGATATTGTCGATCTGGGTCACCTTGAGCAGCACCACGTCCTCATCGCAGTCCAGGCGGATCTCATGCACTTTCTGCACGTGGCCGGACTCTTCGCCCTTGTGCCACAGACGCTTGCGCGAGCGCGACCAGAATACGGCCTCGCCCAGCTCCACGGTGCGCTGGAGCGCGTCGCGGTTCATAAAGGCGAACATCAGCACGTCGTTCGAGCCGACTTCCTGCACGATCACCGGCACCAGGCCGTTATCGTCCCATTTGACCTTGTTGAGCCACTTCTTTGCCATGATCAGATCCGCACGGGAATGCCCTCGCGGGCCATGAATGCCTTGGCTTCGCCCACGGTATGTTGCCCGTAGTGGAAGATGCTCGCGGCCAGCACCGCGTCGGCGCGGCCCTGGGTGATGCCGTCGGCCAGGTCTTGCAGGCCGCCGACGCCGCCCGAGGCGATCACCGGCACCGGCACGGCGTCGCTGACGGCGCGGGTCAGTTCCAGGTCGAAACCACTCTTGGTACCGTCGCGGTCCATGCTGGTCAGCAGGATCTCGCCGGCGCCGCGCGCGGCCATCTCTCGCGCCCATTCAACCGCGTCCAGGCCGGTGGCCTTGCGCCCGCCGTGGGTGAAGACTTCCCAGCGCGGCGCTTCGCCCGGGGCGGAGCTGCGCTTGGCGTCGATCGCCACCACGATGCACTGCGAGCCGTACTTTGCGGTCGCGTCCGACACGAGCTGCGGATTGGCGATGGCTGACGAGTTGACGCTGATCTTGTCCGCGCCGGCATTGAGCAGGCGCCGCACGTCTTCGACCGTGCGCACGCCGCCGCCCACCGTCAGCGGGATAAAGACCTGCGACGCCACATCCTCGATGATGTGCAGCATCAGGTCACGCCCGTCGCTGGTCGCGGTGATGTCCAGGAATGTGATTTCATCGGCGCCCTGCTCATCGTAGCGGCGCGCGATTTCCACGGGATCGCCCGCGTCGCGCAGCTCGACAAAGTTGACGCCCTTGACCACCCGCCCGTTGGTCACGTCCAGGCAGGGGATGATACGTTTGGCTAGCATGAGATTCCTTGTCCGCCGCCAGTTCCGGCCTGGCGGCGGCTGCGCCCGCGGCGCGTTGCCTTATTGCCCGTCGCGCAGCTTGTCCGCCAGTGCCTGCGCAGCGGCAAAGTTGAGATCCCCGGAGTAAATCGCGCGGCCGCAAATGACGCCTTCGACACCTTCGCCCTCGACCGCGCAGAGGTTGTCGATGTCGGCCAGGTTGGACAGCCCGCCGCTGGCGATCACCGGGATCGACATCGATTGCGCCAGCTTGACGGTGGCATCGATATTGATCCCCTGCAGCATGCCGTCGCGGCCGATATCCGTGTAGATGATGGCCTCAACGCCGTAGTCTTCATACTTGCGTGCCAGGTCCGCCACCTCGTGGCCGGTCAGCTTGCTCCAGCCGTCGGTCGCCACCTTGCCGTCCCTGGCATCCAGGCCGACGATGATATGGCCGCCGAAGGCCGAGCAGGCGTCTTTCAGGAAACCGGGGTTTTTCACCGCGGCCGTGCCGATGATGACGTACGACAGCCCGTCATCCAGCCAGCGTTCAATGGTGTTCAGGTCGCGGATGCCGCCCCCCAGCTGCACCGGGACCTCGTCGCCGACCTCGGCGATGATGGCCTTGATGGCCTCCTCGTTGCGGGGCTTGCCCACGAACGCGCCGTTCAGGTCCACCAGGTGCAGGCGGCGGGCGCCCTGCTCCACCCAGTGCCGTGCCATGGCGGCGGGATCTTCGGAAAAGACGGTGGCCTGGTCCATGTCGCCTTGTTTGAGGCGTACACACTGACCGTCCTTCAGGTCGATGGCCGGAATGAGCAACATATGCGTGACGAGCGTGGTTGAGTGATAGAGATTGAGCGAGACCGGCGCTGCCGGTCAGGTCGGGTCGATAGTCGATCGGAAACAGGTCGGGTGACGGGTCGAGTTAGCGGTCGATGATCGGTAAAAAAACGAATCGGGTCAGGGATTCCAGTGGACGAAGTTCCGGTACAGCTGCAGGCCCAGGGCCGCGCTCTTCTCGGGGTGGAACTGCGTCGCGAAAATATTATCGCGCGCTACCGCGCTGGTAAATACGACTCCGTATTCCGTTTCACCGGCAACATGGGCCGGGTCCTGCGCCTGCACATAGTAACTGTGGACGAAATAGAACCAGCTGTCGTCCGGGATACCGTCCCACAGCGGGTGAGGCCTGGCCTGGCGCACCCGGTTCCAACCCATCTGCGGCACCTTGTAGCGCGAGCCGTCGGGCTGCGTCATGCCGTCCAGCGCAAAGCGCACCACCTGGCCGGGCATCAGGCCCAGCGCCGGCGTACGATCCGCGCCGGCCCGGCTTTCGGTGCTGAACTGGAACAGCATCTGCTCGCCCACGCACACGCCCAGCATCGGCTTGCTGGCGGCGGCCTGCACCACCGCCTCCTGCAGCCCGGACGCACCCAGCGCCGACATGCAGTCGGGCATCGCGCCCTGGCCGGGCAGCACCACGCGGTCGGCCGAGCGGATGCCTTCGGGGGCATCCACTACGCGCACATCCGCTTCCGGCGCCGCGGCACGCAGCGCCTGCGCCACCGAGCGCAGGTTGCCCATGCCGTAATCCACAATTGCTATGGTAGTCATGATTTCAAAACAGGCAACAATGTCTTCAGCCCGTCCACAATGAATTCCACGGCCAGCGCCGACAGGATCAGCCCCATCAGGCGCGTGCCGATATTGATGCCGGTGCGGCCGATGACCCGGGCGATCGGGTCGGCCGCGCGAAACACCAGGTACACCACCGCACCGATCACCACGCCCAGGCCGACCAGGATCAGCAACTGGTACCAGTGCTGGGTCTTGCCGGCATAGACGATCACCGTGCTGATCGAGCCCGGCCCGGTCAGCAGCGGCAGCGCCAGCGGCACCACCGCAATGCTGGACTTTACCTCGGCCTCGTCCTCTTCTTCCGGCGTGGCCTTGGTGCGGCTGGTCTGCGCGTTCAGCATGTTCATGGCCATCATGATCATGATGAGCCCGCCGCCCACCTGCAGCGACGCCACCGAGATATTGAAGAACTCGATGATCTGCTGCCCCAGCAAGGCCGACACCGCCACCACGATCGCCACTGAAACCGATGCAATCTTGATGGTACGCAGCTTTTCCGCTTCCGTCTGCAGGCTGGTCAGGCTGATGAAGAACGGGATCGCCCCGATCGGGTTGATCAGCGCCAGCAGCGAAATAAACGACTTGAGCGTATCCATCGGTTGCGGTCGCCAGCATCGCTGGCCAGGTTCAGGCTTGGAAGGTCAGCGGGCGCCGCAACCAGCCGGCACGCCTACCGTGGTGGAAAGGTCAGAGCGTACCCTTGGTCGACGGGATCGTGTTCGCCGCGCGCGGGTCCAGCTCCACCGCCATGCGCAATGCCCGGCCAAAGGCCTTGAACACGGTTTCGCACTGATGGTGGGCATTGATGCCGCGCAGGTTGTCGATATGCAGGGTCACGCCCGCATGGTTGACGAAGCCGCGGAAGAACTCGATGGTCAGGTCCACATCGAAGCTGCCCACGCGCGCACGCGTGAACGGCACGTGGAATTCCAGGCCGGGGCGGCCGGAGAAGTCGATCACCACGCGCGACAGGCATTCGTCCAGCGGCACATAGCTGTGGCCGTAGCGGGTGATGCCCTTCTTGTCGCCGATGGCCCTGGCAACCGCCTGGCCGAGCGTGATGCCCACGTCTTCCACCGTGTGGTGGTCGTCGATATGCGTGTCGCCGGTGGCTTCGACCTCCAGGTCGAACATGCCATGCCGGGCGATCTGGTCCAGCATGTGGTCAAGGAACGGCACGCCGGACGCCAGTTTCTGGCGGCCGCTGCCGTCGAGATTCAGGGAAACGCGAATTTGCGTTTCCGAAGTATTGCGGGTGACCTCTGCAACACGCATGGTGTTAATCCTGCAGCGACGCTGCGAATGCCTCAAGGAACTGCGCGTTTTCTTCGGGGGTGCTGACCGTGACGCGCAGACAATTGGCCAGCAACGGGTGCATTTTACTCACGTTCTTGATCAATACCTTGCGGGCCAGCAGCCGGTCGAACGTCTGTGCGGCATCCGGCACGCGCACCAGCAGGAAGTTGGCGGCGCTGGGGAACACCGTGACCCCGGCCTGCGCCGCCATGCCGTCGGCCACGCGGCTGCGTTCGGCGCGCAGTTGCGCGGCCTGCTCGTCCAGCACCGACACGTGCTCCAGCGCGAACAGCGCGGCGGCTTCGGTCAGCACGTTGACGTTGTATGGCGGGCGCACCTTGTCGAGCTGCGACAGCCATTCCGGCGCGCCGGCCAGGTAACCCAGGCGGATGCCGGCCAGGCCCAGCTTGGACACGGTGCGCATCACCAAAAGGTTGCCGAAGTCCGTCAGGCGCGGCATCCAGCTGTGCTGCGCGAACGGCTGGTAAGCCTCGTCGACCACCACCAGGCTGTTGCAGACCTCGCCCTGGGCGGCGCGGATGATGGCCTCCATGTCGGCGGCATCGAACAGGTTGCCGGTCGGGTTGTTGGGATAGGCCAGGTAGATGATGGCGGGCTGCTGCTCGGCCATCGCGGCCAGCATGGCGGCACGGTCCAGCGTGAAGTCGGCGCGCAGCGGCACGCCCACGAACTGCAGGCCGGCAAACTGCGCCGACATCGCGTACATGACAAAGCCCGGCACCGGCGCCATCACCTTCGCACCGGGCTTGGCCGCAGCCAGCGCCAGCATGCTGATGATCTCGTCCGAGCCGTTCCCCAGCAGCACGTCCATGCCGGCGGGCACCTGCATCACGGCCTTCAGCTTGGCGCGCAGCGCCTCGCTGCTGGGCACGGGGTAGCGGTTCAACGCGACTTCGCCCAGCCGCGCGGCCAGTTCCTGGCGCAGCGCGGGCGGCAGCTGGTACGGGTTCTCCATGGCGTCGAGCTTGACCAGACCGTGCGAGTCCGGCACGTGGTAAGCGCCCATGGCGCGCACGTCGTCACGGATGATGCGTTCGATCAGGGAGGGCTCTACGGCTGACATGGAAACTCCAGTTTGGGCTTGCGTGGGTTCAGTGGATCAACTGCGTTTGGTGAAACGATATTCCGCGCTGCGGGCGTGGGCCTGCAGGCCTTCGCCATAGGCCAGCTCGGCGGCGATCTGGCCGAGCATCTGCGCCCCGCCCTCGCTCACTTCGATCAGGCTCGAACGCTTCTGGAAGTCATAGACGCCCAGCGGCGAAGAGAAGCGCGCGGTGCGCGAGGTCGGCAGCACGTGGTTCGGGCCCGCGCAGTAATCGCCGAGCGACTCGCTGGTATAGGGGCCCAGGAAGATGGCGCCGGCGTGGCGGATCTTCTCGCTCCACTGGCGCGGGTTCTCGGCGGAGATCTCCAGGTGCTCGGGCGCGATCGCGTTGGCGATCTCGCAGGCCTCTTCCATGTCGCGCACCTTGATCAGCGCGCCACGGCCGGAGATCGACGCGGCAATCACCTCGCGCCGCGGCATGGTGCCGAGCTGGCGCTGGATGCTGGCTTCGACGCGGGCGATATAGCCAGCGTCCGGGCACAGCAGGATCGACTGCGCGAGTTCGTCGTGCTCGGCCTGCGAGAACAGGTCCATCGCCACCCAGTCGGGGTCGGTGGTGCCGTCGCAGATCACCAGGATCTCGGACGGGCCGGCAATCATGTCGATGCCGACGGTGCCGAACACGCGCCGCTTGGCCGCGGCCACATAGGCATTGCCCGGGCCGACGATCTTGTCGACCTGCGGCAGCGTCGCCGTGCCGTAGGCCAGCGCGCCAATCGCCTGGGCGCCGCCGATGGTGAACACGCGGTCCACGCCGGCGATCTGCGCGGCGGCCAGCACCAGCTCATTGCGCACGCCACCCGGCGTGGGCACGACCATGATGATTTCCTTCACGCCCGCCACGCGCGCCGGGATCGCGTTCATCAGCACCGACGACGGATACGCGGCCTTGCCGCCCGGCACGTAGATGCCGACGCGGTCCAGCGGCGTCACCTTCTGGCCGAGCATGGTGCCGTCGGCCTCGGTGTATTCCCAGCTGTGGCTGCCGCATTCGATCTTCTGCTTCTCGTGGTAGGCGCGCACGCGCGCGGCGGCGGCCTCCAGCGCGGCGCGGCGCTTGGGCTCGAGGTCTTCGAGCGCGGCTTCGAGCTGCTGCTGCGACACCTCCAGCGCGCCCATCGACGACGCTTCCACGCGGTCGAAGCGCTTGGTGTATTCCAGCACCGCGGCATCCCCGCGCGCCTTCACGTCGGCCAGGATCTGCGCCGCAGCGCGATCGATGGCCTCGTCCTCGCCAGCCTCGAAGGCCAGCACCTGGCGCAGCGCCTCGGCAAAGCCAGGCTTGCTGGAATCGAGCCGGCGGATCGGCAGGTTTTCCATTTCGGTTGCGTTCATGACTACTTTCCTCTCAGTCGGCGCGGGCCTGGTGTGGCCTTACGCCAGCGCCGCCGAAGCTCGTTCGAATGCGTCGAGAATCGGCGCAAGCCGCTCGCGCTTGAGTTTGAGCGCGGCCTGGTTCACCACCAGCCGCGACGAGATCTGCACGATCTCTTCGACTTCGACCAGGTTGTTGGCGCGCAGCGTGCTGCCAGTGCTGACCAGGTCGACGATGGCGTCGGACAGGCCCACCAGCGGGGCCAGCTCCATCGAACCGTACAGCTTGATCAGGTCGACGTGAACGCCCTTTTTCGCAAAATGCTCGCGCGCGGTCTGCACGTACTTGGTGGCCACGGCCAGGCGCGCGCCCTGGCGCACCGCGTTGGCATAGTCAAACCCGGCCGGCACCGCCACCGACATGCGGCAGCGCGCGATGTTCAGGTCGATCGGCGCGTACAGGCCGGCCATGCCGCTTTCCATCAGCACGTCCTTGCCGGCAACGCCGAAGTCGGCGGCGCCATATTGGACGTAGGTCGGCACGTCCGAGGCGCGCACGATCACCACGCGCACTGCCGGGTCAGAGGTCGGCAGGATCAGCTTGCGCGAGGTCTCGGGGTCCTCGGTGACGCGGATGCCGGCGGCTTCCAGGAGCGGCAGCGTCTCGGTGAAGATGCGGCCCTTGGACAGCGCCAGCGTCAGCTGGTTGGGCGATGCGTTGAAAGTGGGGCTCATCGGACTTCCTCAGGCAATGCGGCGGATCTTCGCGCCCACTGCCGACAGCTTGTCTTCCATGCGGTCGTAGCCGCGGTCCAGGTGGTAGATGCGGTCGATCACGGTCTCGCCATCGGCCACCAGGCCGGCGATCACCAGGCTGGCCGAGGCGCGCAGGTCGGTCGCCATCACGTTGGCGCCCGACAGGCGCGGCACGCCGTTGACCACCGCGGTATTGCCTTCGACCGCGATGTCCGCGCCCAGGCGGTTCAGTTCCTGCACGTGCATGAAGCGGTTTTCGAAGATGGTCTCGGTCACGCGCGCGGTGCCTTCGGCCACGGCATTGAGGGCCATGAACTGGGCCTGCATGTCGGTCGGGAAGGCCGGGTACTCCGAGGTGCGGAAGCTCACGGCCTTCGCGCGCTGCGGCATCGCCAGGCGGATCCAGTCGGCGCCGGTCTCGAGCTTTGCGCCGGCTTCGCGCAGCTTGTCGAGCACGGTGTCGAGGATGTCCGGCTGCACGTTGCGCAGCACCAGGTCGCCCAGCGTCGCGGCGGCGGCGCACAGGAAGGTGCCGGCCTCGATGCGGTCGGCGATCACGCTGTGGCTGGCGCCATGCAGGCGCTCAACGCCCTGCACCACCAGGCGGTCGGTGCCGATGCCTTCGATCTTCGCGCCCATCTTGACCAGCAGGTGGGCCAGGTCGGTCACCTCGGGCTCGCGCGCGGCATTTTCCAGCACGGTCTCGCCTTCGGCCAGCGTGGCGGCCATCAGCAGGTTCTCGGTGCCGGTCACGGTGATCATGTCGGTGACCACGCGCGCGCCCTTCAGGCGCTTGGCGCGGGCATGGATAAAGCCGTGTTCGATGCTGATCTCGGCGCCCATCGCCTGCAGGCCCTTGATGTGCTGGTCGACCGGGCGCGCGCCGATGCCGCAGCCGCCGGGCAGCGACACGCGGGCCTCGCCGAAGCGGGCCACCAGCGGGCCCAGCACCAGGATCGAGGCGCGCATGGTCTTGACCAGCTCATACGGGGCCTCGAGCACGTTGACGTCGGCGCCGTTCAGGGTCACGCGGGCGCCGTCCAGCTCGGCCTGCATGCCCATCTGGCGCAGCAGCTTGAGGGTGGTGCGCACGTCCTGCAGGTTCGGCACGTTGTCCAGCGAGACGGTATCCGCCGTCAGCAGGCCCGCGCACAGGATCGGGAGGGCGGCGTTCTTGGCGCCCGACACGCGGATTTCGCCCTTCAGCGGGCCGTTGCCGTGGATCTGGAATTTGTCCATGTTCTGTCGTCTGGAGCCGGGCACGCGCCCGGCGTCATGGTTCTGGGGCCGCGCGGGTGGCGCGGCGCATATTGGCGGGGCTTACTTGCCTTCGCCCGCCTGCCACTCGGCAGGCGTCAGCGTCTTCATCGACAGCGCGTGGATCTCGGCACGCATGCGGTCGCCCAGCGCGGCATAGACGCGCTGGTGGCGCTGGATCAGCCGCTTGCCTTCAAATTCGGCGCTGACGATGGTGGCAAAGAAGTGCTGGCCATCGCCCTCGACTTGCAGATGTTCGCAGGGCAGTCCTTGGGCAATGTAATCCCTGACTTGTTCCGGTGTAGGCAGCATGGGGTTCTCTTCAGCGTGATTCAGTATGGCCGGCCACAGTTCAGTGGCGCAGCTTGTATCCGGACTTCAGCAAGCGCAGCGCCAGCGCGGCCAGCACCACGAACGCCGATCCGACCACTGCCAGGCTGAACAGCGGCGACACGTCCGAGACGCCGAAGAAGCCATAGCGGAAGCCGTCGATCATGTAGAAGAACGGATTGGCATGGGACACCGCCTGCCAGAAGGCGGGCAGCGAATGGATCGAATAGAACACACCGGACAGGAAGGTCGCCGGCATGATCAGGAAGTTCTGGAACGCGGCCAGCTGGTCGAATTTCTCGGCCCAGATGCCGGCGATCAGGCCCAGTGTGCCGAGGATGCCCGCACCCAGCAGTGCAAAGACGAGGATCCAGGCCACATAGGCAAAATGCAGATTGGCAAACCACGCCGTCACCAGCAACACGCCCAGGCCCACGGTCAGCCCGCGGATCACCGAGGCCACCACATAGGCGCCGAACATCTCCCAGTGCGACAAGGGCGGCAGCAGCACGAACACCAGGTTGCCGGTGATCTTGGACTGGATCAGCGATGACGAGCTGTTGGCAAACGCGTTCTGCAGCACGCTCATCATCACCAGGCCGGGCACCAGGAAGGCGGTGTAGCTGATCTGGTCATAGACCTTGACCCGGTCTTCCAGCACATGGCCGAAGATCAGCAGGTACAGCACCGCGGTCAGCACCGGCGCGGCCACGGTCTGGAAGCTCACCTTCCAGAAACGCAGCACTTCCTTGTACAGCAGGGTGCGGAAACCCACCAGGCCGCCCACGGCCATCGGCCCAAGGCCGGTGTCGTCCAGGACCTCGATATCGCCAGGCTGCTTCATGCCACGGCCTCCATCGCCGGATCGGGCAGCGCACCGGGCATATGCCCCTCGCGGCGCATGATCTGCACAAATACGTCCTCGAGGTCGGCCTTGTTGATTTCCATGTCTTCGATGTCACAGCCCGCTTCGCGGCAGGCGGCCAGGATCGGTTCAACCGCCTGGTAGCCCGACAACCGCAGGCGCACCGCGCGCTCGCCGGGGTTGTCCGGCATGCGCAGCGCCTCCAGCGCCGGCGGCAGGCTGCCGCGCGCAAAGGTCAGCACCAGCTGCAGGCCGGCAAACTGCGTCAGCAGGTTGCTGGTGCGGTCCAGCGTCACCACTTCGCCGAACTTGAGCATGGCGATGCGGTCGCACAGGGCCTCGGCCTCTTCCAGATAGTGCGTGGTCAGGATGATGGTGTGCCCTTCCCGGTTCAGGCGCGAGATGAATTTCCACAGCGTCTGGCGCAGTTCCACGTCCACACCGGCGGTGGGCTCGTCCAGCACGATCACCGGCGGGCGGTGCACCAGCGCCTGCGCCACCAGCACGCGCCGCTTCATGCCGCCCGAGAGCTGGCGCATATTGGCGTCGGCTTTCCCGGTCAGGTCCAGGTTGGCCATGATCTCGTCGATCCAGTCGTCGTTGCGGGTCAGGCCAAAGTAGCCCGACTGCAGCCGCAGCGTCTCGCGCACCGTGAAGAACGGATCGAACACCAGCTCCTGCGGCACCACGCCCAGCATACGCCGGGCCATTCGGTAGTCGGCGACGACATCGTGACCCAGCACACTGACGCGGCCGGAATCGGCGCGGTTCAGGCCGGCGAGGATCGAGATCAGCGTGGTCTTGCCGGCGCCGTTGGGCCCGAGCAGGCCGAAGAATTCGCCGCGTTCGACGGTAAAGCTGACGCCCTTGAGCGCCTGCAGGTTGCGGTAGCGCTTGCGAACGTCGTGGATTTCAATGGCTTTCATGGCCGATTGTTTGTGGCGGGTCCGGCTTTTTCGGGGCCGGCCGCCGGGAATTGGGGAGCAACTGCGTGCCCGGACTTCCTGGCCCGGCGTGGCATGAACCGGTAACAGGCGGGGGGATGGGCGAACAACCCGGAATTATAGGGGATGCGGGGAGGGTCCCGCTTGATCCGCCCCCAGGGGCTCGGCGACCGCGCAGGGCCGTCGCCGCGGCATCGCGGGCGGCCGCCGTGCTGGCGACCGGCGATGCCGGATCAATGTCGGTGGTGGTGCCCTTGCGGTGCGGCCGCGGGGGCCAGGCCCAGCAGGCCGTCCACCCCGTACAGGCTGGCCAGTTGCGACAGCTGTGGTGGCACGCCGCGTAGCGACAGCGCCTGGCTGCGCGCGGCGGCGGCGCGGTTCCATGCCAGCAGCACGGCGACCGCGGAGGAATCCACCTGCGCCAGGCCGGTGCAGTCGACCTGCACCTCGCCCTGCGCCACACGAGCCAGCCCGTCACGCAGCACGGCGGCGGCGTTCTGGTTGGTCAGCGAGGTACCTAGCGAGAGCATGGATGCGTGGCCTGGGGATCGGAAGCTTGAATACGGTGGCAAAAACGACGACTCCCGCACATCGGGCGGGAGTCTGTGCCGCGAACGGCCATTGTAGAGCAGATCGGCGCGCCGTGCTGCATTGCAGCGGCGCACCGTTGGGCACGCGCCTCAGCTCTTGGCGCTGGCCAGCTGGCGGTTGCGGTCCTGCAGCGTCTTGATCACGCCCTCGACGCCTTGCTGGCCGACGATGGTGTTGAAGCTGCCCTTGTAGGCTTCGGTCAGCCAGGCGCCCAGCACGTTGATGTCATAGACCTTCCAGCCCTGGGCGGTCTTTTCCAGGCGGTAGTCCATCTGAATCGGCTCGCCCTTGTTGACGACCTGGGTACGGATGGTGGCATCGGTATCGTCAGCCGTGCCGCGGTACGGGCGGTACTGCACGGTCTGGTCGCGGATCTGGGCAATGGCGCCGGCATAGGTGCGGATCAGCAGGGTCTTGAACTCCTCGGTGATCTGCTTCTGCTGCTCGGGCGTGGCCTTGGACCAGTTGCGGCCCATGGCGATCTGCGTGGTCTTCTGGAAGTTGGCGTTGGGGATGATCTTCTGCTCGACCAGCGCGGTGATCTTGGCGATATTGCCAGCCTGCATGTCCTTGTCGGCCTTGACGGTCGCCATCACGTCACTGACCACGGCCTTGACCAGCCCGTCCGGGGTCGCTGCGTCCTGGGCCGCCACCTGGGCGTGCGCCGTGCCTGCGAAGGCAACTACCGTAAGGAAGGGGACCAACAGTCGCTTTATCATGGATTTTCCTTCTTTATCAAAGACGTTTTTCGCCGAGGGCGAACTGGCCGGGCGCCATGGCTGGCGCGCGGCCTTGCGGTGATTGGAACATAAGCGCGGAGTGGTGGTTGCCCCCACAAGCGCCTTTGCCGCTACTTATAAACAAATTGTTTCAGCCCTCACAGGGCATTCACAGCCTGGCGCGGGCCCTGGAGCCGCCCGCGCCACGCCGGGTCAGCGGATACGGACACCCGGCACGATCCGCTGCATCGGATCCATGGGCGGTATCGGCAGGCTCTGGCTCTCAGGCTGCAGGTCGCCCGAGGGCGGCTGCGCCGGCGTGGCGGCCGGGGCCGAGGCGTCGGCCGGCTGCGCAGCGGGCGCCGGTGCTGCAGGCTGCGCCGGCGTAGCAGGCGTAGCGGGCGTGGCGGGCTTTTCACCTTCGGTCGCGGCAGGGGCTTCAGGGCGCGCCGCCGGGATCTCCGGGGCGCTGTCTGCATCCTCGTCGCCTTCAGGCGGGTTGCCGTCGTAGATCAGGTACTGGCGCCGCTGCAGGTAGGAATCGCGCATGAACGAGTACTTGTCCAGCGCCGCCTGCTCCAGCAGGTTGCTCGCGCCCAGCAGCTGCGCCCGGCCGGCGACGATGCGCACGCCGGTCAGCGAATTGCGCAGCGATACCGGATAGAAATAGGCCGACGGATCGAAACTGCGGTCCACCAGCATGCCGCCGGTGTCGCGCACCGTGCTGGGCCCGAACAGCGGCAGCACCAGGTACGGCCCGGGCGGCACGCCCCACACGCCCAGCGTCTGGCCGAAGTCTTCCTTGTACTTGGGCAGGCCGGCCGGGGTGGCGATGTCGATCAGGCCGCCGATCCCCAGCACGGTGTTCATGGCCACGCGCATGGTGTCTTCGGCGGCGCGGGCCGGCTTGCCCTGCAGCAGGTTGTTCGCCGCCGAGTAGACATCGCTCACGTTGGAGAAGAAGTTCTCCACCGCGCGCTGCACCGGCGTGGGCATGTAGTCGGCATAGACCTGGGCCACCGGGCGCAGGATGCCCTTGTCAAAGTCCTCGTTGATCTTCGCGACTTCGCGATTGAACGGCTCCAGCGGATCTTTCGGATTGGCGGTGGGGCCCGTGGCGCAACCGGCAAGCACGGCCGCGGCAGCCACCGCGGCCAGGCCCTTGCAGAAGGATGGGGCAACGCTCATTTGAGGGCCCCTGCCGGCGCCGGGGCGCTGGCACCGGCGGACGCACCGCCGCCGGCATCTGCCGCCTTGTTGTACAGGAACTGGCCGATCAGGTTTTCCAGCACCACCGCCGACTGCGTCATGGTGATGCGTCCGCCTTCGGCCAGCATGGCGGTGTCGCCGCCGGCTTCCAGGCCGATGTACTGCTCGCCGAGCAGTCCGGATGTCAGGATCTTGGCCGAGGTGTCCTTGGGAAACTGGTAGCGCTTCTCCAGGCTCATCTCGACGGTGGCCTGGTAGGTCTTGTCGTCGAAGCGGATCGCCGCCACGCGGCCGACCACCACGCCCGCGCTCTTGACCGGCGCGCGCGGCTTGAGCCCGCCGATATTGTCAAAGCGCGCCTGCACGCTATAGCTGTCCTGGAAGGAAAAGGCGCTCATGTTCCCCGCCTTGAGGGCCAGGAACAGCACGGCGACGAAGCCCGCCGCGACGAACAGCCCCACCCAGAAATCGAGTGCATTCTTTTTCATTGGAATCTCTTTCTTCAACCCCGTAGTGTTCTTGTCGCTGTCTTGTCGTTGGTATGGCCGCGTCAGTTGCTGAACATCAGCGCGGTCAGCAGGAAATCCAGCCCCAGCACGGCCAGCGACGCTATCACCACGGTACGGGTGGTCGCGCGCGCGACGCCTTCCGGCGTGGGCTTGGCCTCGAAGCCCTGGTACAGGGCAATAAACGTCACGGCAATGCCAAAGATAAAGCTCTTGATCACGCCATTGAGCACGTCGGCGCGCACATCGACACCGCCCTGCATCTGCGACCAGAAGGCGCCGGCGTCAACGCCGATCAACTGCACGCCCACCACGTAGCCGCCCAGGATACCGACCGCGCTGAAGATCGCCGCCAGCACCGGCATGGCGATCACGCCGGCCCAGAAGCGCGGCGCGATCACGCGCTGCAGCGGATTCACCGCCATCATTTCCATGGCCGTCAGCTGCTCGCCCGCCTTCATCAGGCCGATCTCGGCAGTCAGCGAGGTGCCGGCGCGGCCGGCGAACAACAGCGCGGTCACCACCGGGCCCAGTTCGCGCACCAGCGACAACGCCACCAGCAGCCCGAGTGCCTGCTCGGACCCGTAGCGGTTCAGCGTGTAGTAGCCCTGCAGGCCAAGCACGAAGCCCACGAACAGGCCCGACACCGCGATGATCACCAGCGACAGGTTGCCGACAAAGAAGACCTGGTCGGTCACCAGCCGGAAGCGGCGCAGCAGCGCCGGCGACAGGCCCAGCAGGGTCAGGAACATGCGCGTGGCGCGGCCCAGCCCCGACAGGCTGCGGCGCACGGCCGCGCCGATGGTGGTAAAGAAGTCCGTCACCGCGCACCTCCGGCGAAATCCTCGGCCAGCGAAGGTCCGGCGTAGTGGAACGGCACCGGGCCGTCGGCCTCGGCATGGACGAACTGGTGCACGAACGGGTCGGTGGAGGCGCGCAGCGCCTCTGGCTCGCCCTGCGCGACGATGCGGCCGTCGGCAATGAAATAGACGTAGTCGGCGATCTGGAAGGTCTCGTGCACGTCGTGCGAGACGATGATCGTGGTGGCGCCCAGCGCGTCGTTCAGGCTGCGGATCAGCCGCGCGGTCAGCCCGAGCGAGATCGGGTCCAGCCCGGCGAAGGGCTCGTCATACATCAGCAGCGCCGGATCCAGCGCGATCGCGCGAGCCAGCGCCACGCGCCGCGCCATGCCGCCCGAGATCTGCGACGGCAGCAGGTCGCGCGCGCCGCGCAGGCCGACCGCGTTGAGCTTCATCAGCACGAGGTCGCGGATCATCGAGTCGGGCAGGTCGGTGTGCTCGCGCAGCGGGAACGCCACATTGTCGAACACAGACAGGTCGGTAAACAGCGCGCCGAACTGGAACAGCATGCCCATCTGGCGGCGCACCGCGTACAGGCCGCGGGTATCCAGCGTGTGGATATCGGTGCCGGCAAAGCTGACCGTGCCCGCCTGCGGGCGGACCTGGCCGCCGATCAGCCGCAGCACCGTCGTCTTGCCGCAACCCGAGCCGCCCATCACCGCAATCACCTTGCCGCGCGGGAAATGCATGGTCAGGCCGGACAGGATCGGCTTGCCGTGGTTCGCATAGGCGAAGTCCACCGCAGTCAGTTCGACGAGGTTTTGAGGAGAATCGGTCACGTTGGCACCGGTCAGGACAGGCGCGCATTATAAGGTGTACTACCTAGCCCTGCTGGCGCCCGTGTGCCCCGCGCCACATGCCCCTCTCTCAGACTTGCCCTAGCCTCCCAAACCGGTCCACCCCTTTGCTGCTCAAGGCTCCTGTGTCGGCGCAACGTCCTTCAGGATCACCTGCCATTGGATCGATTCCGAGCGGATCGCGGTGGCGAATGCCTCCGGCGAGTCGCGCAGCGGCGTGACCCCCGCTGCCTGCAGGCGCGAACGCACCTCGCGCTCGGACATGACGGCGTCGAGCTCGACCGCCAGCCTGGCGACGATCGCGCGCGGCGTCTTGGCTGGCGCCATCACGCCAAACCAGGCGGCCGCGGCATAGCCTTCCAGCCCCGATTCCTGCAGGGTCGGCACCAGCGGCGCCAGCGGCGAGCGGGCCACGCCCGTCACCCCGACCAGGCGCAACCCGCCGCTCCTGACCTGGCCCTGGACCGCGGCAAACGAACAGAAACAGGCACTGATGCGGCCGGCCAGCATCTCCTGGACCACGGCGGCTTCGCCCTTGGCGGTGACCAGCGGCACGCCGCTGCGGATGCCGCGCACGGCGTACTCGGCGTACAGGTGGGAGGGGCTGCCCGGTTGGCCGTAGCCATAGCTGTAGGAGCCGGGATTCGACTTCACCGCGGTCATCCATTGCTCGGGCGTGCGCATGGGCAGCCTGGCATCGATCACCAGGAACAGCGGCGTGGTGGCTACGCGCGCCACCGGCGTGAAATCGCGCACGACGTCGTACGGCACCGGCTCCAGTCCGGGCTGGATCAGCATGTTGGCTTGGTGCAACAACAGGGTGTGGCCATCGGAGCTGGCCTTGGCGACCACGTCGCCGGCAATGGTGCCGGCGGCGCCGGGCCGGTTGTCGACCTCCACCGGCACGCCCAGCCGGGCGGAAAGACGCTCGGCCAACATGCGCGCCACCGCATCGGCAACGCCGCCGGCCGGGAACGGCACGATCAGGCGCATCGGGCGGTCGGGGAACGACATGCTGCGGGTGAGCTGCTGGGTCCCGGCATGCGCCGGCATGGCTGGCACCGCCAGCGCCAGCGTGGCACACCCCAGGGCATACAGGCACAGGAAAGGCTGGAGCCAGCGCCGGACAGGGCCCATTGGGGGGCGCGGCGCCAACTTTGCTTTACCTCGCCAAAGCCGCGACAACTTGCGCACTTCGGGCATCAATTTCCTCCGGCCGGTCTCCTGAGGAGGCGGCAAGCTGGTTCTGGGGAAAAAGGATTTGCGAGGCAGTTTTCCGTTAGTTGTTTTTGAAAATTGTAAGGACATTACCCAGGCCACCACAGACACGTAAACCATAGCCGGGAGAACCCTGAAGGCCGCGCCAGGCCTTGCCAAACGCGCCATGGCGGCCAGGGCGCACGGACCTCGCCGGCTATAATCGGCCGATGACGATTGACACCCTGCGGCCCATGGTCACCACCGACCTGCCGGCCGTGCTGGCGGTGCAAGCCAGCTGCTATACCGAAGTCCTGCTGGAGAGCCAGGCCGCGCTGGCAAGCCGGCTGGCGCTGTCCCCCGCCACCTGCTGGGTCGCGGACGATCCCGGGCATCCCGGCGCGCTCGCCGCCTACCTCTTTACCCACGCCTGGCCCGAAGCCACCCTGCCGCCGCTGGACGGCGTGCTCGACGATGGCTGGCGCCATGGCGCCGGGCCGGATGCCCTCACCTGGTTCGTGCACGACATGGCGGTGGCTCCCGCCGGACGCGGCGCCGGCCTGGCGCCGCGCCTGTACGCGGCGGCACTGGCAGCCGCGCGCGCGGCGGGGCTGCGGCATTCGCGGCTGATCGCGGTGCAGTCGGCCGCGCCGTGGTGGCGCAGGCTCGGGTACGCCCCGGTGGCGGCGCACGCGGCCGCCGCCCATGCGGCCAAGCTGGCCAGCTACGGCGCCAATGCGATGCTGATGGAGCGCACGCTGGCCGACTGAGCGCTCCATCAGCACACTGGCGCCAGGACGACAAAAAGCCCGCCGGCTTGCGCCAGGCGGGCTTTTTGTTCTTGCCGGGGTGAATCAGCGCGGCAGTTCAGTGTGGCCCATCAGGAAGGCATCGACCGAACGCGCAGCCTGGCGGCCTTCGCGGATCGCCCACACGACCAGCGACTGGCCACGGCGCACATCGCCGGCGGCGAACACCTTGGGCACGTTGGTGTGGTAGGCACGCTCGCCCTCGGTCGAGGCCTTGGCGTTCTTGCGCGCATCGGTATCCACGCCGAACGCTTCCAGCATCGAGCCCACCGGGTTGGTGAAGCCCATCGCCAGCAGCACCAGGTCGGCCGGCAGGATGAACTCGCTGCCTTCGACTTCCTGCATGCGACCATCCTTCCATTCGACGCGGCAGGCCTTCAGAGCGGTGACCTTGCCGTTCTCGCCGATGAATTCCTTGGTCGCGACCGACCAGTCGCGCTCGCAGCCTTCATCGTGCGACGACGAGGTGCGCAGCTTGATCGGCCAGTACGGCCACACCAGCGGCTTGTCCTCTTCTTCCGGCGGCTGCGGCAGCAGTTCAAACTGCGTCACCGAGGTGGCGCCATGGCGGTTGGACGTACCCACGCAGTCGGAGCCGGTATCGCCGCCACCGATCACGATCACGTTCTTGCCTTCGGCGCGGATCTCGTTTTCGCCGTCGCCGGCCACTTCCTTGTTCTGCGGGATCAGGAATTCCAGCGCGAAGTGGATGCCGGCCAGGTCGCGGCCCGGCACCGGCAGGTCGCGCGGCACTTCCGAGCCGCCCGCCAGCACCACGGCGTCGAACTGGTCCATCAGGGCCTGGGCCGAGATGGTTTCACGGGCGTAGTTCTTGATGCCGGCCGGCAGTTCGCCGTCGGTCACCATCACGCCGGCGCGGAAGGTCACGCCTTCGGCCTGCATCTGCTCGATGCGGCGGTCGATCAGCGTCTTCTCCATCTTGAAGTCGGGGATGCCGTAGCGCAGCAGGCCACCGATGCGGTCGTTCTTCTCGAACACGGTCACGTCATGGCCGGCGCGTGCCAATTGCTGCGCGACAGCCAAGCCGGCGGGGCCGGAGCCGACCACGGCCACGGTCTTGCCGGTCTTGTGGCGCGGCAGCTGCGGCCTGACCCAGCCCTCTTCCCAGGCCTTGTCGATGATGGCGTGCTCGATCGACTTGATGCCCACCGGCAGTTCATTGATACCCAGCGTGCAGGCGGCCTCGCACGGTGCGGGGCAGATGCGGCCGGTGAACTCGGGGAAGTTGTTGGTCTGGTGCAGCACCTCGATCGCCGACTTCCAGTCCTGGCGGTACACCAGGTCGTTGAAGTCGGGAATGATGTTGTTGACCGGGCAGCCGTTGTTGCAGAACGGGATGCCGCAGTCCATGCAGCGCGCACCCTGGATCTTCGCTTCGCTGTCGGACAGCGCGAACACGAATTCCTTGTAGTGCTTCACGCGCTTGACTACCGCTTCGTAGCCTTCGTTCTGGCGCGGAAATTCGAGAAAGCCAGTCGCCTTACCCATGTTGCGTCCTTGGTCATGCTGCGCGGGACCGGCGGCGTCGCCGGCCCTGCGGTGGGGTCAGAATCTTGTCAGGGCCGCGGCGGCTGCCGCGGCCCCTCTGCGTCGTTGCGTTGCGCTCGCTCAGGCCGCGATGGCTTCGCGGTCGCTGTCGCGGGCGGCCTGTTCCTTGGCGTACATCTCGCCCAGCGCGCGCTTGTACTCGGTCGGGAAGACCTTGACGAACTTGCGGCGTGCCGTGGTCCAGTCAGCCAGCAGCGCCTTGGCGCGCTCGGAACCGGTGTAGCGGAAATGCTGCTCGATCAGGTTGCGCAGGATGACTTCATCCAGCACGCGCTTGCCGTCGACCTTGTGCCACGAAGCCTGGGGCTGGCCCTTCTCCTGGTCGGCCGAGCCCAGCACCGCTTCCAGCGCCACCATCGAGGTGTTGCAGCGCTTGTCGAACAGGCCGTCCTCGTCATAGACGTAGGCCACGCCGCCCGACATGCCGGCCGCGAAGTTGCGCCCGGTGCCGCCCAGCACCACCACCGTGCCGCCGGTCATGTACTCGCAACCGTGGTCGCCGGTGCCTTCCACCACGGCAACCGCGCCGGAGTTGCGCACCGCGAAGCGCTCGCCGGCCACGCCATTGAAGAACGCTTCACCGGCGATGGCACCGTACAGCACGGTGTTGCCGACGATGATGTTGCGGGTCGGGTCGCCGCGGAACTCGTGCGGGGCGCGCACGATCACGCGGCCGCCCGACAGGCCCTTGCCGACGTAGTCGTTGCCGTCGCCCACCAGGTCCAGCGTGATGCCATGCGCCAGGAACGCGCCGAACGACTGGCCGGCGGTGCCTTGCAGCTGGATGTGGATGGTGTCGTCAGGCAGGCCTTCGTGGCCGTGCTGCTTGGCGACCACACCGGACAGCATCGCGCCGACGGTACGGTTGACGTTCTTGACCGGCTGGATGAACGAGACGCGCTCGCCCTTCTCGATCGCCGGACGCGCCTTGGCGATCAGCACGTGGTCCAGCGCCTTGCCGGCTTCCGCCGACAGGCCGTGGTCCTGCACGTCGGTGTGGTACAGCGGCACGTCCGCGCCCAGCGACACCTGGTGGAAGATGCGGCTGAAGTCCAGGCCGCGTGCCTTCCAGTGCTCGATGCCCGGCTTGGTGTCGAGCAGGTCGGCGCGGCCGATCAGCTCGTCGAACTTGCGGATGCCCAGCTGGGCCATGATCTCGCGGGCCTCTTCTGCAACGAAGAAGAAGAAGTTGACCACGTGTTCCGGCTTGCCCTGGAACTTCTTGCGCAGCTGCGGATCCTGCGTGGCCACGCCCACCGGGCAGGTGTTCAGGTGGCACTTGCGCATCATGATGCAGCCTTCGGCAACCAGCGGCGCGGTGGCGAAGCCGAATTCATCAGCGCCCAGCAGCGCGCCGATAACGACGTCGCGGCCGGTCTTCATCTGGCCGTCGGCCTGCACGCGGATGCGGTTGCGCAGGCCGTTGAGCAGCAGGGTCTGCTGCGTTTCGGCCAGGCCCAGCTCCCACGGCGTACCGGCGTGCTTGATCGACGACCACGGCGAGGCGCCGGTGCCGCCGTCATGGCCGGCGATGACCACGTGGTCGGCCTTGGCCTTGGACACGCCCGCGGCCACGGTGCCGACGCCCACTTCGGACACCAGCTTGACCGAGATATCCGACGACGGGTTGACGTTCTTCAGGTCGTGGATCAGCTGTGCCAGATCCTCGATCGAGTAGATGTCATGGTGCGGGGGCGGCGAGATCAGGCCCACTCCCGGCACCGAGTAACGCAGCTTGCCGATGTAGTCCGAGACCTTGTGGCCGGGCAGCTGGCCGCCTTCGCCGGGCTTGGCGCCCTGCGCCATCTTGATCTGGATCTGGTCGGCCGAAGCCAGGTATTCGGCGGTCACGCCGAAACGGCCCGACGCCACCTGCTTGATCTTGGAGCGAAGCGAATCGCCGTCGCGCAGTTCCAGGTCGTTCTCGATCACGCCGTCGCCCAGCAGGCCCTTGAGGGTATCGCCCTGCTTGATGGGGATGCCGCGCAGCTCGTTGCGGTAGCGCTTCTCGTCCTCGCCGCCTTCGCCGGTGTTCGACTTGCCGCCGATGCGGTTCATCGCCAGCGCCAGCGTGGTGTGGGCTTCGGTCGAGATCGAGCCGAGCGACATCGCACCCGTGGCGAAGCGCTTGACGATCTCCTTGGCCGATTCCACTTCTTCCAGCGGAATCGCCTTGGCCGGATCGACCTTGAACTCGAACAGACCGCGCAGCGTCATGTGGCGCTTGCTCTGGTCGTTGATGATGTTGGCGTATTCCTTGTACGTCTGGTAGGCGCCCTTGCCGTCGTCGGCGCGCACCGAGTGCTGCAGCTTGGCGACCGAGTCCGGGGTCCACATATGCTCTTCGCCGCGGATGCGGAAGGCGTATTCGCCGCCGGCGTCCAGCATGCTTTCCAGCACCGGGTTGTCGCCAAAGGCGTCGCGGTGCAGGCGCAGGGCTTCCTCGGCCACCTCGAAGATGCCAATGCCCTCGACGTTCGACGGGGTGCCATGGAAGTACTTCTGCACCAGCTCGCGCGACAGGCCGATGGCTTCGAAGATCTGAGCGCCGGTGTACGACATGTACGTGGAGATGCCCATCTTGGACATCACCTTGAACAGGCCCTTGCCGATCGCCTTGACGAAGTTCTTGACGGCCTTCTCGGGCGACAGGTCGCCGGACAGGCCCTGGGCCATTTCGGCCAGCGTTTCCATCGCCAGGTACGGATGCACGGCTTCGGCGCCATAGCCGGCCAGCAGCGCGAAGTGGTGCACTTCACGGGCGGTACCGGTTTCGACCACCAGGCCGGTGGACGTGCGCAGGCCCTTCTCCACCAGGTGGTGGTGGATGGCGGACGTGGCCAGCAGCGCGGGAATCGCGACATGCTCGGCATCTACGCGGCGGTCCGACACGATCAGGATGTTGAAGCCCGAACGCACCGCATCCACGGCTTCGGCGCACAGCGAGGCCAGGCGGGCTTCGATGCCTTCCTTGCCCCAGGCCTTCGGGTAGCAGATGTTCAGCTCGTATGAACGGAACTTGCCGCCGGTGTAGTGCTCGATGTTGCGGATCTTGGCGATGTCCTTGAAGTCCAGCACCGGCTGGGACACTTCGAGGCGCATCGGCGGGTTGATGTTGTTCAGCTCCAGCAGGTTCGGCTTCGGCCCGATGAACGACACCAGCGACATCACCATGTTCTCGCGGATCGGGTCGATCGGCGGGTTGGTGACCTGGGCGAACAGCTGCTTGAAGTAGTGGTACAGCGTCTTGTTCTTGGACGACAGCACCGCCAGCGGGCTGTCATTGCCCATCGAGCCTGTGGCTTCCTCGCCGGCCAGCGCCATCGGCGCCATCAGGAACTTGACGTCTTCCTGGGTGTAGCCGAAGGCCTGCTGGCGGTCCAGCAGTTTGGCCACCGGCTTCTTCTCGGCGGCAACGTCTTCCGGCTTGGCGTCGAGTTCGTCGAGCTTGATGCGCACGGCGTCGATCCAGCTCTTGTACGGCTTGGCGTTGGCCAGGTTGTCCTTGAGTTCCTTGTCGTCGATGATGCGGCCCTGTTCCATGTCGATCAGGAACATCTTGCCCGGCTGCAGGCGCCACTTCTCAACGATGCGCGACTCCGGGAACGGCAGCACGCCGGCTTCCGAGGCCAGCACCACGATGTCGTCCTCGGTCACGTAGAAACGTGCCGGGCGCAGGCCGTTGCGGTCCAGCGTGGCGCCGATCTGGCGGCCATCGGTGAAGCAGATCGCGGCCGGGCCGTCCCACGGCTCCATCATGGCGGCGTGGTACTCGTAGAAGGCGCGACGGTTGTCGTCCATCAGCGTGTGCTGTTCCCAGGCTTCCGGGATCATCATCATCATCGCGTGGACGAGCGGGTAGCCGGCCATCGTCAGCAGTTCGAGGCAGTTGTCGAACGATGCGGTGTCGGACTGGCCCGGGTAGATCAGCGGCCACAGCTTGGGCAGGTCGTCGCCCAGCACCGGCGACGAGATCGCGCCGGTACGTGCGTTGATCCAGTTGACGTTGCCCTTGACCGTGTTGATTTCGCCGTTGTGGGCGACCATGCGGTACGGGTGGGCCAGTTCCCAGGCCGGGAAGGTGTTGGTCGAGAAGCGCTGGTGCACCAGGGCCAGGGCCGAGACGGCGCGCTGGTCCAGCAGGTCCAGGTAGTACTCGCCGACCTGGTTGGCCAGCAGCAGGCCCTTGTACACCACGGTACGGGCCGACATCGACGGCACGAAGTATTCCTTGCCGTGCTTGAGCTTGAGCGCCTGGATGGCGTGGCTGGCGGTCTTGCGGATAACGTAGAGCTTACGTTCCAGCGCGTCCGTGGTCATGATGTCGCGGCCGCGCCCGATGAAGATCTGGCGGATCACCGGCTCGGTGGTGCGCACCGTCGGCGACATCGGCATCTTGGCGTCGACCGGCACGTCGCGCCAGCCCAGCACGACCTGGCCTTCCAGGCGGACCGTGCGCTCCAGTTCCTGCTCGCAGGCCAGTCGCGAGGCGTGTTCCTTCGGCAGGAAGATCATGCCCACGCCGTATTCGCCGGCGGGCGGCAGGCTCACGCCCTGCGCGGCCATTTCCTCGCGGTAGAACTGGTCCGGGATCTGGATCAGGATACCGGCACCGTCGCCCATCAGCGCATCGGCGCCGACCGCACCCCGGTGGTCCAGGTTCTCCAGGATCTTCAGGCCCTGCGAGATGATCTCGTGGGACTTCTTGCCCTTGATGTGCGCGACCATGCCGACGCCGCAGGCGTCATGCTCGTTGCTGGGATCGTACATGCCCTGCGCTTGCGGGCGCAGGTCAATGGCGTGGGAAGACTCGCTGGTCTGCGCTTGTGCCTGAGCTTGGGCCGAAAGATTTTTCGTTTGGTCCACGGGCTGAATTCCGGTGAAGGCTGCGCGAACTGGCTGGGCGTACCGGAACGGGGACCGCGCGCTTTCTCGTTTTCTTTATTCCTCCACCCAAACCGGAAACCGGCGGGACGGAAAATGGGGACGAAGCTGTCAGCGGGCCGCAGCGGCGTACACGAGCGTGACGCGCCGCACAATGACTGTGGGTGGAGCAACTATATGGGAATCGCGTTCGTCTCGCAAAATTTTTAAATGGGGTCAGATCACATTAAGTTACGCACCATTTCCGTGATCCATTTAAATAGGGACACATTAATTTTGCGGCGATTCTGACACACTCGTTGATGCGGTTTGCACCTTTTTGGGGCGTCCTTTCGGCAACGGCTGCACGCGCCGCGTTGCATGCCGCTCCAGTTGGGCCAGGAACGCTTCGTCGCCAAGCGGCCAGCCACTGTGGGCATGGCCGCGCAGTGCCTCCAGGGTTTTGCCCGACAGGCCCTCGGCGGTCAGCATCCGGTAGTTCGACTGCCGCTCGAACGGCGTATTGCCCAGCTCCCAGTACGCGGAGTGGTCGCTCACAAACGGGCTGGCCTCGATGCCGGCGTGATGGTGGTAACTGCTCCAGCGATCGGCCTCGGGGGTGGTCACCTCGCCCGCGCGCAGCGCGTTACCCTCGACATAGAGCATCGCCGGCAGCATCCACCGGGCGGGGTCGAACACCGCGGAACGGAAGCGCCCTTCCCACAGCGTGCCGGTGCGGCTGGCCACCCGGTTGAAGTAGCGCGCATAGCGCCGCCCCACCGCCTGCATGGTCAGGCTCAGCGAGTCTGCCTCCTTGGGCGTGGCCACCAGGTGCACGTGGTTGGGCCGCAGCGCGTAGGCGTGGATGGCAAGGTCATGCTCGCGCGCGGCCATGCGCAGGCAGTCGAGGTAGTGCAGGTAGTCGTCCGGCCCCAGGAACACGGGCTGGCGGTTGTTGCCGCGCTGCAACACCAGGGCGGGAAGACCGGCGGGGGAAAAGCGGGGAAGGCGTGCCATGACAGGTCATGCGAGCATTGATGCCTGCATGATAGCCTGATCCGTCCCCACTTATGCCGCAGGCTGGCGCGCCGATCGGAGGGCCAGCCGGAACGCGGCTGTCAGTTGCCTTCGCTGACCGCGAAGATGCGGCGGTGCTCGCGGATCGCGTAGCGGTCGGTCATGCCCGCGATGTAGTGGGCAATCAGCCGCGACTGGTCGCCCCCATGGCTGGCCTGATACTGCGGCGGCAGCAGGCGCGGGTCGGACATGAAGGCCTGGAACAGGTCGCCGACAATGCGCTGCGCCTTGGCCGACATGCGCATCACCAGATAGTGCCGGTACAGGTGCCGGAACAGGAAGCGCTTGAGTTCGGCCGCTTCTTCATGCATCTGCGGGCTGAAGCCGACCAGCGGGCCGGCGGCGCGCACCGCGTCGATATTGCGCGGGTTGGCCGCGGCGATATTGCGGCTGGTGGTCTCGATCAGGTCGACGATCAGCGTATTGATCATGCGCCGGACCGTCTCGTTGATGGCGCGCCGGCCGTTGACGCTGGGGAAGACAGCGGCCACCTCGGCGCGGTGGCGGGCCCACATCGGCACCTCGTCCAGCTGCTCCAGCGTCAGCAGCCCCGAGCGCAGGCCGTCGTCGATATCGTGGTTGTTGTAGGCGATCTCGTCGGCCAGGTTGGCCAGCTGCGCCTCCAGCGACGGCTGCGTGCCCTCCAGGAAGCGCCGGCCCAGCTCGCCCAGCGCCGAGGCATTGACCCGCGAGCAATGCTTGAGGATGCCCTCGCGCGTCTCGAAGGTCAGGTTCAGCCCGTTGAAGCCGCCGTAGCGCTCTTCCAGCTCGTCCACCACCAGCAGGCTCTGCAGGTTGTGCTCGAAGCCGCCATGGTTCTTCATGCAGGTATTGAGCGCATCCTGCCCGGCGTGGCCGAAGGGGGTGTGCCCCAGGTCGTGCGCCAGCGAGATCGCCTCGACCAGGTCTTCATTGAGGCGCAGGTTGCGCGCGATCGAGCGGGCGATCTGCGCCACCTCCAGGCTGTGGGTCAGCCGGGTGCGGAACAGGTCCCCTTCATGGTTGACGAAGACCTGGGTCTTGTATTCGAGCCGCCGGAACGCCGTGCTGTGGATGACCCGGTCGCGGTCGCGCTGGAATTCGCTGCGCGACAGCGATGCGGGTTCGGCATGCACCCGCCCGCGCGTCTGCGCGGAGCGGGCGGCGTAAGGGGCGAGATGGCTTTCAAAGTCGGTCATGCGGCGCGTCCGGTGGCTGGGGCGGGGTGGCGAGGCATAACCGATCGGTCAGGCGACCGGGGCCTCGGTGGGAGGTTTGAGCACGGCGTGCGCGAGCGTGGCGCGCAGGTCAGCGTCCGGCACGGTGGTGATGAACGCTTCGCCGAGCTGCTTCAGCAGGATGAACTTGATGCTGCCCGCTTCGGCCTTCTTGTCGACCTTCATCAGTTCGATATAGCGGTCGGCACCGAGTTCCGGCGCCACCACGGGCAGGTTGGCGGCCCGCGTCAGCTCGCGGATGCGGGCGCGGGTTTCAGTGTCGATAAAGCCCAGCCGGTGCGACAGGTCGGCGGCCATCACCATGCCGCAGCCGACCGCCTCGCCGTGCAGCCAGGCGCCGTAGCCCATGCCGGCCTCGATCGCATGGCCGAAGGTGTGGCCGAAATTGAGGATGGCGCGCAGGCCGCCCTCGCGCTCGTCCTGGGCCACCACGCCGGCCTTGATCTCGCAGGAGCGCTGCACGGCGAGCGCCATCAGGTCCGGGTCGCAGGCATTCAGCGGCTTGATGTTGCGCTCGATCCAGCCGAAGTACTCGGCATCGGCGATAGCGCCGTGCTTGATCACCTCGGCCATGCCAGCGGCCAGCTCGCGCGCGGGCAGCGTGCGCAGCGTGTCGATGTCGGCAATCACCGCGTTGGGCTGGTGGAACGCGCCGATCATGTTCTTGCCCAGCGGATGGTTGATGCCGGTCTTGCCGCCCACCGACGAATCCACCTGCGCCAGCAGCGTGGTCGGCATCTGGATAAAGGGCACGCCGCGCATGTAGCAGGCCGCGGCAAACCCGGTCATGTCGCCCACCACACCGCCGCCCAGCGCGACCAGCGTGGTCTTGCGGTCGGCGCCGGCCTGCAGCAGCGCGTCGAAGATCCGGTTCAGCGTTTCCCAGTGCTTGAAGGCTTCGCCGTCGGGCAGCGTGACGGTGCGCACGGTCTTGCCGAGCGCGGCCAGCGCAGCCTCGACGCGCGCCGCATAGAGCGGGCCGACGGTTTCGTTGGTGACGATGACGGCGTGCTGGCCGCGCACATGCGGGCGCAGCAGTTCGGCGTTGTCCAGCAGGCCGGTACCGATATGGATGGGGTAGCTGCGCTCGCCCAGGTCGACTTCAAGCGTAATCATGGATTGGGGTCCTGCGCCGGCGGCTCCGACGCTCCCGGCGGCGCGGAGGCCGGCTGCGGGGGATCGATCGGGAAACCGGCCATTTCAAGTTGCATCAACACCATATTAGCAAGCTGCGCCACCGAGGGCTTGCCGGTTTCGATGATGAAGTCGGCAACCTCGCGGTAGAGCGGGTCGCGCTCGGCATAGAGCGCCTCGAGCTTGCCCTTGGGGTCCTCGGTCTGCAGCAGCGGGCGGTTGCGGTCGTGGCGGGTGCGCAGCCACAGGTCGTGCGGGCTGGCGCGCAGGTACACGACCGTGCCGCGGGCCTTCAGCACCTCGCGGTTCTCGGCGCGCAGCACGGCGCCGCCGCCGGTGGCCAGCACGATGCCCTGGCGCGCGGCCAGCTCGCGGATCATTGCGGCCTCGCGGTCGCGGAAGCCGGCTTCGCCCTCGACTTCGAAGATCACCGGGATGCGCACACCGCAGTGCGCTTCCAGTTCATGGTCGGAATCGAAAAACGGATAGTGCAGGCGCCGCGCCACCGTGCGGCCCACGGTGGTCTTGCCGGCGCCCATCAGGCCGACGAAAAAGAGGTTGGGTCGATCGGATTCCGGTCGCTCGGAGTCGGATCGATCGGCGTCGCGCCGATCCTGGGCCTGGCGCTGTGCCGCCGGGCCTGTCGCTGAGGCTGTCACTGGACTGTCGTTCGGGAGCGTGGCATGCGGGCCGTCCTCCCCGGTTGGGAACTGCATCATCTTCTTATGTTGTGGCGCGGCCGGCAAGTGGCGAATGCGGCATGGCCCACATGGCCGGCCCGTCCCGGGGCCGCCTCCGGGCCTCCCGCGGCGCGCAAAAAAAGGCCGCATCCCTCGATGCGGCCTGCCAGTCTACTGTATCCGGCGCCTCCGGACGCCATGTCCCTACCTGAGCGACACGCTCTCGTTCAGGATGCGCGGGGTCAGGAACACCAGCAGCTCGGTGCGGTTGCGCACCTTGGCGTTGCTCTTGAACAGGTTGCCCAGCACCGGGATGTCGCCCAGCAGCGGCACCTTGTCGGTGTCGTTGGACTCGGTCTGGGTGTAGATGCCGCCGATCACCACCGTGCCGCCGTTCTCCACCAGCACCTGGGTCTGCACGTGCTTGGTGTCGATGGCAAAGCCCGAGGTGGTCTGGATGCCCACGCTGTCCTTGTTCACGTCCACATCGAGCAGCACATTGCCTTCGGGCGTGATCTGCGGCGTCACTTCCAGCTTCAGGTTGGCCTTGCGGAACTGCACCGAGGTCGCGCCACTGGAGGTCGCCGCCTGGTACGGCAGCTCGGTACCCTGCTCGATCAGCGCCTTGATGTTGTTGGCCGTGACCACGCGCGGGCTGGAGATGATCTTGCCCTTGCCGTCCGCTTCCAGTGCCGACAGCTCCAGCGCCAGGAAACGCGTGGCGGCGCTGTTGAACAGGCTCACCGCGATATTGGCCGGATTGGCGCCGTTGATGGCGCCTGCCGGCAGGCTCAGGAACGGGCCGTTGTCCGAGGTCGAGCCCGGCAGCACGTTGTTGTAGGTGTTGCCGACCTTGGCGTTGTTGTACTGCCCGGCAAAGCCCAGCTTCACGCCCAGGTTGCGGCTGAAGGTATCGGTGGCCTCGACGATGCGCGCCTCGATGATCACCTGGCGCACCGGGATGTCGATCTTGCCGATGAAGTTCTGCACCTCTTCCAGCTTGGTGGCGATATCCGAGACGAAGAGCTGGTTGGTGCGCGCATCGGCCGTCAGCGAACCGCGCTTGGACAGCATGCGCGTGCTGGCGCCCGCCGCCCCTGCCACGCCAATGGGCGCCGCCGCAGCTGCACCGCCGCCCGCCCCCAGGCCCAGCAGCATCTTGCGCACGTCTTCGGCACGCTGGTAGTTGAGCTGGAACACCTGGCTGCGGATCGGCTCCAGGTCACTGATCTGCTGCTGCGACTCCAGCTCCAGCTTCTCCTTGGTCTGCAGCTCCGCCTTGGGCGCCACCCACAGCACATTGCCGTTGCGGCGCGAGGCCAGGCCCTTGGCATCCATCACGATCTGCAGCGCCTGGTCCCACGGCACGTCCTTCAGGCGCAACGTGATGTTGCCCTGCACGCTTTCGCTAGTGATGATGTTCAGGTTGGTGAAATCGGCGAACACCTGCAGCAGCGAGCGGATGTCGATGTTCTGGAAGTTCAGCGACAAGCGCTCGCCGCGGTAGCCCGGGCCACTGATCAGCTTGGTCGGGTCTTCCTTGACCGGGCGCACCTCGACCACGAACTGGGTATCGGTCTGGTACGAGCTGTATTCCCAGTTGCCGCGCGGCTCGATCGTCAGGCGCGCGTTGCCGTTGGCGTCCGAGGCATGCATGCCCTGCACCGGCGTGCCGAAGTCGCTGACGTCGAAGCGACGCCGCAGGTTGTCAGGCAGCGTGGTACCGAGGAAATCGACCACGACGTTCTTGCCCTGCTGCGCGATATTGATGCCCGAATCGCGCGAGGACAGGTCCACCACCACGCGCCCGGCGCCATCGGCACCGCGGCGGAAGTCGACATTGCGCACCGACGGCCGCGCCGCAGCGGCTGCAGGCGTCGCCGTCGCCGCCGGCGCAAACGTGGGCGCGGCGTTCTTGAGCGCCGGCGCCACGTTATCCAGCGCCACCACGAAGTAGTTGCCGCGCTGGTCGGTGCGATAGGTGGCGTTGCGCGTGAGGTCGAGGATCACGCGGGTACGGTCGCCGATCTGCACCACGTTGGCGGACTTGACCAGCTTGCCGCCGTAGTCGTACTGCGCGCGCCGGTTGGCAAAGCCGGTATCGAAGAAATCGATCGCGAGCCGTGCCGGGTTCTGCGTGGTGAAATCCGCCGGCTTCTGCGCCAGCGGCCGTTCGAGCTCGATCGTGAACACGGTCTGCTCCCCGACCATGCTGACGTCAACCGCCTTGATCCGGTTGCTCTGTGCCAGAGCGGCCGGCGCGGCAATCACCAGCAACAGCGCCAGCGCCATCGTTGTCTTTGCGGCGCCCGCAAGCGCACGGTACCAGCGCGTAAGGGTCATGCCGCCACCTCCAGCTTCAGGCTGGTCATTTTCTCTTTCCACTCTGATACCCCCTCCCGGACCAATTCGCGCAGCACGATCTCCTGATCGGTGATGCGGACCACCCGGCCATAGCTCTGGCCGAGATACTGACCCACCTTGACATGGTGGATCTTGTTATCAACCCGCACGATGCCGAAGGTCTCCCCGTGCTTCATCATCATCCCGAGCATCTTGAAGTTCTCGAGCGGGTAGTCCTCCAGCGGCTCGCGGCGCCGCCCGGCTTCGGGCGAATCCGCCAGCGTCTTGTTCAGCTCGCCGATCTTGGCCTGCGCGAACGGCTCGGGCGCCTTGGCTGCGGCGTACTCGCGCGGCACATAGGGCCGGGCGTCGGGCAGCGGCTCGGGCGGCTTGGCGCGCGCGCTGCGGGTGGCATCCATCCACTGGCGCAAGGCGTCTTCATCGCTGGCGCCGCAGGCGCCCAGCAGGCCGACGGCCAGCGCCGCCGCCGCGAACGTGCGTGGCGCCGTGGTCCAGGCGAGGCTGCGGGTACGCGCGGTGCGGCTCATTTGGCACCTCCTGCCTTGGCTGCCGCAGCGGCTGCCGCGGCCTTGCGCTGCGCGGCCTGCTCGTCCGGGTCGAGCGCGCGGTAGGCCATCGCCACCGCCTCCATCGACATCCCGCCATCCTTGGTATTGGCCAGCTGCAGGTTCTGCATCGACACGATCCGCGACAGTGCCGCCACGTCGGCATTGAACTGCGCCACCTCGTGGTAGCGCCCGGTCACGCGCAGGTTCACCGGGATCTCGGCGAAGTAGGGCTTGATCACCGCCCCCTGCGGCTTGAACAGCTCGAACTGCAGCCCGCGCGCGACGCCGGCGTGGTTGACGTCGGCCAGCAGTGCATCCATCTCGGCCTTGTTGGGCAGCTGCCGCTCAAGCAGCGCCACGCGCTGCTCCACCTGCTTCTTCTGCTCGCGCAGCGCGTCCAGGTTGGCCACCTGCGCCACCTTGGACTGGTACGCCTGCTTCAGGCTTTCCTGTTCCTGGCGCTGGCGGTCGAGTTCGTCGAACCTGGCGCTCCAGTAGAACTGCCAGCCCAGCAGCAGCACCACGGCCGCGGCCAGCACCGCGAACAGCACGCGCGGCGCGGCCGGCCACGTCTCCGGTTCGCTCAGGTTGAGCCCGCGGAACTGGCCGGTCAGGTCGGCCAGGTTGATTTCAGTATTGAGCGCCATGGTCAGGCCTTTCCGGCTGCGGGTGCGGGAACTGGGGCGGCTGCGGGTGCGGAGGCGCCCGGCACGGCCTTCTTGCCGTCGGCCGCCGCTTCCGGCGCGCGATACGTGAAGCGCATTGAGAACTCGAACAACCGGCGCTGCTCGCGCAGGTTGTTGGTCATGGTGACGGCCTTGGATTCGACCAGCTCGGCCTTGTCCAGCCAGGCCACCCCGCTCAGGTTGCGCAGCAGCTCGGAAATGCGCTCGTTGGACTGCGCCACGCCCGCGATGGTGAAGGCCTCGCCGGTCTGCTTCAGGCTGGTCAGGTAGACGCCTTCTGGCACCTGCCGCACCAGTTCCTCAAGCAGCTGAACCGGGCGGTTGCGCTCGGTCTGCAGGCTTTCAACGGCCTTCTGGCGCTGCAGCAGCGCGTCGATGTCCTTCTTCAGGCTGTTGACCTCGCGGATCTGCCCGTCCAGCTTGGCGTTCTCAGCGCTCAATACCTGGTTGAGCGCGACCACCGAAGCGATGCGCCCGTCGATATAGTAGCCACCCAGCAGCACCACGGCAGCGCCAGCCACTGCGGCGCCGGCCAGCATCGTATAGACCTTCTTGCGGCGTGCTGCCTTGCGGGCTTCGTGGTAAGGCAGCAGGTTGACCGAAGGCAGTGTGTTCGTAGACATCTGATGCCTCCGGTGCGTTATTGCAGGCCGCGCAGGGCCAGGCCGGCACTGACGATATACGCCGGCAGGTCGCGCTGCAGGTAGCGCTCGTTGACCTTGGCGTTGGTCGCCATGTTGGCGAACGGGTTCGCCAGCGTGGTGGTGATCTTGGTCTGGTGCTGGATCGCCGATTGCACGCCGAGCAGCGACGCATGCCCGCCCGAGAGCAGGATCTCGTCGACCCGGCCCAGGCTGGAACTGGCGATGAAGTTGCCGACCGCGGACTGCACTTCCATCGCCAGTGCATCCAGCGACGGCTTGAGCAACTGCGCGCGCCAGGCTTCAGGCAGCGTGTTCTTGCGTTTCTTGATCTCGGCCTTGAGCGCGTCGAGGGTGAACATGCGCGCCGCACTCTGCGTGAGCTGGTCGCCGTAGCTGTTCAGCGGCTGCTCATAGAGTTCTTTCCAGCCCTGGTAGAAGATCGCCTTGGAACGGCTGCCGCCCAGGTGGATCACCGCCACCACCGGCAGCGCGCGCGCATCGGCCTCGGGCATCTCGTGCGGCACGCCCAGCATCTGCACGATCGAGCGCTGCACCGCGTATTCCTCGACATCCATGACCTGGGGCTTGAGCCCGGCCATCTCGGCCGCGGTCACGCGCTCCTGCACGCGGTCGCTGTTGGCCGCCGTGACGCGCACGCCGATACCGCCCTCGGTCTCGCTGGGACCGATCACGGCGAAGTCGAAGTTGACCGCCTGCGACGGCGGATAAAGCCGGTGCGCCTCGGATTCGACCTGGGAATACAGCTCGTCTTCGGACAGGTTGTCCGGCAGGCTGACAGTCTGTGACTCCGTCAGCATGGACGGCACGCCCAGCACCACGTCCTTCGAACGGATGCCGGCCTTGCCCAGCGCGCGTCTGAGCGCGATCCCGACGGCCTCGATATTGATGACGTTGCCATCGGCAACGGCGTTGCGGTCCAGCAGTTCGCTGGCGCATTTTTCCAGCCGGTAATCTTGCCTGCTGCCCCCTACGGACAGCTCGACTACCTTGACACTGGACGACCCGATATCCACACCGACCGTAGTCCGGCGTAGAAGCCCCGACAAAATGCCCCGACGCAAGGTGACCCCCTGACTTTTGAACTCGCCCCTGGCTTGAACGCTCTAATCGGGCGAGCCTTGTTTCTTGAATGAAACGTTTGCTCTTTTATGTTGGTCGATTCTCACAAAATCCAGCATCGGTGGCAATGTGCCGAACTGGCGCCGAGTTCTTTTTGAGAAGCCCCTCGCCAATCCGTTGCCAAAACCCCACGGTCGTCGGGTTCCCTTCCGTGCGCGCTTGTGCGCCCGCCCGTGCGCCTTTAGCTGCATGCAACGTCGCCGTGCATGCCAGCATTCGCCACATTACATCTTGTAACAGCGCGATAGCGGCGCCCGCACCACTGTACGCCCGGACGGGCCTATGCCGGAAGATATAATCCCGGGCACCCCTGACTAGGTATTTCCCTTATGGCCACCGCACAACACAAGTCCCACCCTGCCCGCCGCTCAATCTGGGCGCGGCTCATGTTCGGGGCGGTCGGACTGGTTGTCGCCGGAGCCGTCGTGATCGCGCTGCTGCTTGGCTACGCGCTGCTGGTGGCTGCGCCCAACCTGCCATCGCTGGACACCATCACCGACTACCGGCCCAAGATCCCGCTTCGCATCTACACCGCGGACAATGTGCTGATCGGCGAATTCGGCGAAGAGCGGCGCAACTTCGTGCCCATCGCCGAGATTCCGGACGTGATGAAAAAGGCGGTCCTGGCGATCGAGGACGACCGCTTCTACGAGCACGGCGGCGTCGACTTCGTCGGGGTGCTGCGCGCCGGGCTGGCCAACCTGCGCGGCGGGCTGTCGCAGGGCGCCTCCACCATCACCATGCAGGTGGCGCGCAACTTCTTCCTGTCCAGCGAGAAGACCTACACGCGCAAGATCTACGAGATGCTGCTGGCGTACAAGATCGAGGCCAACCTGAGCAAGGACCAGATCCTCGAGCTGTACATGAACCAGATCTACCTGGGCCAGCGCGCCTATGGCTTCGACAGCGCCGCGCGCGTGTACTTCGGCAAGTCGGTGCGCGACGTGACCCCGGCCGAGGCCGCCATGCTGGCCGGCCTGCCCAAGGCGCCGTCGGCGTACAACCCGGTGGTCAACCCGCGCCGCGCCAAGGTGCGCCAGGAGTACATCCTGCAGCGCATGCGCGACCTGGGCTATATCACGCCCGACCAGTACGAGCAGGCGCTGCATGCCGAGCTGAAGGTGCGCACCGAGGGCAACGAGTTCTCCACCCACGCCGAGTACGTCGCCGAGATCGTGCGCCAGCTGATGTACGCGCAGTACCGCGAAGAAACCTACACGCGCGGCCTGACGGTCTACACCACGCTGACCAAGCCGGACCAGGACGCCGCCTATGAGTCGGTGCGCTCCGGCATCATGAACTACGAGCGCAAGCACGGCTACCGCGGCCCCGAGGCCTTTATCGACCTGCCTTCCGACCCGGCCGAGCGCGAGCAGGCCATCGACGATGCGCTGGTCGAGCACCCCGGCAGCGGCGACCTGCGCTCGGCCGTGGTCACCAGCGTGTCGGCCAGGCAGGTGAAGGCGACGCTGCTGTCCGGCGAAGTGGCAACCATCGAAGGCCCGGCGCTGCGCTTTATCTCGCCGTCGCTGTCGTCCAACGCGCAACCCAAGATGAAGATGCGCCCCGGCGCGGTCATCCGCGTGACCCAGGACGAGAAACGCGACTGGTCGGTGACCCAGCTGCCGGAAGTGGCCGCGGCGTTCGTGTCGATCAACCCGCAGGACGGCGAGATCCGTTCGATGGTGGGCGGCTTCGACTTCAACCGCAACAAGTTCAACCACGTGACCCAGGCCTGGCGCCAGCCGGGTTCCAGCTTCAAGCCGTTCATCTACTCGGCCGCGCTGGAAAAGGGCTTCTCGCCGGCCACGGTGATCAACGACGCACCGCTGACGATCGGGCCCGATACCGGCGGCCAGGTGTGGGAACCGAAGAACTATGACGGCCGCTTCGAGGGCCCGATGACCATGCGCCGCGCGCTGGCCAAGTCCAAGAACCTGGTCTCGGTGCGGATCCTGCGCGCGATCGGCACGCAGTACGCGCAGGACTACATCACGCGCTTCGGCTTCGAGGCCGACAAGCACCCGGCCTACCTGCCGATGGCGCTGGGCTCGGGCGCCGTGACGCCGCTGCAGATGGCGGGCGCGTACTCGGTGTTCGCCAACGGCGGCTACCGCGTCAACCCGTACCTGATCCAGAAGGTGGTGGACGCGCGCGGCAACGTGATCTCCGAAACCCAGCCGCAGCGTGCCGGCAGCGACGCGGTGCGCGTGCTGGACGCACGCACCGCGTTTATCGCCGACACCATGCTGCGCGACGTGGTGCGCATGGGCACCGCCAACCCCGCCAAGCAGCGCCTGGGCCGCAACGACCTGGCGGGCAAGACCGGCACCACCAACGACGCGGTCGATGCCTGGTTCGCCGGCTACACGCCCAACCTGGTGGCGATCGCCTGGATGGGCTACGACCAGCCCAAGAGCCTGGGCGTGCGCGAAACCGGTGGCGGCCTGGCCCTGCCGATCTGGGTGGGCTACATGAGCAAGGCGCTCAAGGGCGTGCCGGAGTCGCCCGAGCGCCCAGCGCCGGAAGGCGTGCTGATGGTGGGCGGCGACTGGACCTTCGAAGAGAACGCCGGCGGCGCCGGGGTGGCTTCGGTGGGCCTGGGCGATCCGTGGCCGGGCAAGGCGGAGGAATCGGCCACCGCGCCGACCGACTCCGAGGCCGAGAAGAAGAAGATCCTGGAGATGTTCGGCGGCGCCTGATCACGGCCGCCAGACAGCAGAAAGCCGGCCACGAGGCCGGCTTTTCTTTTGCCCGCGAGGCAGGCTTTGCCTCAGCCCAGCCTGAGGGCCGCGCCGGCCTGCTCGCTGACGTAGCCCGACAGCGCCGCATACAGCTCGCCGCCGTTGCGGGTGTCGATCCAGCGCTCGCCGTCGCGGCGGAAGTGGAAGCCGCCGGCGCGCGCGGCCACCCACAGCTCCTGCATCGGCGCCTGGCTGTTGATGATGATCTTGGTGCCGTTCTCGAACTCCAGCTCCATCACGTTGCCGGTGCGGCTGATCTCAATATCGGCGTCGGCCGCGTCGGCGGCCGCCTCGACCGTGGCTTCGATGCGGTCCAGCTCCTGCGTGGCCAGGGCCAGGAACTCGCTTTCGCTCAAGGGGGGCATGCTAAACTCCGAGACCGCCGTTGCCGCCGCTGCCCGGACCGGGCGTACGTGGCGCGAACGGCTTTTTTTGTTAAGAATCCTTCGGATGCCCGGCCGTTGCGCGTCGGGCCATCCAACGCCTTGCCAACAGCCTAAAGGACGACCCGATGCTGCGTCGTGTTGCGATTGTATCGGCGTTTGCCGCCGCCCTTACGATGCCCCTACTGGGCGGATGCGGCATCCGCGGGCCACTGACCATGCCCAAAGTGCCGCCCGAGCCGACCCCGCCGACCGTGACGGATCCGGGCCTGGGCCGCGCCGATGCCATGCCGGCCCCGCCCGCCACCCCTGCCCCCGCCACGCAACCGGCCTCGTCCCCTGCCGCCCCCACCACCCGATAACCATGACTGCATTTTTCCATCGCCAGGACGGCGCGCTTGCCGTCGAGCAGGTGCCGCTGGCGCGCATCGCCGCTGAATTCGGCACGCCGACCTATGTGTACTCGCGCGCGGCGCTGACCGCTGCCTACCAGGCCTACGCCGCCGCCTGCCAGGGCCGCAAGGCGCAGGTCCAGTACGCCATGAAGGCAAACTCCAACCTGGCGGTGCTGCAGGTGTTTGCCAAGCTCGGTGCCGGCTTCGACATCGTCTCGGGCGGCGAGCTCAAGCGCGTGCTGGCCGCCGGCGGCGACCCGCGCAAGGTGGTGTTCTCCGGCGTGGGCAAGAGCGCGGCGGAAATGGAACTGGCGCTGGCACACGACGTGCGCTGCTTCAATGTCGAGTCGATCCCCGAGCTGGACCGCCTCAACGAAGTGGCCGGCCGCATGGGCAAGCGTGCGCGCGTGTCACTGCGCATCAACCCGGACGTGGATGCGAAGACGCACCCGTATATCTCCACCGGCCTGAAGGGCAACAAGTTCGGCATCGCCTTCGAGGACGTATTGCCGACCTACCGCGCCGCGGCCGCGCTGCCGCACCTGGAAGTGACCGGCATCGACTGCCATATCGGTTCGCAGATCACCGAGGTGGAGCCCTATCTTGAAGCGCTGGACAAGGTGCTGGACGTGGTCGAGGCGCTGGAGCGCGACGGCATCCGCCTGGAGCATATCGACGTTGGCGGCGGCCTGGGCATCACCTACACCGACGAAACCCCGCCGGACATCACCGGCTTTGCCACCACGCTGCTGGAACGCGTGGCCGCGCGCGGCCACGGCCACCGCGAGGTGCTGTTCGAGCCGGGCCGCTCGCTGGTGGGCAACGCCGGCGTGCTGCTGACGCAAGTGGAGTTCCTCAAGCCCGGCGCGGCCAAGAATTTCTGCATCGTCGATGCCGCCATGAATGACCTGGCACGCCCGGCCATGTACGAGGCCTACCACCGCATCGAGCCGGTGGTGCTGCGCGATGCGCAAGCGGTGACCTACGACATCGTCGGCCCGGTGTGCGAATCGGGCGACTGGCTGGGCCGCGACCGCGCGCTGGCGGTGCAGCCGGGCGACCTGCTGGCAGTGATGTCGGCCGGCGCCTACGGCTTCACCATGAGCTCCAACTACAACACCCGCCCGCGCGCCGCCGAAGTGATGGTCGATGGCGCCAGCGTGCACCTGGTGCGCGAGCGCGAACTGGTCGAGGACCTGTTCCGCGACGAACGCCTGCTGCAGGACTGAATCCCAAAGCCCGGCCCGCCTACGCGGCGGGCTGGCGCGCCCCCGCGGGCTTGCGCAGCCGCCACCACAGCCGCATCCCCAGCAGCACGAACACTACCGCGGCGTAGATCGACACTTCGCCAAAGTCGTTCTTGCCCGCCTTGTGCCACCAGTAGTGCAGGATGGCCAGCACGGCGATCGCATAGACCAGCTTGTGCAGCGCCTGCCAGCGCTTGCCGCCCAGCCAGCGCACCATGCCGTTGGTCGAGGTCAGCGCCAGCGGGATCATCAGCATGAAGGCAGTGAAACCCACCGTAATGAAGGGCCGCTTGTACACGTCCTTGATCATGTAGGCGAAGTCAAAGCCGCGGTCCACCCCGATCCACAGCAGGAAGTGCTGCAGGCCGTAGAAGAATGCAAACAGGCCCAGCATGCGCCGCAGCTTGATCAGCCAGTTCCAGCCGGTGAGACGGCGCAGCGGGGTAATGGTCAGCGTCAGGCACAGCATCACCAGCGTCCAGGTGCCGGTGGAGCGGGTCACGAATTCAAGCGGATTGGCGCCGAACTGTTCCGTGGCACCCAGGTACAGCAGCCGTACGAACGGCAGCAGCGCCAGCAGCCAGAGCGCAAGCTTGAGCGCGCGCACGCGCTGCGGCGACAACGTGGCCAGGCCGGCCGGCTTGCGCGCCGCCATGGCGGCGGCGCTGGTGGAAGAGGTAGCCATGTGTTCGCCTTGCATCAGAAGAACTTCTTCAGGTCCATGCCCTGGTACAGCGAGGCGACCTGCTGGCCGTAGCCATTGAACGGCAGGGTCTTGCGCTTGGGCGCAAACAGCGCGCCAAAGCCGCTGCCGCGCTCCTCGCCGATGCGGCGCTCAGTGGCCTGGCTCCAGCGCGGATGGTCCACGTCCGGGTTCACGTTCGAATAGAAGCCGTATTCCTGCGGCGCGGCCAGGTTCCAGCTGGTGGGTGGCTGCTTGTCGACAAAGCGGATCTTCACGATCGACTTGGCGCTCTTGAAGCCGTACTTCCATGGCACCACAATGCGCATCGGCGCGCCGTTCTGGTTGGGCAGGGTCTCGCCATACAGGCCGAAGGTCAGCAGCGCCAGCGGGTGCATGGCCTCGTCCATGCGCAGGCCCTCGCTGTACGGCCAGTCGAGCACGCCGCTGCTGACGCCGGGCATCTGCTTCTTGTCGGCCAGCGTGATGAACTGGATGTACCTGGCACCAGGCTGCGGCTCGACGCGCCGGATCAGCTCGGCCAGCGGGTAGCCGACCCACGGGATCACCATCGACCAACCCTCGACGCAGCGCAGGCGGTAGACGCGCTCTTCCATTGCCGCCAGCTTCATCAGCTCGTCCAGGTCATAGACCTTGGGCTTCTTCACCAGCCCTTCCACCGACACCTGCCACGGGCGCGGGCGCAGCGTGCCGGCGTTGCGCGCCGGGTCGGACTTGTCCGTGCCGAATTCGTAGAAGTTGTTGTAGGTGGTGACGTCCTCGAAGGGCGTGCGCTTGTCGGTGATGACGTAGGCGTTGTTGGGCGTGGCGGCCAGCTTCTGGCCGTGCTGCCCCTGCGCCAGGGCCTGGCGCGCAAACCACGGCGCCAGCGTGCTGCCGGCGGCGCCGGCGGCGGCCAGCGCCAGCACGCGGCGGCGCGCTTCGAAGACGTGACGGGGCGTGATCTCGCTGGCGGCGATATCGCCGCCGCGCAGCCATTTGGGGGAAGGGATCAGCATGGTTTTCCTCGTTGCCTGGCCGTGCCGGCGCCGGTCGCGCCAACACGCTTGCAGGATTGGACTCTGGCCTTGGTCGGAGAGTGCGGGCCAGTCCTGACAGTTTTTTGTGCCTGCGTCGGAATGCCGCGGGTCATGAGGCGTCAGACGCACGTAATGTGCCGCCTGCACCTCGCGCCCCGCTATCCACCCTGGTATTGCTGGTACACCACCTGCGCCAGCGTCAGCAGCCGCGCCCGTTCCAGCGGGCCCGCCAGCGCAAATCCGAGGTCGCGGTCGATCCAGTAGAAGGCCATCATCGGGTCGCGGCCGGGGGCTGGCCGCCTGGTGCCTGCGCCTGGCATGCGCTCGACGCGGAAGCCCGTATCGGGCGTGCCCTGTGCCATGCGCCGCAGCTGCAGCGACAGGCGCGTGCCATCGTCCGCCTCATACATCAGGATGGCCGACGGACCGCCTTCGGCCACGCCCAGCCGGCCGCCGATCAGGTGGAAGCCCTGCGCGCGCAGGTCCGGCACCTGCAGCGCCGTGCCCAGGCGCTTGGACAGCCATGCGATCAGGTGGGCCTCTTCCGTCGCCGCGACTTCAACCGGGTGGCGCATTTCCGGAGCGTAGACCGCGTGCGTGGCCAGCGCCTCGCGCGCAAAGCGCTCGCCGGGGGCCATCGCCACGGACACGCCGCCAAGGCGGCCATGGGCCAGCCAGCCGAGAACGCCGCCGACAGACAGCAGCGCCACCGACGCGCAGGTGGCCGCCAGCGCCATGGTCCAGCGCGGCCGCCGTGGTCGCGCGGTGTCGCGCCGGCCATCGCCATGCAGCCCGGGCGGCAAGGCCGCGAGCGGCACCGGTTCGTTCAGTATCGGATCCAGCCCCCCGTGCAGGGCGTCGGCCTGCCGGCGCCAGGCGGCAACCTGCGCCGCCGCGTCCGGGTGCTGCGCCAGGTACGCCTCCACGGCCGCGCGGCGCGCGCCGGAAAGCTGGCCATCGGCGTAGGCGTGGAGATCGGCTTCGTGGATGGCGGACATCATTTCACCCGCTGCAGGGGCTTGCCGGAAGCTGCCGGCGCGGCAGCGGACGCCTTGCCGTCGAGCAGCCGGCGCATGTGCTCGCGCGCCCGCGCCAGGCGCGACATGACTGTGCCCTGCGGCACGTCGAGCACGCGCGCGGCCTCGGCGTACGTCAGTTGCTCCAGGCTGACCAGCAGCAGCACCGCGCGCTGCGCCTCCGGCAGTTGCGCCAGCGCCTGCACCAGGTCGCGGCGCAGGCCGGGGTCGTCAGCGGGGGCGCTGACCTCGGGCAGCGTGTCGGTGGTGACCACCAGTTCCTTCCTGCGCACGGTATTCAGGCGCAGGCGGTGCATCAGGGTCAGCAGCCACGGCAGCAGGCCATCGGCGCCGTCGCCCCACCAGGCGCCGGGGCGCAGGCGGAAGCGCCAGCGGTAGCGCAGCGCGCGCTCGAGCGTGTCCTGCACCAGGTCGTCGGCCAGCGCCGCGTCGCCGGTGAGGCCGCGCGCATGGCGCCGCAGCCGCGGCGCCAGCGCGACGAGCTGGCCGTCAAACCCTTCCATGCCGTGGCTGCGGTGGTGGCTGCCGAAGCGTCAGGGCTTGGCCACGTGCCAGACGTTGTTGAGGTTGTCGCCGGCGCGGTCGCCCGGCTTGGCGTCCTTGGCAAAGCGGTACAGCGGCATGCCGCGGTACGCCCACTGCTTGCCGCCGTCATCGCGCGTGATGATGGTGTACTGTCCCGACGCACTGGTGCCAGGTGCTGCCATCAGCGGCGGCCAGTTGGTGGCGCACGGGCCGTTGCAGGCGCTCTTGCCGCTGCCGGCGGTGTCGCGGTCGAAGGTGTACAGCGTCAGGCCCTGCGGATCGGTCAGCACGCCACTGGTCACCTTCACCGTGGGCGGCATATTGCCGGCAGTGCCGCCCATACCGGCACAGCCGGCGAGCAGGACCGCCGCGCAGCCGAGCGCGAGCGCGGCGGGACGAACGAGGGATGCTGCAGCGTTACGACGCACACTTGCCATGATCTTGTTCTCCATGCAAACCGGTGCCGCCAGCCGGCACCGCTCCTCAAGTAAACACCGGATGTGATGCGTTTATTCCCTGAGTGTCCAAAAAAATTGAAAAAGGACGAAAAAAAACCTGCCCGGAGGCAGGTTTTTGCATTGCAGCATGACGCCGCGTCACAGTTCGCCGTAGCTGTGCAGGCCCGACAGGAACATGTTGACACCCAGGAACGCGAAGGTCGTCACCAGCAGGCCGACCAGCGCCCACCAGGCCGCCACCGTGCCGCGCAGGCCCTTCATCAGCCGCATGTGCAGCCATGCCGCGTAGTTCAGCCAGACGATCAGCGCCCAGGTTTCCTTCGGGTCCCAGCTCCAGTAGCCGCCCCAGGCCTCGGCCGCCCACAGCGCGCCCAGGATGGTGGCAATGGTGAAGAAGGCAAAGCCGACCGCGATGGCCTTGTACATCACATCATCAAGCAGTTCCAGTGATGGCAGGCGCTCGGCCAGGATGCCGCGCTGCTTGAGCAGGTAGGCCACCGAGACCATCGCCGCCAGCGCAAAGGTGCCGTAGCCGATAAAGTTGGCCGGCACGTGGATCTTCATCCACCAGCTTTGCAGCGCCGGCACCAGCGGCTGGATCTCCTGCGCATTGCGGCTGACCGTGTACCACAGCAGGAAGCCCACCGCGGCCGACACCACCAGCATCACGAACGGGCCCAGCGCGCGCGTGGCGTAGCGGCCTTCGTAGTACAGGTAGAACAGCGAAGTGATCAGCGTGAACAGCACGAACACTTCATACAGGTTGGAAATGGGGATATGGCCGATGTCCGTACCGATCAGGTAGGACTCATACCAGCGCACCAGCAGGCCGGTGAAGCCCAGCACCACCGCGCCCCAGCACAGCTTGCTGCCGATGCTGTAGCCCGTGTCCGAGCGCGTCGCCAGCCCGAGCCAGTAGAACAGCGTGGACAGGAACACCAGCGCGCTCATCCACAGGATGGCCGACTGGCTCGACAGGAAATACTTCAGGAAGAAAGCCTGGTCCGCGCGCGCCAGCTGCCCCTGGTAGAGCTGGATCGCGAACAGCGACAGTGCGGTGAGCGCCAGCATCAGCGGGCGCACCGCCTTCCAGTGCCAGCCAAGCAGCGCGAAGGTAGGCACGGCGCCGATCAGCACGGCCTTGTCGTAGCCGTCCATCCACTGCCCGTATTGCGACAGCGCCACGCCGGCGCCAATCGCCAGTGCCAGCGCAAAGAGCCAGTCCACCCAGGTCAGGCGGCGCAGGAAGGAAGGCTCGAGATAGGCCTCGTCAGCGCCGGTGTCGGCGCGCGTGGTGCCGCGCATGGCGGGACCGGCCTGGTTCACATTTGAGGACATAGCGTACCTGCTCAATTCAGTGGGGAGTGCCGGCGGGCCCGGGCGCATCGCTGCGGCCCCCTGCGGCGCGGCCGATATCGTCGCGCAACGCCGTGAATTCCTTTTCGAAATCCATCGTGCGGCGCTGGGTCGACATCGCCATCAGCACATGGCTGCCAGGCTCGGTGTCGCCCTCGGCGGGCTTGTCTTTCACCCAGATCCAGACCCGGCGCTCACGGATATAGAACATCGCGAACACGCCCAGCACCAGCAGTAGACAGCCAAGATACACGATGTTCTTGCCCGGCGCACGGGTCAGCTGGAACACGCTGGCCTTGATCTCCTTGAAGTCGTCGAGCTGCAGGAACACCGGCGCGCCGTAGAAAAAACTGTCCGACAGCGCGTTGATGGCCTGCTGCAGGAAAGTGCCGCTCTTGGCGCTGTTGGCCACCACCGGCAGCTTGTCCTGGGCGCGCGCCAGCTGCCACAGCTCCCACATCGAGCCGTTCAGGATCTTCAGGAGCACGTCGGCCGCCTTCTGCTGCTCGGCCGGGGGCACGGATTTCTCCAGGAAGGCCGCGATCGCGGTGAAGCCGCCCGGGGGCGAATCCGGCGAGGGTCGCGTAGCGCCGGCGAACAGGTCGAGCGCACGCAGCGAGCTTTCCGCCAGTTGGCGGCGCAGGTCGGCCTTGTCATCGCCCGGCATCGACGCCAGCGCAAAGCGGCGCGCGGCCTCGCCACGCAGCGCGCGGTCCTGCAGCGCGGCGCGCAGGCGCATCCAGTCGGCCACGCTGCCCTGGTCGTCGGCGGGGATGCGCAGATAGCGGAATTGTTCGCTGGGCGATTCGCGCATGCCGGCCAGGAACACCGACTGGCCGTCCATCTGCACCGGCACCATGTAGTTGTTGTACTCGCGCGCCTGGCCGGTGCGGTCGCGCAGCTTGTACTGCACCGACGGGCCGACGTTGCGCAGCGTCTTGGCGCGGTCGGTGCTGGCGGCGGCTCCCAGGTGCTTCTCCAGCGTCTCGTTGAAGGACTTGCGCGCCACGCCGCGCGCGTCGGGCTTGCCCGAGGCATCGGTGACGTTCTCGATATTCATCAGCCGGAAGTCGCTGAACTCGACCGTCAGGCCTTCGCTGTCGGCGCTGGTGCCGGTGCCCGCCAGCGGCTTGTTGCCGCCCACCGCGCCATCGACGGTGAAGGTGGCGTGGCCGCTGCCCTGCATCGGGTAGCCGACGAACTTCAGGCGCGAGCCGCCGTCCTCGAAGCTGGACTGGTAGATGGCGATGCCGTCGACGATCAGCGGCTCGTTCACCTTGATGGTGGCCTCGGTCTGCTTGCCGGTGGCGCGGTCGGTCACGACCACATCCGAGGCAAACAGCTTGGGCATGCCGGTCTCGTAGAAATCGACCTTGAACTTCTTCAGCGTGATCGCGAACGGGAGGTCCTGCACCAACGCGCCATCGGCGATGTTCAGGATGGCGGTGGAGACAGTGGAGCCTTCGGGCACGTAAGCGTTGCCGCGGAAGCCCGGGTTGCTCGCCGACAGCCGGTGCTGCGGCGGGATCTCGCTGATGACCGCGTTGCCGCTGATCGGGGTCTTGCCGCCCAGCCACATCTGCGCGCGGATCAGCAGATCGCCATCCAGCAGGCCGCCAATGCAGATCACCACGATAGCGGTGTGCGCCAGGATATAGCCGGCCTTGTTGGCCGCGCCGGCCTTGGCCGCCAGCAGCGTTGCGCCGTCATGCTCGACCGCCTTGAGGCGGTAGCCGCGGTTGCGCAGCAGCGCCGACAGGCGGCTCACCGCCTCGGTGCGCGGGCGCGCGCCGTCGAATTCGCCGCGGTGATGGAAGGCGCGCAGGCTGCGCTCGCGCACATGGTCCTTCCACGAGCGCATGTCCGCCACCATCTTGGGCGCGTTGCGCACCAGGCAGAGGCTGGTCGACACCACCAAAAAGGCCAGGATCAGCAGGAACCACCAGGACCCGTAGACCTTCTGCAGCGACAGCGTGTGGAACACATCGGCCCAGAACGGCCCGAACTGGTTGACGTAGTTGGGATACGGCTCGTTCTGCTTGAGCACGGTGCCGATCACGCTGGCGATGGAGATCACCGTCAGCAGCGCGATCGCGAAGCGCATCGAGGACAACAATTCGACCGCGTCGCGCAGCACGCGGTGAGAGGTCTTCAGGTGCAGCCCTGAAGTGGAAGCGGTCGACATGTGCAGGGAAACCTAAAACAACGTGCGGCTTGGAAATGAAAAAAGGGTGGACATGCTTTGGCAAGCAGGCCACCCTTTTCGATTGTGACAGGCGCGTTCGGTTGCATGCCGCGGCACACCCGCCGGAACGGGGGCCGCCAGACCAACGCGCCGGCGCCTGGCGGGCGCCAGCGGAGTCGCGGAATCGTTATCGAACGCCGGCGACGTAATCCGCCACCGCCTTGATCTCGGCATCCGACATCTTGGCGGCGATGGTCGTCATGACCGGGTTGTTCTTGCGGGTGCCCTGGCGGAATGCCACCAGTTGTGCTTCGGTATAGTCCGCCCACTGGCCGCCGATGCGCGGGTACTGGGCGGGGATGCCGGCGGCAGTAGGACCGTGGCAGGCGGCGCAGGCGGGCACGCCCTTGGCAGCGATGCCGCCGCGGTAGATCTTCTGGCCGGCTTCGATGGTGTCCTTGTTCTTGGCGGTGGCCGGCTTGAGCGACTGCTTGGCCAGGTAGGCGCCGACGTTGCGCATTTCCTCATCGGTCAGCACCGACGCCATCGGCACCATGATCGCGTTGTTGCGTGCCTTGGACTTGAAGTCGGCCAGCTGCTTGTGGACATATTCAGGATGCTGGGCGGCCAGCTTCGGGTTGGCGGCCGCGGCGCTGTTGCCGGCGGCGCCGTGGCAGCTCAGGCAGGCGGGCACATTGCGGTCGGGGGCACCTTGCGTGTACAGCGTTTCACCCTTGGCCGGGTCAGCCTTTGCGGCGGCCTGCTCTGCGGCAGATGCCATTCCGGAAAGGGCGGCGGCAGGAACGGCCAAAGCCAGGACACCCAGAATCTTCGCAATGCGGTTCATTCGCACACCTTCTCTGAATTGTTTTGGATACCGTGATGCGTGCCGGCCCGGCGCTTTGCCGGCGGTGAGGACGCGCCGGTGCAAAGGCTGGTATCGTGGCGACCCGCGCGCGGCTGACCGATCCGCAAAGCGCTGGCCGTGGCGGCAGACCCCGCCAGCCCGCTCCCGCCGCCGCCGCACCCTCCGGTGCAACGCGCAATGCGGGGCAAGGCCCTGCCCACGATGGAACGACACACTAGGCTCCCCGCCCGGACGACGGCAGCCAAGGCACGCGGCCATGGATGCCACGCGTCACCCGTTCAGGAGACCGTTAACCGGCGTATTGTACAATAACTTATGTGCCGGATTGATGCCTTGCGCCTTGTCATGCCCCTTTCGGGCTGCGCCAGATCAACCCCGGCGGGCGGCCCAGGCCGCCAGCCATCCCACCCTGGCGAGACCCCGGCCCCGGCATGCGCAATGCGCACAGCCTCCGCGGCCCGCCCCACCGCTCTAGCGCATGTCCCTTCTTCACCAGGCCCGCTTCTTCATCACCGTGAACCATCTGCGCGACCTGCCCGCCACGGCCGTGCCGGAGGTGGCGTTCGCCGGCCGCTCCAACGCCGGCAAGTCCACGGCCATCAACATCCTGTGCAACCAGAAGCGGCTGGCGTTCTCGTCGCGCACCCCCGGGCGCACGCAGCACATCAACTATTTCTCGGTGGCGCCGGTCAAGGCGCCCGACCCGCTCGCCTTCCTGGTCGACCTGCCCGGCTACGGCTATGCCGAGGTCTCGGGCACGGCCAAGTACCACTGGCAGGGGCTGCTGAGCGACTATGTACAGACGCGCCAGCAACTGTCCGGCCTGATCCTGATGATGGACGCGCGCCGTCCGTTCACGGATCTCGATTGCCAGATGGTGGAGTGGTTCCTGCCGACGGGGCGCCCCATCCACGTGCTGCTGACCAAGGCCGACAAGCTCACCAACAGCGACAACGCCAAGGCGCTGCGCGAGACCCGCAAGATGCTGCAGGGCTACGCCGAGCAGATGGAAACGCCGGTGCCCATGACGGCACAGCTCTTCTCCAGCCTGAAGCGCCGGGGCATCGAAGAGGCGCAGGGCGTGATCGCCGGCTGGCTGAACCTGCCGGAAGCGCAGAAGGCCGAAGCCAAGTCCGCAGCGGAGAAGAGCGAGCCGCCTGCTGCCGACCCGGCGGTGTAATCACCAGGTCAGCACACAAAAAAAAGCCCCGCTGCAAGCAACGGGGACAAACTTTCCCGCCGCAGGGGCGGGTACCCGCTCAGGGAGGAGTAGCGGGGGACACCGCGCCACGCAGGGCGCAACGCAAAGTGTCCGCGAGTATGATAGCGGGCACGCTCAAAAGTTTAGTTTTTCTTCGGCCAGCCGCCTTGGACCGCGCTTTGCCGCGCGCGCCGTGCTTGCCGGCCCGCTTTCCTGTCCAGCCCTACAGTCAAGACGCCCGCCATGTCCACCTTCCCCGAATACCGCCCGCGCCGCATGCGCCGCGATGATTTCTCCCGCCGCATGTTGCGCGAGCATCGCCTGTCCCCGGACAACCTGATCTACCCCGTCTTCATCCTCGACGGCCAGAACCAGCGCCAGGCGGTGGCGTCGATGCCGGGCGTCGAGCGCGTGTCGGTCGACCTGCTGATGCCGGTGGCCGAAGACTGCGTCAAGCTGGGCATCCCAGTGATCGCGCTGTTCCCGGTGATCGACCCGTCGCTGAAGACGCCGGACGGCATCGAGGCCACCAACCCCGAGGGCCTGGTGCCGCGTGCCGTGCGCGCGCTCAAGGACCGCTTCCCCGAGCTCGGCGTGCTCTGCGACGTGGCGCTCGACCCGTACACGAGCCACGGCCAGGACGGCGTGCTGGACGACAACGGCTACGTCATCAACGATGTGACCGTCGAGATCCTGGTGCGCCAGGCACTGGCACAGGCCGAAGCCGGTGTCGACATCGTGGCTCCGTCCGACATGATGGATGGCCGCATCGGCGCGGTGCGCACGGCGCTGGAAGACAACGGACATATCCATACGCGCATCATGGCGTACTCGGCCAAGTATGCGTCGGCGTTCTACGGCCCCTTCCGCGACGCGGTGGGCTCGGCCGCCAACCTGGGCAAGGGCAACAAGATGACCTACCAGATGGATCCGGCCAATACTGACGAAGCCCTGCGCGAAGTGGCGCAGGACATCCTGGAAGGCGCCGACATGGTGATGGTCAAGCCCGGCATGCCGTACCTGGACATCGTGCGCCGCGTGAAGGACGAGTTCCGCTTCCCCACCTACGTCTACCAGGTCAGCGGCGAATACGCGATGCTCAAGGCCGCCGCGCAGAACGGCTGGCTGGACCACGACAAGGTGATGATGGAATCGCTGCTGGCCTTCCGCCGCGCCGGCGCCGACGGCATCCTGACCTATTTCGCGCGCGACGCCGCGCGGCTGCTGACAGCCTGAGCGGCCAACGGACAGAGCGCCTATGGAACTGCTAGGCTTCTCGGCCAGCCAGGTACACCCGCTCGCCTCGCTCACCGAGGCGGGCAACTTCCTCAACGGCAATGCCGCCGCGCTCTTCGTCTGGGCGGACTTTTCCACCGAGGAAGTCACCGCCGCGCCGGATGCCTGGCGCGAGAGCGTGCGCCAGCTTGCCGGCGCGCCGATCCTGGACCTGCACCTGACCGACGCCACCAATGCCGCGCATCCGTCGTATTTCGATACGACCAATGCGTACGACATGGTGATCTTCCGCAAGCTGACCTTCGAGACCAGCCGCGCCATCGCCGAGGCCGAGCCGCAGGATCCCGCGGCCGGCACGGCGAAGCCGCCTGCTGCCGAGACCGCCGCCCGCCAGAAGCGCTATCCGCCCGGCTTCCTCCCGGCACTGGCCAGAATCGACACACAGCCGGTCACGTTCTTCATGTTCGACACGGTGCTGGTCACGGTGCGCTCGGGGCAGTCGCGCACGGTCGACCAGGTGCGCCAGCGCCTGCTGGAGCTGTGCCAGGCACCGCGCCCGCAGGCCACGCCCGTGCGCAACGGCCAGCCGCTGCTGCACGGCGTGCGCCCGCCCAGCCGGCCCGAGGACCTGATGCTGCGCCTGCTCAATGCGATGGTCGACCGCTACCTGGAACTGCGCGCGCCGCTGACGCGCCAGCTCGACCGCTGGCAGCGCGCGCTGCTCAATTCGCGCCGCAGTTTTTCAAGCTGGGAGGGACTGCTGGATGCCCGCATCCAGCTGCGCAAGCTGGAACACCTGAGCGAAGAGCAACGCGACGCGCTGCAGGAATTCCGTGACAGCCTGCTCGATAACCGCTACAGCAGCGACCAGCCCGGCGGCGCGGCCAATGCGCCGGGACGCGACGAGGTGCTGCTGGTGCGCATCAACGACGTGATGGAGCATATCCAGCGCGTGCTGGCGCACGCCAGGCGCCTGGAGGATTCGATCGAGTCGGCGGTGCAGATCCACTTCTCGGCGGTGGCGCACCGGACCAACCGCACCATGCGCACGCTGACGCTGATCACGGCGCTGTTCATGCCGCTAACGCTGATCACCGGCGTCTTCGGCATGAACTTCGACCGCATGCCCTGGCTGCGCGAGCCGGACGGGTTCTGGTGGTCGATCGGCCTGATGGGCGCCGTGGCGCTGGGGCTGGCCGCGCTGTGGGCGCTGGGGCGGCGGCTGGAACGGTAGCCCCGCAGCGCAGCGCCAGGTACGCCTCAGGTACTGGTACGCGTGCCGAAGGCCCGCTCCAGGCTTTCCAGGAAGCGGTTGGCCGACTGGTAGCCGATCACGCGCACCGGGCGCTCGCGGCCATCCGGGCCAAACAGGATGATGCCGGGCGGCCCGAACAGGCCGAAGCGCTTGAGCAGCGCCTTGTCGTCGGCATTGTTGGCGGTCACGTCCGCCTGCAGCAGCACGATCTCCGACAGCCGCGCGCGCACGCGCGGATCGACGAAGGTCATGCGCTCCATTTCCTTGCAGCTGACGCACCAGTCGGCGTAGAAATCCAGCAGCACCGGCTTGCCTGCGGCCGCGGCCTGCGCCACGCGGGCATCGAGTTCGGCCACGCTGCGCACGCGCTCGAAGCGCACCGTCTGCGCGCCAGAAGAGGCTCCTGCGCCACTGCGTGCCACGCTCAGGTGCGACAACGGCTGCAGCGGATCGCGCCCGCCCGAGGCCACGCCAATCAGCACGATCGCCGCTGCGATCGCAAACAGCACGCCCACGCCCTTGCCCACCCGCGCCAGGTTGCGCGGATCCGGGCCCAGGCCGTCAAAGGCGCCCAGGAATACCGCCGCCACCAGCAGCAGCGCCGCCAGCGCCAGCATCGAGGCCCAGGCCGGCAGCACCGGCCCCAGCATCCACAGCGCCACGCCCAGCAGCAGGAAGCCGAAGAAGCGCTTGGTGACCTCCATCCAGCGCCCGGCCCGCGGCAGCAGGTTGCCCGCGCCCACGCCCACCAGCACCAGCGGCACGCCCATGCCGAGCGCCATGGCGAACAGCGCCGCACCGCCGATCACGGCATCGCGGGATTGCGCGATATAGGCCAGCGCCCCGGCCAGCGGCGCGGTGACGCAGGGTCCGACGATCAGCGCCGAGATCGCGCCCATCGCCGCCGCACCCGCCACCTGGCCGCCTTGGCGTCGGTTCGACGATTCTGTCAGGCGGGTCTGCCAGCGCCGCGGCAGTTGCAGTTCGTACAGCCCGAACATCGAGAGCGCCAGCGCCACCATCAGCGCCGCGAACAGGCCCAGCACCCACGGTGTCTGCAGCGCGGCCGACAGGCCCTCGCCCAGCAGCCCGGCAGCCACGCCGACCGCGGTGTACACCACAGCCATGCCCAGCACGTAGGCCAGCGACACCAGCAGCGCACGGCCGCGCGTGACGTGCTCGCCCACCACGATGGAGGACAGGATCGGCACCATCGGCAACACGCAGGGGGTGAACGTCAGCAGCAGGCCCAGGCCGAAGAACAGCGCCGCGATCAGGGCCAGGTTGCGGCTCGCCAGCGCGCCGGCGATGCGGTCGCTGTCGTCGGCGCGCAGCACCGCCGCCGCGCCGGGCGTGGCCGGCTCCGGCGCCAGCGCCGCCGCGGGCGCGTCCGAGCGCCCGCGCTTGCCGAACAGGTCGGCCAGCCCGCTGCTGCCGACCTTGTACACGCTCTCCATCGGCGGATAGCACAGGCCCTTGTCGGCGCAGCCCTGCGAAGTGACCGTCAGCGACCACTTGCCGTCGGCCGGCGCCGCGTCCACCGGCACACGGATGACCACGCTGTCGCGGTAGGTCTCCATCTCCTTGCCGAAGGTCTCGTCGAACTTGACCTTGCCGTGCGGATACACCGGCGTTCCCAGCTTTACGTCCGCGGGCTGCGCGGCAAAGGCGAAGCGTTCGCGGTACATGTAGTAGCCGGGCGCAACCTCGAAGCGCACCTCGACCGTCTTGTCGTCAAGCTGGCTCGCGGCGAAGCGGAAGGCCTGCTCCGGCGGCAGGAAGTCGTCTTCGGTGGCGGCATGCGCGCCGCCCGCCAGGCACACCCAGGCCAATGCCGCCAGCAGCGCTGCGGCAATATGCCGCGCCCAGTCCTGCCCGCGCGCGCGCTCCGGAAGTGCCAAACCGATGTTCATGTCGCTGTTTCCTGTCTGTCTTGAACCGGGGTTACCTGCGTACCTGCTGCTGCGCTGTGGGCGCCGTTGCCCCTACTTTGCCGGCGCTGCGGCGGTCTCGGTCTCGCTGCGGACCCAGGCCAGGTACGGCGCGTAACCCGCCGTCACCGGCCAGGCGATGAGCTCCGGCACGTCATAGGGGTGATGTTGCCGGATCACGGCCTCCAGCGCAGCGTAGCGTGCACGCGTGGTCTTGATCAGCAGTGGCCACTCCTGCGCGCGCTCCAGCTTGCCCTGCCACCAGTACTCGGACTCGACCGGCGCCAGGCGGTTCACGCAGGCGGCGGCGCGCGCCTGCAGCACTACCTGCGACAGGTGCGCCGCGGTCTCGGCATCGGGGGTATTGGTGATCACCACGATCACCTCGGCCGGATCGCCCGGGGCGCCGGCATCCGGCTGGCTGGCATGGCTTTGCATCGACATCTCCTCGCGGCAGGCACGGCGGCGGCCCAAAAACAAAAGAGCCAGGCAGAAGCCTGGCTCGATTGTAAGCGGTGTGCCCGAACCCGTCGCCGCAGCGGCGGGCGGGAAACTACCTTATTCCGCGGCTTCTTCAGCCGGGGCTTCGGTGATTTCCGGGCGATCCACCAGTTCGACCAGCGCCATCGGCGCGTTGTCGCCCTGACGGAAGCCGAACTTCAGGATGCGGGTGTAGCCGCCCGGACGGGTGGCGTAGCGCGGGCCCAGTTCGGTGAACAGCTTGGTGACCATGTCGCGGTCGCGCAGGCGGGCGAAAGCCAGGCGGCGGTTGGCAACGGTGTCCTTCTTGGCCAGCGTGATCAGCGGCTCGACAACCTTGCGCAGTTCCTTGGCCTTGGGCACGGTGGTCTTGATCAGCTCGTGCTGGAACAGCGAGTTGGACATGTTGCGCAGCATCGCGAGACGGTGCGACGAGGTGCGGTTCAGTTTCCGCAGACCATGACGGTGACGCATGATGATTCCTTTCAGTTAAGTGTTTGACCAGCTCTTCTATCGTCCGATGCGGCTGGACGCGGGCCGGTAGTCATACGAGCCCCGGCCGAAGCCAGGGCGGTTACCGCGGTGCGGGACAAGTGCCCCGCGCCACAATTACTTCTCCAGACCTGCGGGCGGCCAGTTCTCGAGCTTCATGCCGAGGGTCAGGCCACGCGAGGCGAGGACTTCCTTGATCTCGTTGAGCGACTTGCGACCCAGGTTCGGGGTCTTGAGCAGTTCGTTCTCGGTACGCTGGATCAGGTCGCCGATGTAGTAGATGTTTTCGGCCTTCAGGCAGTTGGCCGAACGCACCGTCAGCTCCAGGTCGTCGACCGGGCGCAGCAGGATCGGATCGATCTGCGGCGTGCGGCTCGATGCAGCTTCGGCTGCCGACTCGGTGCCTTCCAGCGCGGCGAACACGGACAGCTGGTCGACCAGGATGCGGGCCGACTGGCGGATCGCTTCCTCGGGCGAGATCACGCCGTCGGTTTCGATGTTCATCACCAGCTTGTCCAGGTCGGTACGCTGTTCCACGCGAGCGGATTCAACGGCGTACGACACGCGGCGCACCGGCGAGAACGAAGCGTCCAGCACGATGCGGCCGATGACCTTGCCCGACTCGTCGCCGAACTTGCGCACGTTGCCCGGCACATAGCCGCGGCCTTGCTCGACCTTGATCTGCATGTCCAGCTTGCCGCCGGCGGACAGATGGGCGATCACGTGGTTCGGGTTGATGATCTCGACGTCGTGCGGCAGTTCGATATCGGCAGCCGTGACCACGCCTTCGCCATCCTTGCGCAGCGACACCGTGACTTCGTCGCGGTTGTGCAGCTTGAACACCACGCCCTTCAGGTTGAGCAGCAGGTTGACGACGTCTTCCTGCACGCCGTCGATGGTGGAATACTCGTGGACCACCCCAGCGATCGTGACTTCGGTCGGTGCATAGCCGACCATCGACGACAGCAGCACGCGACGCAGGGCGTTACCGAGCGTATGGCCGTAGCCGCGCTCGAACGGCTCCATCACGACTTTGGCGTGATGGTCGCCCAGAGGCTCGACGGCGATGATTTTTGGCTTGAGGAGTGCTGTTTGCATTAGGTTGTCCTTTTCAATACCCTCGGCTCGTTACACCGATAAGGCTGACGTTTGGAACCTGAAAATCCCATCGCGAGATGGGCGAAGCCCGACCGCGCATACAGCGCGTCGGGCTGAAAGGGAAGCTTTGCGGCGAACGCAAGCTCTGGGCCGTTCCGCTCGCGTGATTAACGCGAGTACAGTTCGACGATCAGGCTTTCGTTGATGTCGCCCGAGATATCGGCGCGATCCGGTACTTGCTTGAAGGTGCCTTCGAACTTCTTCGAATCCACCGCCACCCAGGTCGGGAAGCCCGACTGCTCGGCCAGCGACAGCGATTCAGCGATACGGACTTGCTTCTTCGACTGTTCGCGGATGGTGACGACGTCGCCAGACTTGATCTGGGCCGACGGCACGTTCAGGGTCTGACCGTTCACCAGGATCGCCTTGTGCGACACCAGCTGGCGCGCTTCAGCGCGGGTCGAGCCAAAGCCCATGCGGTACACGACGTTGTCCAGGCGCGATTCCAGCAGTTGCAGCAGGTTTTCGCCGGTGTTGCCCTTGCGGCGGTCGGCTTCGGCGAAGTAGCGGCGGAACTGGCGCTCGAGCACACCGTAGATGCGCTTGACCTTCTGCTTTTCACGCAGCTGGTTGCCGTAGTCGGAGGTGCGGGCACCCGAGGTACGGCCGTGCTGGCCGGGCTTGCTGTCCAGCTTGCACTTGTCGGCGAGCGAGCGGCGGGCGCTCTTCAGGAACAGGTCGGTGCCTTCACGGCGGGAAAGTTTGGCCTTCGGGCCGGTATAACGTGCCACGTTGTCTTCCTTTGATCGATCGCGACGCCTTCAAGACGCGCCGCGAGTCCGCCAACGCAGTGCTTCCGCAGTGCATTTCTGCACCCGGGAGACCGTGACGGACGGTGGGCTTATTAAGCGCGTCCCGTTGCCGGGAACGACGCTGCAAGCATTTTCAGTGCGCCGGCATGGAAATGTGCCGTAAGAGACATTCCCTCGACGCAAAACGAAAACCTGCCGCATTAAAATGCAGCAGGTCAGCGCGCGATACTACCATATCCGGATCCGGCAGGTAAACCCGCCGGGCCCGGACACACCAACGCTCAGATGCGGCGGCGCTTCGGCGGACGGCAGCCGTTGTGCGGAATCGGCGTGACGTCTTCGATGATCGCGATCTTGATGCCCAGCGCGTTCAGCGCGCGGACAGCCGATTCACGACCCGGGCCCGGGCCCTTGATGCGCACTTCCAGGTTCTTGATGCCCTGGTCTTGCGCCACGCGGCCGGCGTTCTCGGCAGCGACCTGGGCAGCGAACGGGGTCGACTTGCGCGAACCCTTGAAGCCCTGGCCACCGGCGGTCGCCCACGACAGGGCGTTGCCCTGGCGGTCGGTGATCGTGATGATGGTGTTGTTGAACGAGGCGTGGACGTGCGCAATGCCGTCGGCAACGTTCTTCTTGACCTTTTTACGCGCGCGAGCGGCGTTATTCGGACCTTTTGCCATTAGTTTCTTCCTCTGCCTTCGGCTTTACTTCTTCAGAGCCACGCCGGCCTTGCGCGGACCCTTGCGGGTGCGGGCATTGGTCCGGGTACGCTGGCCGCGCATGGGCAGGCCCTTGCGGTGACGCATGCCACGATAGCAACCAAGGTCCATCAGACGCTTGATGTTCATCGTGGTTTCACGACGCAGGTCACCCTCGACCGTGACCTTGCCCACTTCGTCACGAAGCTTTTCCAGGTCGGCGTCGGTCAGATCCTTGACCTTCTTGTCAAACGGTACACCGGTGGCCTCGCAAATCTTGCGAGCGCGCGAGCGGCCGACACCATAAATGGCCGTCAGGCCGATTTCGGTGTGCTTGTGGTTCGGGATGTTAACCCCTGCGATACGTGCCATTCGTCAATCCTCTTTCCGATTAGCCTTGGCGTTGCTTGTGGCGGGGATCCGACGAGCAGATCACGCGCACGACACCGTTGCGCTTGATGATTTTGCAGTTGCGGCAAATGCGCTTAACAGAAGCCAGCACTTTCATAATTTTCCTCTTCCTTCAATTCCTGTTCGCTCACTTCGTCCGGAAGACGATTCGTGCGCGCGACAGATCATATGGGGTCAGCTCGACCGTCACCTTGTCACCCGGAAGAATCCGGATGTAGTTCATTCGCATCTTGCCGGAGATATGGCCCAGTACTACGTGGCCATTCTCCAGCTTGACCCGGAACGTCGCATTGGGCAGGTTTTCCAGGACCTCCCCCTGCATCTGGATGACGTCGTCTTTTGCCATACCTAGCCTGTACCGATCCGAAGTCAGCGCAAGGTCAGATTGCCCTTGAAATTCGCCTTCTTCAGCAGCGACTCATATTGCTGCGACATCACGTAAGACTGAACCTGAGCCATGAAGTCCATCGTGACGACCACGATGATCAGCAGCGAGGTTCCGCCAAAGTAGAACGGAACGTTCCACCGCAGCACCAGGAATTCCGGCAACAGGCAGACCAGTGTGATATAGACCGCACCAGCCAGCGTCAGGCGCACCAGAATCTTGTCGATATAGCGCGTCGTCTGCTCGCCCGGACGAATGCCCGGAATGAAGGCACCGCTTTTCTTCAGGTTGTCTGCCACTTCACGGCTGTTGTACACCAGGGCCGTATAGAAGAAGCAGAAAAATACAATCGCAGCAGCGTACAGCAGGATGTAGACCGGCTGGCCCGGCGACAGCGTGGCAGCCAGGTCCTTGACGAACCGGCCAACCGCACCCGTCGACTGGGACGTGAACCAGCCTGCAATCGTCGCCGGGAACAGGATGATCGACGATGCGAAGATCGGCGGAATCACCCCTGCCATGTTCAGCTTCAGCGGCAGGTGCGACGACTGGCCGCCGTACACCTTGTTGCCGACCTGACGCTTGGCATAGTTCACCAGGATCTTGCGCTGGCCCCGCTCGACAAACACCACGGCGAAGGTCACACCGATCACGATCGCCACGATGAAGATCGCCGCGATGATGCTCATGGAACCCGTGCGGACCAGTTCGAACAGTCCGCCGATCGCGTTGGGCAGGCCCGCCGCGATACCGCCAAAGATGATGATCGAGATGCCGTTGCCCAGACCACGCTCGGTGATCTGCTCACCCAGCCACATCAGGAACATCGTGCCGGTCACCAGCGTAATCACCGCCGTGGCCCGGAACATCAGGCCCGGATCCAGCACCAGCCCAGGCTGCGACTCCAGCGCCACCGCAATCGACAGCGCCTGGAACGTGGCCAGGACCACCGTGCCGTAGCGCGTGTACTGCGTGATCTTGCGTTGCCCTGCCTGCCCTTCCTTCTTCAGCGCTTCCAGCTGCGGCAGCACGATCGTCAGCAACTGCATGATGATCGACGCCGAGATGTACGGCATGATGCCGAGCGCGAAGACGGTAAAGCGCGACAGCGCCCCGCCCGAGAACAGGTTGAACATCCCGAGGATGCCACCTGACTGACTCTGGAAAAGCTTCGCAAGCTGCTCCGGATCGATACCGGGCACCGGAATATGAGCGCCGATGCGGTACACGATCAGGGCCAGCACCAGGAACATCAGCCGGCGCTTGAGGTCGCCGTACTTCGCCGTGTTCCTGGCTTGCGCGCTTGCATTGGGTTTCGCCGTGGCCAAACGATGCTCCGACTATGACTGCCTATGCTGCGATAAATGCCGTATCAGGCTGCGATCTGGCCGCCGGCGGCTTCGATCGCGGCCTTGGCGCCAGCGGTGGCGCCCAGACCCTTGATCGTCACCTTGCGGGTCAGCTCGCCAGCCTTGATGACCTTGGCGCTCTTGACCAGCTCGCCCACCAGGCCAGCTTGCTTCAGGACCAGCAGGTCGACTTCGGCCGCTTCCAGGCGCTCGATGTCACGCAGCGTGACTTCGGCGTTGAACGCCTTGGTCAGCGAGGTGAAGCCGCGCTTGGGCAGACGACGATACAGCGGCATTTGACCGCCTTCGAAGCCCACCTTGTGGAAGCCGCCCGAACGCGACTTCTGACCCTTGTGGCCGCGACCGGCAGTCTTGCCCAGGCCGGAGCCGATACCGCGGCCGACGCGACGCTTGGCGTGCTTCGAACCGGCGGCCGGTTTCAGGTTGTTCAGTTGCATCTTGCTCTCCGAGTTCCCGGTATCAGGCCAGAACCTTGACCAGGTACGAGACCTTGTTGATCATGCCGCGCACAGCGGGCGTGTCCTGCAGCTCCGACACCGAGTTGATGCGGCGCAGGCCCAGGCCACGAACAGTGGCGCGATGATCCTCGCGCGTGCCGATCAGGCTGCGCACGAGTTGCACTTTTACGGTTTTCTGCGACATTGCGTTCACCTTAACCCAGGATGTCTTCGACCGACTTGCCACGCTTGGCGGCGATTTCGCCCGGCGTGCTCATCTTCTGAAGGCCGTCCAGCGTGGCGCGAACCATGTTGTACGGGTTGGTGGAACCGTGCGACTTGGTCACCACGTTGGTGACGCCCATCACTTCGAAGATCGCGCGCATCGGGCCGCCGGCGATCACGCCGGTACCTTCCTTGGCGGGCATCATCAGCACCTTGGCGGCGCCGTGCTTGCCAACGACTTCGTGTTGCAGCGTGCCGTTCTTCAGCGAGACCTTGACCATCTTGCGACGGGCTTCGTCCATTGCCTTCTGAACAGCAACCGGCACTTCCTTAGCCTTGCCCTTGCCCATGCCGATGCGGCCATCGCCGTCACCAACCACGGTCAGCGCAGCGAAACCGAGAATCCGGCCACCCTTCACCACCTTGGTGACGCGGTTGACCGAGATCATCTTCTCGCGGAGGCCGTCGTCGCGTTCGTCCTGTTGGACTTTTGCTTGCATCTTTGCCATGACGTATCTCTCTCTATGCGCTTAGAACTTCAGGCCGGCTTCGCGGGCGGCGTCTGCCAGGGCCTTAACGCGGCCATGGAAACGGAAGCCGGCGCGATCGAACGCGACGGTTTCCACGCCGGCAGCCTTCGCCTTTTCGGCGATGCGCTTGCCAACCACAGTGGCGGCAGCGGCGGTAGCGCCCTTGCCATCCAGTTCCTTGCGCACTTCCACCTCTGCGGTCGACGCGGAAGCCAGCACCTTGGTGCCGCACTCCGAGAAAACCTGGGCGTAAATATGCGAATTCGTACGGAACACGGTCAGACGATTGACTTTCATCTCCGCGATCTTGGCGCGGGTCTGACGTGCACGGCGCAAACGAGCGTCTTTCTTGTTCATCATTGCACCCCTTACTTCTTCTTGGTTTCCTTCAGGATGACGCGCTCGTCCGAGTAACGCACACCCTTGCCCTTGTAGGGCTCAGGCGGGCGGTACGCGCGGACTTCCGCGGCAACCTGACCGACTTTCTGCTTGTCCGCACCCTTGATGATGATCTCGGTCTGCGTCGGCGTTTCCGCCTTCACGCCTTCCGGCATCTCATGGATCACGTCGTGCGAGAAACCAAGCTGGAGCTTCAGCGCAGCGCCTTGCAGCTGGGCACGATAGCCCACGCCGACGAGGTTCAGCTTGCGCTCGAAACCGGTGGTTACGCCCTTGACCATGTTGGCCACCAGAGCACGCATCGTGCCCTGCAGAGCGTTTGCTTCACGCGATTCGTCAGCCGGGCTGAAGGTCAGCGTGTCGTTTTCGACATTGACCTTGACCAGGCTGTGAATCGGCTGCGACAGCGTACCGAGCGGGCCCTTTACGGAGAGCACGCCAGCCGCCACGTTCACTTCCGCGCCCTTGGGGAGCGCGATGGGAGCCTTACCTACACGGGACATGGTTCTCTCCTTAAGCGACGTAGCAGAGAACTTCGCCGCCCACGCCAGTGGCGCGAGCCTTGCGGTCGGTCATCAGACCCTGCGGGGTCGAAATGATCGCCACACCCAGGCCGTTCATCACTTGCGGGATGTCGCTGCGGCCCTTGTACACGCGCAGGCCGGGCTTCGAGACGCGCTCAATGCGCTCGATGACCGGACGGCCGGCGTAGTACTTCAGGCCGATGCTCAGTTGTGCCTTACCGCCATCTTCCTGGACGGCGTAATCGTCGATGTAGCCTTCGTCCTTCAGGACCTTGGCGATTGCCACTTTCAGCTTCGACGACGGCATGACAACCGACGCTTTCTGCACGCCCTGGGCGTTGCGGATGCGCGTCAGCATATCGGCGATAGGATCGCTCATGCTCATACTGTTTCTCCTGTAGCCTGTGCGTAATTACCAGCTGGCTTTCGTCAGACCCGGGATTTCGCCCTTGAAGGCGATTTCGCGGATCTTGTTACGCGCCAGGCCAAACTTGCGGAAGGTACCGCGGGGACGACCGGTGATCGCGCAGCGGTTACGCTGGCGAGTCGGGTTCGCGTTGCGCGGGAGCTGTTGCAGCTCGAGACGCGCGCTGTAACGCTCTTCTTCCGACTTTTCTTGGTCGTCAATAATGGCCTTGAGGTTGGCGCGCTTGGCGGCATACTTCGCCACCAGCTTGGCGCGCTTCTTCTCACGTTCAATCAGAGCCAGTTTAGCCACGGTTACCCCTTAATTGCGGAACGGGAACTTGAACGCACCGAGGAGTGCCTTGGCTTCCTCGTCGTTCTTTGCCGTCGTCGTGATGCTGATGTTCAGACCACGCAGTGCGTCGATCTTGTCGTACTCGATTTCGGGGAAAATGATCTGCTCTTTCACACCGATGTTGTAGTTGCCACGACCGTCGAACGACCGGCCCGACACACCACGGAAGTCACGCACGCGCGGCAGGGCCACGGTAACGAAACGATCGAGGAATTCGAACATGCGCTCGCCGCGCAGGGTCACCATCGCACCGATGGGGTAGCCCTGACGGATCTTGAAGCCGGCGATAGCCTTCTTGGCCTTCGTCACGACCGGCTTCTGACCGGCGATCTTGGTCAGGTCGCCCACGGCGTTCTCAATGATCTTCTTGTCATTGATGGCTTCGCCAAGACCCATGTTCAGGGTGATCTTGGTGATGCGCGGCACTTCCATGACCGACTTGTAGCCGAACTGTTCGATCAGTTTCGGCACAACCTGTTCTTTGTAAAACTCTTGCAGACGTGCTGCCATGCTCAACTCCTATACGTGCCCAGAATCAAGCTGCCACGACGGCGCCGGTGGTCTTCAGCACGCGCACACGCTTGCCGTCTTCCACCTTGATGCCGACGCGCGACGGCTTGCCATTGGCATCCACGAGCGCAACGTTGGAAATATGCAGGGGCATGACCTTGTCGACCACACCACCGGTAGTGCCCAGCATCGGGTTCGGGCGGGCATGCTTCTTGGCGATGTTCACGCCTTGCACCGCAACCTTGTCGCCCAGGACGGCTTGCACGGTACCGCGCTTGCCCTTGTCCTTGCCGGTCAGCACAATGACTTCGTCGCCTTTGCGAATCTTGTTCATGGCGGCTCCTTACAGCACTTCCGGAGCGAGCGACACGATCTTCATGAAGCGCTCGGTACGGAGTTCACGAGTCACCGGCCCGAAGATACGGGTGCCGATCGGCTCGAGCTTGTTGTTCAGCAGGACGGCGGCGTTGCCGTCGAACTTGATCAGCGAACCGTCAGCGCGGCGCACGCCCTTGGCGGTACGCACGACGACGGCGTTGTAGATGTCGCCCTTCTTCACGCGACCGCGCGGCGCTGCGTCCTTGACGGTCACCTTGATGATGTCGCCAACGCTTGCGTAGCGGCGCTTGGAGCCACCCAGCACCTTGATGCACAGCACTTCGCGCGCACCAGTGTTATCGGCTACTTCGAGCCGGCTTTCTGTCTGAATCATGGTGTTTGTCTTCCCAACTTAATCCGTCAGGTGCAAAAAGCGCCCATCGGTCAGTCTTGGTCCCGTCGGCTCCGGCATTGCGCCAGCTCCGTATGGGTTGATCAACTTTGAAGTCGGTAGGAACCAGGCGATCTCAACAACTTGCTGAGGCCGCTCGGCCCTGGCTCGCTTCACAGGCCCGCCCGGGTGGTACTGCAAAGGCGAACGCAACAAAGCGGAAGTCCAGGATTATAGCTACATAATCCTGGACTTGCAAGTCAAGCTAAGAACGTGTTGTTCTTAGATGACGCGTGCAGCCTCTACCAGCCGGGAAACCACCCAGGACTTGGTCCGCGACAGCGGACGGCCTTCCTGGATCTCGACCTTGTCGCCTTCCTTGTACTGGTTGGCTTCGTCGTGTGCGTGGTACTTCTTCGAACGCAGCACGTACTTGCCGTACAGAGGATGCTTGACGCGGTTTTCCACCAAGACCGTAACGGTCTTGTCCATCTTGTCGCTCACGACACGGCCGACCAGGGTACGGCGAAGCGACTTTTCCGTTTGTGCAGCTTCAGTCATTTCGCGTTTGCCTTTTGAGTCAGCACGGTTTGCACACGCGCGATGTCCTTGCGAACCTTCTTCAGCTGGCTGGTGTTCTGCAGCTGTTGGGTCGCCTTTTGCATGCGCAGGCTAAATTGGGCCTTCAGCAGCTCGGAGAGCTCCTGGTTCAGCCCGGCGGCGTCCTTGCCGCGAAGTTCGGATGCTTTCATCCCTGCTCTCCTTACGTCCCGACCTGGCGCACCACGAAATTGGTGGCGATCGGCAGCTTGGCGGCTGCGAGGCGGAACGCCTCACGCGCCAGGTCTTCGGTCACGCCATCCATTTCGTACAGCATCTTACCCGGCTGGATTTCAGCCACGTAGTACTCCGGATTGCCCTTACCGTTACCCATACGGACTTCGGCAGGCTTCTTCGAGATCGGCTTGTCCGGGAAAATCCGGATCCAGATGCGGCCGCCACGCTTGATGTGGCGGGTCATCGCACGACGTGCCGACTCGATCTGACGAGCCGTCAGGCGGCCACGGCCCATGGCCTTCAGGCCGAATTCGCCGAAAGACACGGCGTTACCACGGGTAGCCTTACCCGTGTTGCGGCCCTTCTGCTCCTTGCGGTATTTTCTGCGCTTAGGTTGCAGCATCGTTATTCTCCACTCTTCGCATCGCCAGGCGCACCGCGGCGACCGGCACCTGCACCGGCGCCACCGCGACGGTTGCCACCCGGGCGGCCTTCGCCTTCACGGCGGCGGCCTTCCGGACGACCCGGGCGACGACGACGGTCGTCTTGCGGCTCTTCCACCACCGGCGCGTCGTTGCGGCCGAGGTGATCACCCTTGTAGACCCACACCTTGACACCGATGATGCCGTAGGTGGTTTCTGCTTCGGAGAAACCATAGTCGATGTCGGCGCGCAGGGTGTGCAGGGGCACACGGCCTTCGCGGTACCACTCGGTACGTGCGATTTCGATACCGTTCAGACGGCCGGCGCTCATGATCTTGATACCCTGGGCACCGAGGCGCATCGCGTTCTGCATCGCGCGCTTCATGGCGCGGCGGAACATGATGCGGCGCTCGAGCTGCTGGGTGATCGAGTCGGCGATCAGCTGAGCATCGGTTTCCGGCTTGCGGATTTCCTCGATGTTCACGTGCACGGGCACGCCCATGCGACGCTGCAGTTCAGCCTTGAGCAGTTCGATGTCCTCACCCTTCTTGCCGATCACCACGCCCGGACGCGAGCTGTAAATGGTGATGCGTGCATTGCGGGCGGGGCGCTCGATCACGACGCGGCCAACCGATGCGTTCTTCAGCTTCTTCTTCAGGAAGTCCCGAACTTCGATGTCTTCCTTCAGCATGCCGGCGAACTTCGTGTTGCTGGCGTACCAGCGCGAAGCCCAGTTACGGCTGACAGCCAGGCGGAAGCCAGTCGGATGAATCTTCTGTCCCATCGTGACTCCTTAGTTGCCGAGCGTCACAGTGATGTGACAGGTTTGTTTCTCGATGCGGTTGCCGCGGCCCTTCGCCCGTGCGGTGAAGCGCTTGAGCGAGGTTGCCTTGTCGACGAAGATCGATTTGACCTTCAGTTCGTCGATGTCGGCGCCTTCGTTGTGCTCAGCGTTGGCGATGGCCGATTCGACCACCTTCTTCACGATCCCGGCAGCCTTTTTCGGGCTGAACTGCAGGACATTGAGCGCGCGCTCGATCGGCAGACCACGGATCTGGTCAGCGACCAGGCGCGTCTTCTGGGCGGAGATGCGGGCACCGCGATGAATCGCTTTCACTTCCATGATGGCACCTTACCTCTTCGCTTTCTTGTCAGCCGCGTGGCCCTTGAACGTGCGGGTAATCGCAAATTCACCGAGCTTGTGGCCAACCATGTTTTCCGTAACGTACACCGGCACGTGTTGACGGCCGTTGTGAACGGCGATCGTCAGGCCAATGAACTCCGGCAGAATGGTCGAGCGACGCGACCAAGTCTTGATGGGCTTCTTGTCCTTGCCGCTCGAGGCGACTTCCACCTTCTTCAGCAGGTGGGCGTCGCAGAACGGACCCTTTTTAGCGGAACGAGTCATATCTTTAGCTCCTACCTACCGATTAACGCTTGTGGCGCTTCTGGACGATCATGCTGTCCGTGCGCTTGTTGCTGCGGGTACGGTAACCCTTGGCCGGGGTACCCCACGGCGAAACCGGATCGCGACCAGCGGCGGTCTTGCCTTCACCACCACCGTGCGGGTGATCCACCGGGTTCATCACGACACCACGCACCGTCGGGCGGATACCGCGCCAGCGGGTGGCACCGGCCTTGCCGATGACACGCAGGCTGTGCTCTTCGTTGCCCACTTCACCGATGGTGGCGCGGCACTCGATGTGCACGCGGCGCACTTCACCGGAGCGCAGGCGAACCTGGGCGTACAGGCCTTCACGAGCCAGCAGCACGGCGGAACCGCCGGCAGCACGTGCGATCTGCGAACCCTTGCCCGGCAGCATTTCCACGTTGTTGATCGTGGTACCGACCGGAATGTTGCGGATCGGCAGGTTGTTGCCGGCCTTGATCGGCGCTTCCGAGCCGTTCAGCAGTTGCTGACCGGCAACCATGCCCTTGGTGGCGATGATGTAGCGGCGCTCGCCGTCGGCGAACAGCACCAGCGCAATATTGGCGCTGCGGTTCGGATCGTATTCCAGGCGTTCGACCTTGGCGGGGATGCCGTCCTTGTCGTTACGCTTGAAGTCGACCACGCGGTAGTGGTGCTTATGACCACCGCCCTTGTGGCGGGTGGTGATATGACCATTGTTGTTACGGCCCGACTTCTGGAATTGCTTTTCCAGCAGCGGAGCGTGCGGGGCGCCCTTGTGAAGGTCCTTGTTGACCACCTTCACCATCGAGCGACGACCCGGGGAAGTCGGCTTGGTCTTGACGAGTGCCATGATTACTTGGCCTCCGCTTCAAAATTGATTTCCTGACCCGGCTTCAGCGAAACGTAGGCCTTCTTCACGTGGTTGCGACGCCCCATGAAACGGCCAAAACGCTTCTGCTTGCCCTTCTGGTTCAGGATCTGAACGGACTGCACCTCGACCTTGAACAGCAGTTCGACGGCGGCCTTCACTTCTGCCTTGTTGGCATCGCGGGCCACTTCGAACACGACTTGTTCATTCTTGTCGGCGACCAGGGTTGCCTTTTCGGAAACCACCGGCGCGAGCAGCACCTGCATCAAACGATGATCGTTCTTGGCTACTTGCGTCATTTCAGCAACTCCTCGATCTGCGCGACGGCTGCCTTGGTCACCAGCACCTTCTTGTAGTGCACGAGCGACAGCGGATCAGCCTGGCGCGGCTCGACAACTGCCACGTGCGGCAGGTTGCGCGAAGCCAGGTAGAGGTTTTCGTCGAGGCTGTCGGTGATGATCAGCACCGAGTCCAGGCCCATGGCCTTGAACTTGTCGGCCAAGAGCTTGGTCTTGGGCGCGTCGACAGTGAAACCGTCCACCACATTGATACGGCCTTCACGTGCGAGCTGCGAGTAAATCGAGCGCATGCCGGCACGGAACATCTTCTTGTTGACCTTCTGGGTGAAGTTCTCTTCCGGCGAATTCGGGAAGATACGGCCGCCCCCGCGCCACAGCGGCGAGGAAGACATACCGGCACGAGCACGGCCCGTACCCTTCTGGCGCCACGGCTTCTTGGTCGTGTGCTTGACCTCTTCACGATCCTTCTGCTTACGGTTACCGCTGCGAGCGTTGGCCTGGTAAGCGACGACGATCTGGTGAACGAGGGCTTCGTTGTAGTCACGGCCGAACACTTCGGGCGAAGCGTCAACGCCCGCGCCGATCTGGCCATTGTCCTGGAGGAGCTTGAGTTCCATTACATGCGCTCCTTAAGCTTTGGCTTTGGCCTTGACGGCCGGGGTGACGATGACCTTGCCGCCCTTGGAGCCGGGAATGGCACCCTTGACCAGCAGCAGCTTGCGCTCTGCGTCGATCTTGGCGATTTCCAGGTTCTGCACGGTGCGGGTGACATCGCCCAGGTGACCGGTCATGCGCTTGCCCGGGAACACGCGGCCCGGATCCTGCGCCATACCGATCGAGCCCGGCACGTTGTGCGAGCGCGAGTTACCGTGGGTGGCACGGCCGGAGGCGAAGTGATAACGCTTGATGGTACCGGCGTAGCCCTTACCGATCGACACGCCCTGCACGTCGATCTTCTGACCGACTTCGAACAGGTCGACCGACAGCGAACCGCCAGCTTGCAGTTCGGCAGCCTTGGCTGCATCGATACGGAATTCGCGGATGATTTCGCCGGCTTCCACGCCGGCTTTGGCGAGATGACCCGCCAGCGGCTTGGTAACGCGGCTTGCGCGTCGTGCGCCGAAGGTGACTTGAACCGCGGTATAACCGTCGGTCTCGTCCGTCTTGATTTGCGTCACGCGGTTGTCGCCGACCTCGACCACGGTAACGGGAATCGAATCACCGTCGTCCGTGAAAATACGGGTCATGCCAACCTTGCGACCTACAAGGCCAAGGCTCATGGTTTGCTCCATTCCCAGCTGCGATTGGCCGGGGCTGATTGATACACGAAAACTGTGTTTGCTGTGGACTTGCGCTAAAGAAGACTGCGCGCGGCCAAAGTGGCCAGCCCACTACCCGAGGAAACGGGTAGCCTTACACTATATCGCAGCGGTTTGGAAAGGGCAATATGAATTGCGGATTCGCCTGCAGTGTTGTAGGCAGGCAGGCCGCAGCAGTGGCGCTTGCGTGGCTTGGGGTGTGGTGTGGAGGCGACGACGGGCAGATAAAGCGCCGTGAAGCGCATGCAGAGAGGTCTGCTCAGGCGGCGATGCGCACGAAATCGCCGCCATAGAATACCAGCGGTTCGCCCTCCCCCGCGTCGAACGCCTCGACGGCGCCGACGATCAGCAGGTGATCGCCCACCGGGTCGGCCCGCTCCACGCGGCAGGCCAGCGTCGCCAGCGCCTCGTCCAGGTAGGGCACGCCGCGCTCGCAGCGCCGGTGGGCGACGCCCGCGAACTTGTCCGCCGCCGGGGTCGCGAAGCGGCGCGCCAGTTCGCCATGGCCCGCGCGCAGGATGCTGACACCGAAAGGCGCGCCGGGCACGAACAGGCCCGCATTCGGCGAGTGCATCGCCAGGCTCCACAGGATCAGCGGCGGCGCCAGCGACAGCGAGGCAAACGAGTTCACGGTCAGGCCGACGGGCCGGCCCTGCGCCCCGCAGGCGCCGATGACGGCCACGCCGGTGGCATAGCGGCCGCAAACCCGGCGCAGTTCGCGGGGATCAGGGACGGAAGCGGCAGGCGTGGCAGCGTGCATGTCAGGTGGCCTCGGCGACGTACTGGTTGATCAGCTGGTGGCATGCCTGCGGATCCAGCCACCACGGGAAGTAGTCCGGCGGATTGTCGAAGCCGTTGGCGATGCGCGCGGCCAGTGCCGGCGCCTGGCCCGCTGCGCCCAGCAGCGCCAGGATATGCGGCGGCGGCGGGGTCAGCAGCGAGTTGGTCCACGCCACCACGTCGCCCGCGTACTGCCAGTACTGGTCAAAGGTGCGCCCCATCCAGGCCTGGTCGAAGGGCTGGTCGCCGCGAGCCAGGATCGCATCGAGATAGATCTTGCTGCATTTGGCGGCGTTGTTCGAACCCTGCCCCGTGATCGGGTCGTTGACCACCACGGCATCGGCCATTCCGAACACCAGCCGCCCGGATGGCAGTGTCAGCACCGGCTTGCGCACCGTTGGCGCGAAGCGCCCGGCAAGGATGCCGTTGTCGTCGGTCAGCGCGACCCGCTCGCAGCGCTCGGCCTCCAATGGCAGGTAGGTCTGCAGGATGCGCAGGCTTTCGGCCAGGTGCTGCGCCGGCGTGCCCGCCTCGGCCCAGCGGTCCATCGGGCCGCCCGGGATACCTTCGAACACCATGATCTCGCACGGCCCGGACAGCGTCAGCGCGGGGAAGACGAAGTACTCGCCCACGCCCGGGATCAGGTTGAAGCAAACCCGCGAGAACGGCGTGCGCGGCTCCATGCCGGTCACATAGGTCAGCGCCAGCGCGCGCTGCGGCTTGTCGAAGGGGCTGCGGGAGGCATCGCGCTCGAAGCGGCTGACGATCTCGCCCTTGCCGGCGGCCAGCAGCACGAGGTCATGCTCGCGGGTCAGGTCCTCCAGCTCGTCCAGGCCGACATCGGCAATGCGCAGGTCGCCGCCGCGTGCAACGAAGGCCTCCATCCACGCCGGCATCTTCAGGCGCTGGTCCACCGCCTGCGCCGGGCGGTCCAGCGGCGCGGCCCAGTCGATCGCGCGGGCACCGGCCTGCTCGGGATGCGGCACGGCCAGGCCGATGCCCTCCACCGGCGGGCAGGCATCGTCCCACCAGTTCAGCCCGAGTTCGCGCTCGGCCTGCAGCGCGCAGTCGAACATGCACTGGCTGGACATGACTTTGCCGCCGCGGATCTGCTCGGGTGTCCGGTTGGACAGCAACGTGACCCGGTAGCCGTTGGCTTGCAGCCCGAGGGCCATTTGCAGGCCTGACTGGCCGGCTCCGACGATGGCGATGCGTTGGCTCATGATTTTCTCCTGAAGGGTCGTTCGGCGGCGCTCAGCCGGCCAGCTTGCCGATGGCGGGCACATTCTGCTCCGGCCCCATGGCGGAATAGCCGCCGTCGACGGCATAGTCGGCACCGGTGACGAAGCTGGCATGGTCGGAACAGAGGAAGAGCACCACCTGGGCTACTTCATCGGGCTCGCCGACGCGGCCCAGCAGGTGGAACGGCGCGGCCACCGCATCGGTGCGGGCGCGGTTGCCGCCGCTGACCTCGTCCATCAGCCGGCACCAGGTCCAGCCCGGCGACACCGCGTTGACGCGGATGCGGTCCGGCGCCAGGTCCATCGCCATGCTGCGTGTCAGCTGCGCGATGGCGGCTTTCGACACCGGATAGAGCCAGCGCCCGGTCTGCGCCACGTTGGCCGAGATACTGGTGAAATTGACGATCGCACCGCCGCCGCGCGCCCGCATGTGCGGATGCACCGCCTGCGCCAGCATCACGCCCGACACCACGTTGACGTCGAGCGCCGCCAGCCAGTCGGCACGATTCGAACGGAAGCCGTCATCGAGATAGGTGCTGGCCAGGTTGACCAGGCAGTCCACGCCGCCAAAGCGCTGCACCACCTGCGCCACGGCATCGCGGACCTGCTCGTCGCGCGTGATGTCGGTGGCGATGAAGAGCGCGTTCGCTCCCAGCCCCGCGGCCACGCGCTCGCCGTTGGCGGCATCGATATCGAAGATCGCCACGCGCGCGCCGGCCTCGACAAAGGCCCGCGCCACGCCGGCGCCGATCAGCGTGGCGCCGCCGGTGACAAGGACCACCTTGCCCTGCAGTCCTTTCATGCTTGTCTCCTGTGCCGGCAATCGCCGGCGATGGTTGCGGGCGGGCCTCTGCGGGCCCGTTCCGGATCGATGCCGCAGCGCTGCCTACTTGCCTTCGCTCTGCTGCCAGCGCGCCATCAGCGTGTTCGACGGCAGCGTCTCGTCCAGCAGCTTGCGCGCGGTCTCCACGCCCGCCACCGGCAAACCCGCCGGGTCCAGCTTGCCGATCTGCACCAGCACGCTGGCCTGGTCCCAGTAGATATGCTCGTGGTACAGCTTGTCGCCGCGGAACTTGACGATGGCGATCAGCGGGATCTCCACGCGCTTGCCGGTGGGCGGCACGCCGGGCAGCATCCAGTCGATCTCGCAGGTATGCGTGAAGCAGAACAGCATCTCGTCGACGATCTGCGTGGCCCCGACCGTGCGCGACAGCGGGATCAGCGTGGTGTCGGGCGGATTGCTGTGCACGAAATGGTGCTGGTAGAAGCGCCGCAGCTGCGCGTAGCAGACGCCGCCGGTCATGGTCGGGATATGGTTCACATAGGGCTGCGGCACCATCGTCGCCATGGTGGCGTCGACATCGCGGGTGGCGAATTCATACTCGCAGTGCTTGTCCCACAGCGCAGAGAAATCGTAATGCGGCCCCATCTCGCCGCGCAGCGCAGCTATCGAGCGCTGGTGCGCCATCAGCGCCGAGGGCTTGTCGAAGTGCTCGCCGCCCGTGCGTGCAAAGGCATGGTCTACGCCGGCGTAGACGTAGACCTCGATGTTCTCGCGCCCGGCCAGGGCTTCGCGGATCGCAACCTGGGCCTGCGGCGGGCAGAATCCGTCTTTCTCGGCGATATGCAGCACCAGGCGGCCGCGCACGTTGGCGGCCTCGCCCAGCGCGTGCTCGATGCCCACGCCGTAGTACGCCACCGCGGAGGCCACGTCGGGCAGCCGGCAGGCCGCCAGGTAGGCCAGCTTGCCGCCCAGGCAGAAGCCCAGCACGCCGGTCTGACCAACGCATTCCGGCCGCGCGCGCAGTGCCTCAAGCGCGGCGCCCACATCCTGCACGCCCGTGGCTTCGTCGAACTGCTGGTACAGGCCCAGCGCCCGCTGGAAGTCCTCGCCGCGGTCGGTCAGCTCGATCCCGGGCGCGATGCGCCAGAACAGGTCGGGCACCAGCACCGTATAGCCCTCCTCGGCGTAGTAGTCCGCCACCTGCCGCATGGTCGCGTTGACGCCGAAGATCTCCTGGCACAGCACGATGCCCGGGCCCTTGCCTCCCGCCGGGGTGGCGAGATAACCGCTGAAACTGCCTTCGGGGGTCTGGATCTGGATGGTCTGGCCCATGGCCTGCGCTCCTTGTCGTTCTCTTTCCGGTATCTGGTGGGACTGCCGTGCTGGCTTCCATGATGGTGGCTCCGCACCGCAGCAAACTAGCCGCTGGACGCAGCGGCTATCCGATTAGTGCAGGAAACTTCGGACTCGGTCAACGCCGCAGCGCTGACAGCGGGGCCATCCGCTATAGTGGATCGCGTGGGAAACCGTGCCCGGCCGTCATGCCGGGCCGGCCCCGGAACCAGCGGCGCGCACGGTCACCGGCAGCGCCGCGGCCCCGCCAGAGGAGCGAGACAATGCAGCTGCCCCCCGCCGCCGGACCGCTGGCGAGCGCCCTGCTCGGCGATCCCGCCCGGTGCGTGTTCGCCTCGACCGACCTGGCCGAGACGCGCGCCGCCGTCGGGCGCGTGTTCAAGCCGCACCGGCTCGAGATACGCGGCACCCGCTTGCAGGCACGCATGCATCATGCGCCGCTTGGCGCGGTCTCGTTCAACCGCCTGGCCTACGGCGCCGACGTCACCATCGACCCCGGCCCGCTCGGCGACTTCCTGCTGGTGCAGATGCCGCTGCAAGGACAGGCCGAGATCCGCTGCGGCGACCAGCACATCGTTTCCACGCCCGACTGCGCTTCGGTGCTGACGCCCAGCGATGCGCTGGCCATGCGCTGGAGCGCCGACAACGACCAGCTGATCGTGCGCATCGAACGCAGTGCGCTGGAACGCGTCTGCGCCGCCCACCTGGGCCGGCGCCCCGAGCAGCCGCTGCGCTTCGCGCTCGGCATGGCCTGGCGCAGCGGCGCCTGGTACGAACTGATGCGCTATCTCGCCGCGATGCTGGAGACCGCGCCCGAGACCGCGCGCCATCCGCTGACCGCCTGCCAGTTGGAACAGCTGGTGATCGGCACGCTGCTGACGTGGCAGCCGCACAGCCTGTCGGATGCATTGCGCGAGCACGGCAAGCCGCTGGCACCGCGCCATGTGAAAGTGGTGGAGGAGTACATTCACGCAAACGCCGCGGCGGAGCTGACACCGGCCTTGCTGGCGGAGGTCGCCGGCGTCAGCGTACGCAGCCTGTTTGCGGGCTTCCGCGAGCATCGTGGTACGGGGCCGATGGCCTACCTGCGCACGGTAAGGCTGGAGCGGGTGCGGCATGACCTGTTGAACAACGCGTCAGTGACGTCGGTCAGCGCGGCTGCATTGCGCTGGGGCTTCGCGCACCTGGGGCGCTTCAGCGCGGAATACCGGCGCGCGTTCGGGGAATGTCCGGCGCAGACGCTGCGACGACGTGAGGCGGGCTGATCGCCGATCTGTATCGGCATGAGAGGGGAGCAAACCTGCGGCACCGCGAGCCGCCGCCGGAAACAAAAACGGCGAACCATCCGGTTCGCCGCTTTTTCTGCATCAGGCCACTAACGCAGCCCAAAACATGGTTACACCTTGATCTCGACGTCCACGCCTGCCGGCAGGTCGAGCTTCATCAGCGCGTCAACCGTCTTGTCGGTCGGGTCGACGATGTCCATCAGGCGCTGGTGCGTGCGGATCTCGAACTGATCGCGGCTGGTCTTGTTGACGTGCGGCGAACGCAGGATGTCGAAGCGCTGGATGCGGGTCGGCAGGGGCACCGGGCCCTTGACGATCGCGCCGGTACGCTTGGCGGTATCCACGATTTCAGCAGCCGACTGGTCGATCAGGCGGTAGTCGAAAGCCTTCAGGCGGATACGGATCTTCTGGTTCTGCATGATATTTCCTTAAAAGAGCGATTGGGCAACGTGCCCGTTGAATGGGGACATGCCCGACAGGCATGTCCCAGGAAGTGCTTAGTCGAGGATCTTTGCCACGACGCCGGCGCCGACGGTACGGCCGCCTTCACGGATAGCGAAGCGCAGGCCTTCT